>NZ_BSNL01000001.1:2580424-2902977 GCF_030159975.1 Sulfitobacter pacificus
GTCGTCTTGACCCAACGTGCCGATTTTCAACGCGCCTCCCGCGCGGCCCATGTGGCCAAACCCGGCTTTGTGTTGCAAATGCGTAAACGCCGTGCGGCGGAGCCCTGCCCGGCAGACCTCGTGCGTGTCGGGTTTACCTGCTCCAAGAAAGTCGGCAACGCAGTTGCGCGCAACCGTGCCAAGCGCCGCCTGCGGGAAATTGCCCGTCTTGCCCTGACCAAACGCGGCCAGCCCGGCCATGACTATGTGCTGATCGGGCGCAAAGGCACGACCGCAGATCTGCCCTTTACCCAGTTGCAGGCCGACTTTGACGCCGCCCTTGATATTTTGCACGGTGTCAGGAAATGACCCTTCTCGCCCGCCTGCTATCCCTGCCTGTGCGGGGCTACCGGCTGATCTTTAGTCCCTGGGTCGGTTTCAACTGCCGCTATCAGCCTACCTGCAGCGCCTATGCGTTGGAAGCCTTGGAAAAACATGGCGGAATGAAAGGTGGCTGGCTGGCCGCGCGCCGCATCGCACGCTGTCATCCATGGGGCGGTTCTGGCATCGACAACGTACCTGATAATGACAGCGACACCAGGGACGCTTGATCGGACCTGCCGCTTGATCTAAGCCACTCCCATGCTGGACAAACCCGAAGATATTCACGCCCTGTTTCACGGTGCCCCCCAAACAACGGAGTTCAAAAAGCTCCGCAAACGTCTTGTGCGCAATACCCGCGAAGCGATTGAACAATACGGGATGATCGAACCGGGCGGCAAATGGCTGGTCTGTCTGTCAGGCGGTAAGGACAGCTATACCCTGCTGGCCGTGCTGCATGAGCTCCAGTGGCGGGGCCTGCTGCCTGTGGAGCTGCTGGCCTGCAATCTTGATCAGGGGCAGCCCGGTTTTCCCGCAACGGTTCTGCCCGAGTTTCTTGAGAAAATGGGCGTTCCCCACCGGATCGAATATAGCGACACATATTCAATCGTCATGGATAAGATTCCCGAGGGGCGCACCTTTTGTGCGCTTTGTTCGCGTTTGCGGCGTGGCAATCTCTACCGTATCGCCCGCGAAGAAAATTGCACTGCTGTGGTGTTGGGCCATCATCGGGACGACATCCTTGAAACCTTCTTTATGAACCTCTTCCATGGCGGACGGCTGGCAACCATGCCGCCTAAACTTGTGAATGAAGAGGGAGACTTGTTCCTCTATCGCCCCCTCGCACATGTATCCGAGGCAGATTGTGAAAAGTTCAGCCGTGCAATGAATTATCCGATCATTCCCTGTGATCTGTGCGGTTCGCAGGACGGGCTGCAACGCCAGCAGGTCAAACAAATCCTTGATGGTTGGGAGGCAAACACGCCCGGACGCCGCCAGATCATGTTCCGTGCCCTGATGAACGCCCGCCCCTCGCATTTGCTTGACCCCAAGCTCTTTGATTTTGCCGGGCTAACCCGCGAAATCTGAGCAATTTTAGATATATTTCGAGAAGGCATTGAAAGCCCGTTAACACACGGCTCACTGCTTTGGCGATAAGTTCACACCTGTTGCGACACCCCTTCGTCGCCTACAGGAGTCGGCCCATGCTGCAATCTTGGCCCCGTTCACTGAAACGCCTGCGACATCGCTTTGCCCTTGTGCTGACCGGGCCGCCGGCATTCGCCTTTGTGCCGGCCATGTGTCTGGCGGCATTCTGGTTCGGGGGTGAAGGGGCGCTAGTTGTCTTGGCGGGCCTGCTGCCCGTGCTTTATCTGGTCGGGGGCAACCTGCACAACCGGGCGACCTTTTCGGGCGCGCTTAACACCGGTATCCTGCCGCGCCCCGCTTTCGAAGAACTCACCGAACAGAGCTATCAAAAGGCGCTGGAAACAGGCACCCATGCAGCAACATTGTTTCTGGTGATCGAAGAATTCGATCAGGTGGTCGAACGCTTTGGTCAGGCGGCCGCCGATACTGTATCACAACGGGTCGGCGACCGGATTCTCACGGCCCTGCGCACCGAAGACAGGGTTGGGCAAATGGGCGATTCCCGTTTTGCAATTTGCACCGCCCCAGTGCGTCACCTTGACCTTGAGCTCTGCATTCAGCTGGCCGGGCGCATTCAATCTGCTGTGGAAGAACCGGTTTCCGTTGATGGCACAGGCATTTATATCTCTGCCTCGGTTGGTTTCTGCCAGCACAGCCGTGCCCCTGGAAGCACCGGCGCCGATTGGCTGGAAGCCGCCGCCATTGCCCTTTATGAGGCCCAACGCCGCGGTCCTTCTGCCATTCGGGCCTTCTCTGAACAAATGCGACAAGCCAGTAAGGCAAGTGCCGAACTGCGCGAAGATGTAGTGCGCGCACTGGAAGGCGGGCAAATCCAGCCATGGTTCCAGCCCCAGATTTCCACCGATACTGGCCGCATTACCGGTTTTGAGGCGCTTGCCCGCTGGTCACATCCTGACCGCGGCATGATTTCCCCGTCAGAGTTTCTGCCGGTTATAGAACAAGCCGGGCAATTGGAACGCCTTGCGGAGGTCATGATGTACCACTCCTTTGCAGCGTTGAAAGCCTGGGATGGGGCGGGTGTTGAGGTGCCGCAGGTTGGTGTTAATTTTGCCGGATCAGAGCTGAACAATCCCAAACTGCTGGAAAAAATTCGGTGGGAATTGGACAGGTTTGAACTGACACCCCAACGGCTTGCTGTCGAAGTTCTTGAAACCGTTGTTGCAACCGCCCCCGATGACATGATCACCCGCAACATCAACGCACTGGGCGCACTTGGCTGCCGTATTGATCTGGATGATTTTGGCACCGGTCATGCCTCCATCGCTTCCATTCGCCGGTTCTCTGTAAGTCGAATCAAAATTGACCGCTCTTTTGTCATGAAAGCCGACCGCGATCCCGAACAACAACGCATGATCAGCGCGATCCTGACAATGGCAGAACGGTTGGGCGTCGAAACTCTCGCCGAAGGGGTGGAAACCGTGGGCGAACATGTTCTGCTCGCGCAACTGGGCTGTGATCATGTTCAAGGGTTCGGCATCGCCCGCCCAATGCCATTTGAAAAAACACTTGACTGGATTGATCGCCACAACGCCAAACTTGAGGACATGCCACATATCATAAAAGACAAAAGCCACTGACAGCCACTGCAACGTGGCACTGGCACACAGCGGCTTTAGCGCAGGTAGGAGAATGTACCCCGTATTCAACTTCAGACGCAGCCCCAAGCAATGGGCAGGAAACCCGGCAATGGCCAGTTCATGGGAGAACCGCCAGCGCATATCCTGCGGTGCCAAGCCCTATAAGCCCGAAATTGACCCGAATCCGCTTGACCTTTAGGGCTGCACTCTGTTGAACCACCCTAGTTTCCGGCAGACATTCAGGTGGCTCTCCCCATGGACGAACAGAACAAAAATCTAATTCTCGCAACTGCACTCAGCTTTGTTGTGATCCTGGTCTGGTTTGTCCTTTTTCCACCGCCGGAACCGGACACCCCAATTGATGGCACGGTTCAGACCACTGAAAATGCCCCTGCGGATGCCGCTGTCCCCGTCGCCACCGCCGAGGGGACTGCACCCGCCGCTATTGGCACCGGCCCGCAGACTCGCGTCGAGGCCCTTCAGGCGGCACCACGCATCAAGATCGAAACTCCAAGCCTGATCGGTTCAATTTCGCTTTTGGGCGGTCGCATAGACGATCTGCAACTGAAGGGCTATCGCACCTCAACCGATGATGACGCTCCCATTGTAACCATGCTGTCCCCACAGGGCTCCCTTGACGCCTATTATGCCTTGCAGGGCTGGGCCGCTGGTGCCGGCATCGACGCAGACGCGGTTCCGGGCCCCGACACCGAATGGACACTCAGCGCCGGTGAGGTTCTGGGCGTTGGCTCCCCTGTCTCCCTCAGCTGGGACAATGGTGCCGGACAGGTCTTTGGCCGCACAATCTCGGTTGATGAGAACTTTATGTTCTCAATGACGCAGACGGTGACCAACAATGGCGAGGCATCGATCACGCTGGCCCCCTACGGCATGATTGTGCAACACACACAGCCTGACGATCTGGAAAACTTCTTCATCCTGCACGAGGGCGCAGTTGCCATCGCGGACGGCGAACTCTCGGAAACCGATTGGGATGACATCGCCGAAGCAGAGGTTGACGCGAAATGGGGCCGTCAGGCCGTTGTGCAAGAGGATGTGACCCAAGGCTGGATCGGCTTCACCGACCATTTCTGGCAGGCGATTCTGATCCCCGATGCCGGACAAACATTTGACCAGGCCCTGACCTATGACGCGCGCAGCGACATTTATCGCGCCGTCACCCGCCTGCCGACACAGACCCTCGCCGCCGGTGCCTCCACCGAGGTCACAACCCAACTGTTTGCCGGGGCCAAAGAATGGGCGATCCTGCGCGACTACGAGGACGCAGGCGTGCCGAAATTCATCGACAGCATCGACTGGGGCTGGTTTTTCTTCCTGACCAAACCCATCTTCTGGCTGCTGCATGAAATCAACAAACTGATCGGCAATATGGGCTGGGCAATCATTGGTCTAACCCTGATCATCAAAGCCGTTTTGTTCCCGCTGGCCTATAAATCCTACGTCTCCATGGCCAAAATGAAAGAGCTTCAGCCAGAAATGGAAAAGCTCAAGGAAGCCGCCGGCGATGACCGTCAAAAAATGCAACAGGGGATGATGGAACTCTACAAGAAGAACAAGGTGAACCCGGCTGCCGGTTGTTTGCCGATCCTCTTGCAAATTCCAATCTTCTTCTCGCTTTACAAGGTGATCTTCGTCACCATCGAACTGCGCCACGCCCCATGGTTCGGCGTGTTTCAGGATCTGTCCGCACCCGACCCTACGTCGATCTTCAACTTCTACGGTTTCGCGCCCTGGGGCACACCGGAACCCGGCAGCATCATGGCGCTGATCTTCATCGGTATCCTGCCACTCTTGCTGGGTATCTCCATGTGGTTGCAGCAGAAACTTAATCCGGCACCCACCGACCCCACCCAGCAGATGATTTTCGCCTGGATGCCTTGGGTATTCATGTTCATGCTGGGCAGCTTTGCCAGCGGGCTGGTGGTTTACTGGATCGCGAACAACACGATCACCTTTACGCAGCAATATCTGATCATGCGCAGTCAGGGCTATAAACCCGATCTGATGGGCAACATCAAAAGCAGCTTTAAGCGCAAGACCCCGGTCGCGGCAAATGATGCCAAAGCGCCAAAAGGAAAGAGCAAAAAGTGATGCGCGTCACCGCCCTCTACCGGCATCCGATCAAAAGCCATGGCCGCGAGGCCTTGGAACGGATACGTCTGGAAGCGGGCCAGGCCATGCCCAATGACCGCCGCTGGGCTGTGGCGCATGACAGTGCCAAGGCGGACGGCACCAAATGGGCCCCCTGCGCCAATTTCAGCCGGGGCGCAAAAGCGCCCCAGCTTATGGCGATCAACGCTGTGCTGGACGACGCAACGGATATGGTCACGCTGACCCACCCCGACCGTGATCCAATCACCCTGCATCCCGTGCGGAATGCGGGCAGCCTGATCTCATGGGTCATGCCGCTGGTGCCACAGGATCGCGCCCTGCCCGCGCGTGTTGTCGAGCTGGTTGCACGGGGTTTTACCGATACACCCTTTGCTTCCGTTTCGCTGAACAATATGGCCTCACATCACGCGGTAGAGGCATTGGCACAATCCGCCCTGTCGCCCCTGCGCTGGCGTGGTAATATTTGGTTTGACGGTGCCGCCGCCTGGGAAGAGTTTGAATGGATCGACCGCGATCTGCGTCTGGGTAGTGCGATGTTGCGCGTCAAGGAACGGATCACACGCTGCAAAGCCACAACCGCAAACCCCGAAACCGGAGAGTCTGACGTAGACACCTTGCGGGCGCTGAACATCCTTGGCCATCAGGATTTCGGGATCTATGTCGAAGTGACGCAAAGCGGCGATGTTGCCCTTGGCGACCAGCTGGAGCTTTTGTGATGCAACTCCCCTTCCCCGTGGCCGAAGAGCCCGATCCGCAAACCTTGGAAAAAGGGCGCCTGCTATTTGCCGGTGAAACCACCTTTGTCAAAGGTGTGGTTGCCATGGACGGCCTGCCCGAACCGGACCGGATGGAGGTCTGTTTTGCCGGCCGTTCCAATGTTGGGAAATCCACCCTGATCAATGCGCTGACCGGGATGAAAGCGCTGGCGCGGGCCTCAAACACCCCCGGTCGCACGCAGGAAATCAACTTTTTCACCGCAGCGGATGCGCATTACCTCGTCGACCTGCCCGGCTATGGCTATGCCAATGCGCCGATTCCAGTGGTCGAAAAATGGCAAAGGCTGTTGAAACAATATCTTAGCGGGCGCCAGACCCTGCGCCGTGCCTTTCTTCTGATAGACGCCCGCCACGGTGTGAAGAAAGTTGATGAGGAGATCATGAGCCTGCTGGACAGTTCCGCTCTGACCTTTCAGGTGGTGCTGACCAAGGCCGACAAGGTCAAGGAAGTTGACCGCGAAAAAGTGCTGAATCAGGTGCGCGGGGCGCTGTCAAAACACCCTGCGGCCTTTCCCGAAATCGTCGTAACCTCTTCGGAAAAAGGTTGGGGCATCCCGACGCTTCGTGCCATCATTGCCACGCTCGAATAACCCAAGCCATGAGAAAACAAGACATGAACCGCGACTGGATTGCCACCGCACAAACGCTGTCACAGGCTTTGCCCTATTTGCAACGTTACGCGGATGCCACTGTTGTTATCAAACTGGGCGGTCACGCCATGGGCAGCGACGAGGCGATGGATGAATTCGCCCGTGACGTAGCCCTGATGCGACAAGTCGGGGTGAACCCGGTTATCGTGCATGGCGGCGGGCCAATGATCAACAACATGCTGGATCGGTTGAACATCCAATCCGAATTCAAGAACGGCAAACGGGTGACCGATGCCCCGACCATGGAAGTGGTAGAGATGGTTCTGTCCGGTCTGGTGAATTCCCGCATCGTACAGGCGATTTCCGAACAGGGTGGTCGCGCCGTTGGCCTGTCGGGTAAAGATTCTGGCCTGATCATCTGCGAACCCGAAGACCCCGAATTAGGGCTGGTAGGCAAGCCGGTCAAGATTGACCCGCGCATCCTGCGCGATCTTGCGGAAAAGGATATCATCCCCGTCATTGCGCCCTTGGGCATGGGGCTGGACGGTGAAACCTTTAACATCAACGGCGATACCGCCGCAGGAGCCATTGCCGCCGCGCTACAGGCAGACAGGTTGTTGCTGCTGACCGATGTGGCTGGCGTGAAAAATGCTGAGGGTGACGTGCTGACCGAACTGACGGCCTCTCAAATTGATGCGATGATTGCCGATGGCAGCATTGCTGGCGGCATGATCCCAAAAACCCAAACTGCGCTTGACGCTTTGGCAGGCGGCGTGCGGGCGGCGGTTATTCTCGACGGGCGGGCCCCTAATGCCTGCCTGCTGGAGCTGTTTACCGAACATGGTGCTGGCAGCATCATCCGGCGCGGATGACACTTGCGGCCCTTGAACAGGCCGCCAAGGCCCGCCACCTGACAGTGCTTGGCGGGTTCCACCCCACAGCAAATGACAAGGCTCCCAAAGGGTGTAAAACGCTGCTCCTGCTGGGGCCGGACGAACCAGCCTTCTGGCCCGCCTTTACCCAATCCCCGGAATGGCAGGACCGTGCGCCCAACCCGATGGACCGCTGGTCCACCCGCGTCATTGACGCATGGGCCGCCGCATTGGACGCGCATCCGCTATACCCTTTTGGCGGGGCACCGTTTCAGCCATTCTATTCATGGGCGCTGCGCAGCGGGCGCATTCACGCCTCGCCCGTACAATTTCTGGTGCATGATCAGGCAGGACTGTTTGTGTCATTTCGCGGGGCATTGGCACTGCACGATCACATTGACCTGCCCCCGCCACCACCATCCCCTTGCCAGAGCTGTGCAGCGCAGCCCTGTAAAACCGCCTGCCTATCTGACGCACTGACCCCGACAGGCTATGATGTGCCCAAATGCAAAAGCTTCCTCGACACCCCAGAAGGGGCCGCAAACCTCTCAACCGGATGTAGCGTCCGGCGCGTCTGCCCCGTATCGCAGAAGTTTGGCCGTTTGCCTGCACAATCCGCCTATCATATGCGCCAGTTCAAAGGAGCCTGAGAATGAAACGCCTGATCCTGATGCGACACGCTAAATCCGACTGGTCCGGTGGCCCCTCCAGTGATCATGACCGCCCGTTGAACCCGCGTGGCCGTCTGGCTGCAACAGCTTTGGGTGGATGGCTTGCCGGTCACGCGCTGGAACCGGATGAAATCCTGATCAGCACATCTGCACGGACCCGCGAAACACTGGCGGGACTGAACCTGTCACCGAAAATCAACACGCAATTTCTGCGTACACTCTACCTCGCCCCTGCGGACGCAATCCTGAAAACGCTACGGGGGGCGAAGGGCGCGTGTGTTTTGATGATCGGCCACAACCCCGGCATTGGCATGATGGCAGAGGCGATCCTGACAGACCTGCCGGAACACTTCAAATTCATGGCCTATCCCACCGGTGCAACACTGGTGGCGGATTTTGACATCACAGATTGGACAGACGCGGATTGGGGAAAGGCAAACGCGCGACACTTCACAGTGCCGCGCGATCTTTGATACCTGTGGGGCGGGGATCACCCCGCCGCTGATTTAGTGACCCAGAATCTGGCTCAGGAACAACTGCGTCCGTGGGGACTGCGGGTTGTTAAAGAACTCTTCCGGTTCGTTCTGCTCCACAATCTGACCTTCATCCATAAAGATCACGCGGTTCGCCACCTGACGGGCAAAACCCATCTCATGGGTCACGCAGAGCATGGTCATGCCTTCCTCGGCAAGCTCGATCATCGTGTCGAGAACCTCTTTGATCATCTCGGGGTCAAGCGCCGATGTCGGCTCATCAAACAACATGATCCGCGGTTTCATGCACAGGGAGCGGGCAATCGCCACACGCTGTTGCTGACCACCAGAAAGCTGGCCCGGGAACTTGCCCGCCTGATCCGGGATTTTCACCTTCTCAAGGTAATGCATCGCCACTTCTTCGGCTTCTTTCTTGGGCGTTTTACGCACCCAGATCGGTGCCAATGTCAGGTTCTCAAGGATCGTCAGATGCGGGAACAGGTTGAAGTGCTGAAAGCACATGCCGACTTCTGACCGGATCTTGTCGATGTTCTTGAGGTCAGAGGACAACAGTGTGCCGTCCACTTCGATCGACCCTTTCTGATGCTCCTCCAGCGCGTTGATACACCGGATCAACGTCGATTTACCCGACCCCGATGGTCCACAGATCACGATCCGCTCGCCTTGATACACCGTCAGGTCAATGTCGCGCAGCACGTGGAACGAGCCGTACCATTTGTTCATGCTCTGGATCGAAATCGCAACTTCGTCCGACACTTTCATTTTTGCAGTTTCGGCCATTTTTCAGCCTCCTTTTAATGCGTTGTCGCTTTGCGCCCTAAGCGCAGCTTAACGGTGATCTGTCGCAAGACGGCGTTCCAGCCACTGCGAATATTGTGAAATGCCGTAGCAGACGACAAAGAAGACAGCACAGGCAAACAGGAACAATTCCCAGTACAAGCCAGCCCAGTCCGTTGAGGCAAGGATCGGTCCACGGATCATGCCGATGATATCAAACATCGAAATAACCGAGACCAGCGTGGTGTCTTTGAACAGGCCCACAGCAATGTTCACGATCCCCGGAATGGAAATCTTGAGCGCCTGCGGCAGAATGATCAGCCGCATTGCCTGCGCATAATCCAGCCCCAGCGAATCCGCCGCCTCGTATTGCCCCTTTGGCAGAGCAGCAAGGCCACCACGGATCACCTCGGCGATATAGGCCGAAGAGAACATCGTGATCATGATCACAACGCGGATGAACAGATCAACCGTGCGCTCAGGCGGGAAGAAGTAGGACAACATCACGCTAGCCACAAACAACAGGGTGATCAGCGGCACACCGCGAATGAACTCGATGAAGATCACGCAAAGGTATTTGATCAGCGGCATCGAAGATTGCCGCCCCAGCGCCAGTGCAATGCCCAATGGTAGGGACAGCGACACACAGGTCACGCCCAGCATCATGTTCAGCATATAACCGCCCAGATCACGGGAGGGGATAGAGGACAGGAAGGGTTCTTCCGGTGTCAGCGTCGGAACGATGAAACCTGAAATCCACCATGTCACCATCGCCGCTGCAATGCCGCCGAAAAAGCCGATTGCAAAGCTCTGTGTGACGAAACGGGCGTAAACAAAATAGCCGACCACAAAACCAACCAAGGCAAAGATCGGTGTCCAGATGGTACCACCCCAGATCAGCCAGAAGGCGACAAAGGGAAACAGGCCCGTCACGATCAACAGCTTGCGCGGCAGATCAAAGAACAGCACCGGCGCAATGGCCACCAGCATCAGCACAAATGCCAGCGTTGGCCGCCAGTATTCATCAGCCGGGTAGCTATAGCCGAAAATCAGCTGGTCCCAACGATCCACAAGCACCGCGAAACAGGCACCTTTGGTCCCGGCAAGGATCTCGCGGCATTCCGACAGGCTGCCGGCATCCCAGACCCCGTTCAACATCCAAGGCACGGTGGCCGAGAGGACAAAATAGATGGCAAACAATGCAACCAGTGTCAGGATACCATTTGCCGGTGTGGCAAACAGGTTGTCACGCCCCCATTTCAGCGGGCCCGCCGCTGTGATCGGTGGTGCCGATTGGGGAATGGTTTCGGTACGGACAAAGGCGACGGAGTGTGAATGTGTGTCTGACATCTCAGCGCTCCTTCAATTTCATGGCGTTGTTATAGACGTTCATTCCCATCGAAATCAGAAGCGAGATAATGAGGTAGAACGCCATCAGCAGCAGCACACATTCAATTGCGCGCCCTGTCTGGTTTAGGGTGATACCGCCCAGCGTTGCAGTGATATCGGCATAGCCCACGACAATCGCCAAAGAAGAGTTTTTGGTGATGTTGAGGTATTGCGAAATCAGCGGCGGGATGATCACCCGCAAGGCCTGTGGCAAGACAACAAGGCTCATCGTGCGACCGGGGCGCAAGCCCAATGCAGAAGCCGCTTCGGTCTGGCCTTTAGACACCGCCTGAATACCGGCCCGCACGTTTTCAGCGATGAAGGCACCGGTATAGATCGACAGGGCAAACCAAAGCGCAATCAGCGGCGCACCAATCTGCAACCCACCACGCAGGTTAAAACGGTTGGCTAGCGGATCAGGCAGGTCCCAAGAAAGACCGAGGATGAACAGAACAATGACAACAGGTAGAATCCAGATCGCAAGGTTGATGTACGTTGTATTCGGACGCACACCCGTTTCGGCCTGTTTGGTATTGGCATTTGCGGACACAAACCGCGTTGCGAAAAACGAGGCGACAAGCACCCCGATCACCAGCAACCAGTTCAGGCCACTGCCGTCTTCGCCACCAAACCCGTTGGTAAAGAAAGGTGCAGGCACATAGATGCCCCGATTGGTAAAGGCAAACAGACCGGCAAACAGTTCCCGCTCAGGGTCTTCGCCCAGATACAGTTTCGGGCCAGGCATCACGGCAGTCATGATTGTGAAAATGATGATGATCCAGATCAACACGGGGATGTTGCGGAAAATCTCGACGTAAAAGGCCATCAGCTTTCTGACCAGCCAGTTGTTTGACAGGCGCAGAACACCAGCGATGACACCAAAGATGGTGGCGGTGATACACCCCAGAACAGCAACCAGGAGTGTGTTCAGAATGCCGACAAAGGCCGCCCGC
This sequence comes from Sulfitobacter pacificus, assembly GCF_030159975.1. NCBI lineage: Bacteria > Pseudomonadati > Pseudomonadota > Alphaproteobacteria > Rhodobacterales > Roseobacteraceae > Sulfitobacter > Sulfitobacter pacificus. The sequence continues at coordinate 2,592,187 of NZ_BSNL01000001.1, forward strand.
AAGTTGCTGGACTGGCTGTTATAGTCGATTAAAGTCTGGTTCAGGTCATATCCGGCAGGTGTTCCCAGAAACGCATAGGAAATATTAAGACCCGCGATGCGCAGGTTCTCGGCCAGATTTGAATATAGTTGGAAGATGGCCAACGCTAGAATGATGGCCGCAATGGCCTGAAGCGTCAGCGACCGATACCGAGAGTCATTCAACAGCATAGATAGCCGGAATGTCCCCCCTTGAGGGTCAGTGGTTGTCGACATCAAAAATTTCCCCGTAAGCCCTGGCCGTTGATTTTTATCAGCGCGCTATCCGCGCCCGTGCCAGGTGTGTTTGTTGGTCGTCCAAGCAAGATGCTCAAAGGGCGCGGAATGATCCGCGCCCTTTGGCAGTGGTATTTAGCGGAACGGTGGGCTGTAGAGCAGGCCGCCGTTTGTCCATTGTGCGTTCAGACCACGGGCCAGACCGATTGGTGTGTCTTCGCCGATGTTCTTGGCAAAGATTTCACCATAGTTGCCCTGTGTCTCGATTGCGCGCTTGGCCCAATCGGCGTCCAGACCCAGCATCTCGCCCAGTGTACCTTCGCTGCCCAGCAGGCGCGCGATTTCAGGGTTTGTTGTGGATGTGGTCATTTCAGACACATTGGCAGAGGACACGCCCAGCTCTTCAGCTGTGATCAGTGCGTTCAATGTCCAGCGGACAATGTCACCCCATTCGTTGTCACCGTGACGGACCAGCGGGCCAAGTGGCTCTTTCGAAATGATTTCAGGCAGCAATGTGTGGTCGCCTGGGTTTTCGAAGGTCGCACGTGTGGACGCCAGACCAGATGCGTCGGTTGTGTAGGTGTCACATGCACCGGCAAGGTACTGCTGTGTGCCTTCCGCGTTGGTTTCGATTGGCACTGGCTCATAGCTGATGTTGTTGGCACGGAAGAAATCCGCCAGGTTCAGCTCTGTTGTTGTACCGGTCTGGATACAAACCGTCGCGCCGTCCAGATCCTTGGCCGATGAAACACCCAGTGCCTTTGGAACCATGAAGCCTTGGCCGTCATAGTAGTTCACGCCAACAAAATCGAACTTCAGGTCAACATCACGGGACAGGGTCCATGTGGTGTTACGGGCCAACATGTCGATTTCACCAGAAGCCAGCGCGGTAAAGCGCGTCTTGCCGGTTGTCGGGACAAATTCAACAGCTGTTGCGTCACCAAGAACGGCGGCGGCAACCGCGCGGCATACCGCAACGTCAAAGCCTTTCCATTCGCCATTGGCATCTGGTGCCGCGAAACCGGCCAGACCGGTTGTGACACCGCAGTTCAGCTTGCCGCGTGCTTTTACGTCGTCAAGCGTCCCGGCAGCGGCAGCGCCAGCTGCCAGAGCGGCGACTGTCATTGCGCCGAAAAGTACAGATTTATTCATTTTTACCTCTTCCTGATAATCCGCCACGTTGATGGGCGGTTGAACCGATGCCTTTGAGCACCGGAGGCGATACATCACGGATTCATCCGATCAGTGCGCGGTAGTGTGGTCGGATTCCCGTTTGAAGGTCAAGGGATTCCGCCAAATATTTGGGCGTCAACCGCAGTCTGACCTAACGGATGCACCTTCCAGAGGCGGTCATTGCCTTAAACCTGGCGACAAAGCGTGAACATGGCATTTGCATGCAAAAAGCTATCCTTTTTGACCGCGGCCATCTCTTCCGCCTGTTCGTCAACGCCCCATTGTTCGGCCTGCCAGATCTCGTCCAGCCGCGACAGATCCCAGAGGGCCTCTGGATCGCGTGCCTGATGCGCCGCTGCAAACCCCAGCACAAGCGACCCTGAAAGGCTGACCAGATCGTGAAAAGCCGCCAATTCAAAGGCGGACAGCGCATGTGTCTTGTCCCGCAGCACCGCAAGCGCCGCGCTGTCTTGCGGGGCGTGCATCACCCCTTCCCGTAGGGCAAGCCGCACACCCAATGCCTGCTGTGCCCAGTCCAGCATCGGATTCCACAGTTCTGCCTGCCGGGCGACCAATTCCGCCGGTCCTTCGGCCCGATAACACAGCAAATCGCAATCACCGTAATCTGCAAGCATATCCGCCACTTCGGCGTGCTGCACCGCGACTTTGTCAATCGCCGCATTGGCCGTCTTAGTCGCTGGCATCAGATGCGGCTTGATCTCGCCTTCCTGTGCGTCCCATTCCGCGGCAATCACCTCGGCCATGGCCCGCGTGGGCAAAAGCAGGCTGCGTTTCGCGGGTGTTTTGACCGGACGCCCGTCCAATTTGACCTCGAAACCACCGTTGCCCTCTTCAACTGTGGCTTCTTTCCAGAAACGTTTGGCTTTCCAGTCACTCATGCAGACACCTTCCACATTTCATCCAACACCGCAGGTAATCCGGCAAAGTCATCAATCAGCACAGACGCCGCTGACAGACGGTCCCGTCCGTGATAGCCCCAGTTCACGCCAACACCGCGCACCCCTGCCGCTGCGGCCATTTCCATATCAAAACTTGTATCCCCGATCATCACGGTATCGCGCGCCTCGGCACCGACATCTGCCATGGCTTGCAGGATCATTGAGGGATGCGGCTTGGACGGATGGAAATCCGCGACCTGCTGGGTGACAAACACCCCTTCCAGCCCGTGCCCTTCGATCAATTTATCAAGTCCGCGTTTGGATTTGCCAGTGGCCACGCCCAACAGGACATCCGGCATCATCTGCAAGCGGTTCAGAACCTCCAGCGCACCGGGGTAAAGCGGCGAGGAGTGTTGCACACCCGCCCGCGCACGCATTTCCATATAGGCGTTCTTATAGGCCTCACACATCTTCTCATGTCCCTGCGGGGACATATCCGGCATCAACAGCGGAAAAATCACATCCAGCGACAGGCCGACAACGCCCAGTATCTCCGCGCGTGGTGGCACATCTGCGCCTACGGCATCATAGGCAACCGTCATCGCCGCAACGATATCGCTTTGACTGTCCACCAGCGTGCCATCGACATCAAAGATCACCAAACGCAGCGGTGTGCTCATTGCAGGCTCTCGAAAGGATCATCCGCCGCCAGATCTTCGGTCCAGCCAAAGGTGTCAAAGGAATGCGCGATGTGATCCGGCAGTTCCGCTGTGACCGTCAGTACCTTGCGTGTGTGCGGATGCATAAAGGTCATCGACCGCGCATGCAAATGCAGCTTCTTGCTGATCATCCCACCCAGTTGCGCACCCCAGCCATCACCCATGTTTTCCTGACCGGAACCACCGTATTTGCCATCCCCCACAATCGGATGCCCGATCTCGGCCATATGCGCGCGCAGCTGGTGCGTGCGCCCCGTCACCGGCTCAAGCGCCACCCAAGACGCCCGCGACCCGACACGGTACAGCGTCGCATAAAGCGTATGTGCCCGTTTCGCGCCCGGCGTGTCGTCGATGTCACGCGGATGCACCGCGACCATCTTTTCGCCCTCACCGCTTTTGCCATGCCCGCCCGCCTTGACCAGACCATATTTGATCTCGCCCAGATAAGGCGTTGGCACACCGGCCACGATGGCCCAGTAAATCTTGCGGGTTTCGCGATGCCGCATCGCCGCCGTCAACGCCTTGGCCGCCGCGCGTGTGCGCGCCAGCAGCAAGACACCGGATGTGTCACGATCCAACCGATGCACCAGCCGCGGCTTTTCTTCCATGTCGAACATCAGGGCCTCGGACAGCGCATCCACATGCCGGTCCGCCTGCCCTGATCCACCCTGCACGGCCAAGCCCGGCGGCTTGTTCAGCGCAATCACATGATCATCGCGGTAAATCACACAAGACCGGATCATCTTGGCATCCGCATCCGTCACCCGCGTACGTTTTGGCGGCGGTGGGGCCTTTTCATCAGGCAACGGCGGAATGCGCACCTGTTGGCCGACCTCCAGCCGGGTCGAGCCCTTGACGCGACCACCATCCACACGAATATCCCCCTTGCGGCACATCTTTTCGATACGCCCCTGCGAAATCAGCGGAAATTCCCGTTTGAACCAACGGTCCAACCGCTGATCGCCATCACCTTCTTGAACCACAAGCATTTGAACTCGGCTCATATCAATACCCCTCGCGCAAGCCACAGCCCCGCCATCAACGCCACGATGGACAGTACCACCGACAGCGCCACATAAATCGCGGCCGCGCCAAATGCGCCCCGCTCCATCAACGTCACCGTCTCAAGCGAAAACGCCGAAAAGGTTGTAAAACCACCCAGGATCCCTGTCATGACAAAAGGGCTGAGATGCGTCAGCCCACGCTGCGCGGCAACAACCACGAAGACCCCCATCAGAAACGATCCGATCACATTGACCGTGATGATCGCCACAGGAAATTCCGCAGGTCCGGTCAGGCGTAGCACAGCCACCCCCGACAAAAACCGAAGCGCGGCACCAAGGGCACCGCCAAACGCAACAAGAAGCATCGTTGAAAACATGGCCGGTCTGTCCGCCTTTGCGGCGCATTTGTCAAGCTGGCTGGCGTTTCAGGCCTGATCTTCCCGCTTGGCCCGCAGTTTGGTGAAATACTCCAGCCGCTTTTTCAACTCGCGTTCAAACCCGCGCTCGACAGGCGCATAAAGCACCGGACGTTTCATGGTTTCGGGAAAATAGTCCTGCCCCGAAAACCCGTCTTCGGCATCATGATCATAAGCATAGCCCGCACCATACCCATGTTCTTTCATCATCTTGGTCGGAGCATTCAAAATATGCTTGGGCGGCAATTCCGAACCGGTCTGCTTGGCCGCCTTACGCGCGCCCTTATAGGCCACATAGGTCGCATTCGATTTCGGCGCGAGCGCCAGATAGGTCACCGCCTGCGCCAGCGCCAACTCCCCCTCGGGAGACCCCAGCCGCTCATAGGTTTCCCAAGACTGCAAACAAACCGCCTGCGCCTGCGGATCAGCCAATCCAATATCTTCCACCGCCATACGGGTGATCCGCCGCGCCAGAAACCGCGGGTCTTCGCCCCCCTCCAGCATCCTTGCAAACCAGTAAAGCGCCGCATCCGGGTCCGAGCCGCGCACCGATTTATGCAGGGCCGAGATCAGATTGTAATGCGAATCCCCGCCTTTGTCATATTGCGCCGCACGCCGCATCAACCGTTGGCCAAGCGCGGCGCTATCCAGCTTCTGATCGGTTTTCCACGCAGCCACCTGTTCGATCAGGTTCAACAAGGCCCGCCCGTCACCATCGGCCATTTCCAGCAGCGCCTCGCGTGCAGGGCCATCCAGCGGCAAGGCCTTGCCCAATTCCTGCTCTGCCCGCTGCGCCATCAGTTCCAGCTCGGCCAATGACAGGCGTTCCAACACCAGCACCTGTGCGCGACTCATCACAGCCGCGTTCAATTCGAAGCTGGGGTTCTCTGTCGTGGCCCCCACCAATAGGATTGTGCCATCCTCCATATGGGGCAGAAATCCGTCCTGCTGCGCCTTGTTGAAACGGTGAATCTCATCAACAAACAGCAATGTCCCCTGCCCGTTCTGCCGCCGCATCTTTGCCGCTTCGAACACTTTGCGCAGCTCCGGCACGCCAGAGAAAATTGCGCTGATCTGGACAAAATGCAGATCGGTTTCATCCGCCAGCAACCGGGCGATTGTGGTTTTGCCCACACCCGGCGGGCCCCAGAAAATCAACGATGACAAACTGCCCGACGCCAACATCACCGTCAGCGGTGCATCCGGCCCCAGCACCTTTTGCTGCCCGATCACCTCTGCAATCGACTTGGGGCGCATCCGGTCCGCCAAAGGACGCGGCGCGCTATCCGGCACCGCAGCACCGCTATCAAATAAATCAGCCATACCAAACATATGCGCGGCCCGTTTGCACAGCGCAACACCCCAGCTTCATCTTGCCAATAAACTCAAATCCGACATCCCAAACAAAAAGCCCCGCCAGAAGGCAGGGCTTTCCATCCGCAAAATGCGAAAATTCTTATTCTGCCGCTTCTTCCGCAGCGATACGTGCCTTGTCGCCCGCACCTTTTGCATCACGGTCACGGTCCACAAATTCGATGATCGCCATCGGTGCCATGTCGCCATAACGGAAACCGGCCTTCAATACGCGGACATAACCACCTTGGCGGTCCTTGTAGCGTGGGCCAAGCACTTCAAACAGTTTTGCAACGTATTTGTCTTCTTTCAGCTTGGATGCAGCCTGACGACGGGCGTGCAGATCGCCGCGTTTCGCCAATGTGATCATTTTCTCGATGATCGGGCGCAGTTCTTTTGCCTTGGGCAAAGTTGTTTTGATCTGCTCATGTTCGATGAGCGAGCCTGCCATGTTCGCCCAGAGCGCCTTGCGGTGCTCATGTGTGCGGTTAAGGCGGCGGTATCCACGTGCGTGACGCATGTTGTAGTCTCCTAAATGTGCCCTCTACGGGCGGTTTTACTTTGTCTGGCTGGCGTGCGTAGCGCCAACTCTCCTTGGGGCCCTTCGGCCCGGTCGTGGTGTAGGGCGGGGTTCACCCCGCCTTACGTAAACTTAAAAGTTGTCTTCGAACTTCTTGGCCAGATCTTCGATGTTGTCCGGTGGCCAGTCCTCGACGTCCATACCAAGGTGCAGCCCCATGCCTGACAACACTTCCTTGATCTCGTTCAAGGACTTGCGGCCAAAGTTCGGCGTGCGCAGCATTTCGGCTTCGGTCTTCTGGATCAGATCGCCAATATACACGATATTGTCGTTCTTCAGACAGTTTGCCGAACGCACAGACAGTTCCAACTCGTCCACTTTCTTCAGCAGCAGCGGGTTAAACTCCAGACCGTCATCCTCATCGGCGCGCGATGCAGATTCTGGCTCGTCAAAGTTCACAAAGATGCCCAGCTGATCCTGCAGGATACGAGCAGCAAAAGCCACAGCATCATCCGGCGTGATCGAACCGTCTGTTTCAACCTTCATGGTCAGCTTGTCATAATCCAGCACCTGACCTTCGCGGGTCGGCTGCACGTCATAAGAAACCTTCTTGACCGGTGAGTAGATTGCATCGATCGGGATCAAACCAATCGGCGCATCTTCCGGCTTGTTCTTCTCGGCAGAGACATAGCCCTTGCCGGTGTTTACGGTCAGCTCCATGTACACATCCGCACCATCATCAAGGTGGCAGATCACGTGGTCACGGTTCAAAATCTCAATGCCCGCAGACTCGGAAATATCGCCAGCCGTCACAACGCCAGGACCTTTTGCCGAGATCGACAGACGCTTTGGCCCTTCGACTTCCATGCGGATCGAAACGCCTTTGAGGTTCAAAATGATGTCGGTAACGTCTTCACGCACACCGGCAACCGAAGAAAACTCGTGCAAAACATTGTCAATTTGTACGGATGTGATCGCAGCACCCTGCAGTGACGACATCAGAACGCGACGCAGCGCGTTGCCCATGGTCAAACCAAAGCCGCGCTCAAGCGGTTCTGCCATCACAGTGGCCTGACGCGCAGGGTCATTGCCCGGCTTGACGTCCAGCTGTGCGGGTTTGATCAATTCAGCCCAGTTTTTGTGGATCATATGTCCCTCCATCCTTGTATCTGCCGCATGTCCGATCAGCAGTTACGCTCGAGGTTTCAAAAAAGCGGTATGGGGCCTGCATGAAACACGCAGACCCCGTCATCTTGTGTCGCTTAAACGCGGCGGCGTTTTGGCGGACGACAGCCGTTGTGGGCCATCGGGGTCACGTCACGAATGGACGTGATGTTGAAACCTGCAGCGGCCAGCGCGCGCAGCGCTGATTCACGGCCGGAACCGGGGCCCTGGACTTCAACTTCCAGCGTCTTAACACCGTGCTCTTGCGCCTTGCGGCCTACATCTTCTGCAGCCATCTGCGCCGCATAAGGCGTAGATTTACGAGAGCCTTTAAAACCCATTGTACCGGCAGAGGACCATGCAATTGCATTGCCCTGAACGTCGGAAATCAGGATCTTTGTGTTGTTGAACGAAGAGTTCACATGCGCCACACCTGCGGCGATATTTTTGGAGACCTTACGCTTGGTCTTGCGTGCATCGCGTGCCATCTAATCAGTCTCCCTTATTTCTTCTTACCGGCAATGGCCTTTGCGGGGCCTTTGCGGGTGCGAGCGTTTGTGTGTGTGCGCTGACCGCGAACCGGCAGGTTCCGGCGGTGACGCAGGCCACGGTAGCAACCAAGGTCCATCAGACGCTTGATGTTCATCTGCGTGTCACGACGCAGGTCACCTTCGACGGTGTAGTTTTCGTCGATGTGCTCGCGGATTTTCAGGATTTCAGCGTCGGACAATTCGTTGATACGGCGCGAACGCTCGATGCCAACAGATTCGCAGATGGCTTCTGCGGAAGAGTTACCGATACCGGTGATATATGTGAGGGCGATTGGAACCCGCTTTGCAGTCGGGAGGTTTACGCCGGCAATACGTGCCACGTGTGCAATTCCTTTTCGTTGCGGGTCCGTGGTACCAGACCCTTTTTTCACAACATAAGCCCGAGGCGATTACGGCCATCGGGCTAAAGCTGATCAGGTGATCATGCGAACGGGTGCGACCCAATCCGCAAATTGATTCTCTTTCGAGATAGCGCTGACTATTTGGTTTTCGAAAGGGCGTCAACCCAAGGGCGTAACACCTGTGTCATGGGGCGATTTCTTACAAGAAATCAGGCCGGACCTTTGCAAAAGTCCGGCACTCGCCTTATCCGTCGAGGATCGCTGCCAGTGATGCTTGCACCACCTTGATGTCAGCCAATCCATCAACCCGCTTGAGCAGATCATGGGCATAGTAATACCCCAGCAAAGGCGAGGTTTTTTTGTAGTATTCCATCAACCGTGTGCGCAGGGACTCTTCGTTGTCGTCAGCACGACGTTTGAAGTCTGACGCACCACAGTTAGAACATTTGCCATCCGCCGGCTGCGGTTTGGTCTCATCATGATAGACTTCACCACAGGCACCACAGGTCGAACGTCCTGCGATCCGTGCCACCAGTGCCTCATCGCGCACCCGCAGTTCGATGACGGCATCAAGGCTTTTGCCCTCTTCCTTCATCAAATCATTCAGCGCAGTCGCCTGCGTCAATGTGCGTGGGAAACCATCAAAAATAAATCCGCCACCTGCATCACCCTGAAGTTTTTCACGGATCAACCCGATGACGATCTCGTCGGTAACCAACTCGCCACGGGCCATGACTTCGGCAACTTTCTTGCCCATCTCTGTGCCACTGTCCTTGGCCTCGCGCAGCATGTCGCCGGTGCTAAGCTGCACCATGTTGCGTGTCTCAACCAAATGACGTGCTTGCGTGCCTTTGCCCGCGCCTGGGGGTCCAAGCAGAATAATATTCATCGACGTAACGGGCTCCGTTTTTTGCGTGGACCTTTACCTTTACCGCGCAGGTTGGATTTTTCAAGCAGACCTTCGTATTGGTGCGCGAGGAGATGGCTCTGAACCTGTTGAATTGTATCCATTGTTACCGAGACAACAATCAACACGGATGTCCCACCGAAATAGAACGGAATGGCGAATTGCCCGCGCAGGATTTCCGGGAAAACACAGACCAGCGCCAGATAACCAGACCCAAGAACAAGCAGGCGGTTCACAACATATTCCAGATATTCCGCAGTCTTTTTGCCCGGGCGGATACCTGGCACAAAACCGTTCTGGTTTTTCAGATTGTCGGCAACATCGTCCGGCTTAAAGCTGACGTTGAAAGTGTAGAAATAGGTGAAGAACACAATCATCGCGACAAAGAACAACAGATACAGTGGCTGTCCGGGACCAAAGTTTGCCAGCAGAACCGACATGACCGGACCTGTGGAATTACCCGAAAACGTGCTGATGGTGATCGGCAGCAACAGCAGGGAAGAGGCAAAGATTGCGGGGATAACACCGGCGGGGTTTACCTTGACCGGCAGGTGGCTGGAGCCGCCATCGTACATTTTCATACCAACCTGACGGCGGGGATATTGAATGTGGATCTTGCGCAGAGCACGCTCCATGAACACCACAAACATGATCGTCAGCACCACCATCAGCAGCACACCCACAATCACCGCCGGGCTGATCGCGCCGGAACGGCCAGAGGCAAAGAACTGTGCAATCGCGGCAGGAACTTCGGCGATGATGCCGACAAAGATGATCAGCGAAATACCGTTGCCGATACCGCGTGCGGTGATCTGCTCACCCAGCCACATCAGGAACATGGTGCCGCCCACCAGTGTGATCATACAGGCAATGCGGAAATAAAGGCCCGGATCAGCGGCAATATCGCCCGCCTCCAAAGACACGGCCAGACCGTAAGACTGCAAAATCGCCAGCGTGACAGTACCATAGCGCGTATACTGGTTTAGCTTCTTGCGCCCCTGCTCACCTTCTTTCTTCAGCTGCTCCCAAGGGCCATACATTGACCCCAGAAGCTGCACGATGATCGAGGCCGAGATATAGGGCATGATACCAAGCGCAAAGATCCCCATCCGCCCCAGCGCGCCGCCGGTGAACATGCTGACCATGCCGCCGATGCCCTGACCGGCCTGATCCATAAAGTCACGCAATGCGCCACCGTCGATGCCCGGAACGGGAATAAACGTGCCCAAGCGATAGACAATCAACAAACCCAGCGTAAACAGGATGCGGTTTCGAAGGTCCGTGGCCTTGCCCAACGCAGCCCAGCTGGTGTTGGCGGCCATGTTCTCGACGGCTGATACCATTTTGCGATCTCTTTTCGTGGTTATGCAAACGCCGCCCGGCTGTTTTCCAGCGGGCGGCGTTTGGGAAAACTTAGGTGAGTATGTAAGCGGGACATCGCCCGCTCACAAGCCTTAAGGCCGCGTTACTCTGCCGCTGCTTCAGCTTTTGCAGGCAAGGTCACCTTACCGCCGGCTTTTTCAACAGCTTCAACAGCAGATTTTGACGCGCCTGCAACATGCAGATCCAGCTTCGCGGAAATCTCGCCTTTGGCCAGCAAACGAATGCCGTCCAGCTCGCGACGGACAAGACCGGAAGCGATCAGCGCAGCCGCATCAATCGGCTTTTTCGCGTCAAGCTTCTTGGCATCGACGAATTTCTGGATCAGGCCCAGGTTCACAACAGCATAGGACTTGCGGTTTGGCTTGTTAAAGCCACGCTTTGGCAGGCGCTGGAACAGGGGCATCTGGCCACCTTCGTAACCATTGATCGCCACACCTGAACGGGACTTCTGACCTTTGATACCACGGCCACCCATTTTACCGGTGCCGGAACCCGGACCACGGCCAACGCGCTTGCGCTTCTTGGTTGCACCCGGGTTGTCAGAAAGTTCATTCAACTTAAACATTGTCGCTTCTCCTTTTGCCGGAAATGCCCCCCAGCGACGGGAAGTGGGCAGACGCGGCGTTACAAATAAGATGGCCGGAATCAGGGCCACTGGGCGCGTATAGAGGGGGTTTCGGCTCTGATCAAGAGGGCTCTGGCAGCAGCCGCGCAAGCGCCCGCTGCTGTTTGGTAATATCAGCAAGGCTATACCCATCCAGAACCGCAAAGAATGCTTCCTGCGCTTCCTTCAACGGGCTGCGTAACCCGCAGGCGGGCATAATCAGGCAGGAGCCGCTTTCAGCAAAGCACTCCGCAACAGGTGGCTGCGACTTTATCCGCCGCAAAAGCGCGCCCACCGAAATTTCCGCCGCAGGAATAGCAAGGCTAAGCCCCCCTGCCCGCCCCCTTTGCGACACCACATAACCTTCGCGCACAAGGGCAGTGGCAATTTTTGCAACATGGTTTTCCGAAATCCCGAAAACACCCGCAATTTCGCGCGCGGAAGCCCGCTGCGGGCTGCGTACTGCCAGCACCATCATGACCCGAAGGGCGTAATCGGAGAACTTATCAATCTGCATTTTATTATTGGTATTTCATTTGCGCATTAAAGGGGGTATATATTCCGCATCTTATTTACGCATTAAGGAGTCCCTGATGCAACAGCTTGCTGATTTACTTTTTTGGCCGGGCAATGCGATCTGTCGGAAACTGGGCATTGATCCAAACGGTGACGCCGGTCTCTTGCGATGGCTGTTGAACTCTTTGATCTACCTCATCATTTCCCTGATCATCCTGTGGAACGTCGTCGTCTGATGCGCCATGTTAACAACGCCCCGCCGAACCAGAATGAAATTCGTAAAGTTGTGAAAGAATTTTACGCCCTCACCCGGACGCACCCGGAACTGGGGCCCGTTTTTGCAGAACATGTCACCGACTGGGACAATCACGAAGAAAAGATCATTGATTTCTGGTGTGGCGCATTGCTGCGGCAGCCGGGATATTCTGGAAACCCGATGCAGAAACACCTTGCCGCAGGGAATGTCCTGCCCGACCATTTTCCGATCTGGCTGAACCTGTTTGATTCCGTTCTGACAAGGCACCTGTCGCAGGAAAAGGCTGTCTACTGGTCCACTCTGGCACATCGTATCGGCAAAAGCCTGAGTTTTGGGTTGGAGTATGCCGAACGCAAGACCACCTCAATCCCGCCTAATCTCTCGTCGTTTTCGACCTTATGATAGCCACCAAAACGAAAAACCCCGGTCATAAGAACCGGGGTTTTCCAAATCTAATGCTGTGAAGCGGGCCTTAGCCTTTTTCTTCGACAATCTCGACCATGTGGCTGATCTTGTTGATCATGCCGCGCACAGAAGGGGTGTCTTCCAGCTCGCGTGTGCGGTGCATCTTGTTCAGGCCCAGACCAACAAGCGTGGCCTTCTGTTTTGCGGGGCGACGGATCGGCGAACCGATCTGTTTGATGACAATAGTCTTAGCCATGGTTTAGGCCTCCTCGGTTGCTGGCGCTGGCGCGTCAGTCTTGGGCAGGATGTCAGCAACTTTCTTGCCGCGACGCTGTGCAACGGAGCGCGGGGAAGATTCCTTACGCAGACCGTCCATGGTGGCGCGGATCATGTTGTACGGGTTTTGCGAACCGATGGATTTGGACACAACGTCCTTCACACCCAGCATTTCGAAAACGGCACGCATTGGACCACCGGCGATGATACCGGTACCTTCTGGTGCTGTGCGCATAACCACTTTACCGGCGCCGTGACGGCCTTCCATATCGTGGTGCAGCGTGCGGCCTTCGCGCAGCTGAACGCGGATCATCTGGCGCTTGGCCTGCTCGGTGGCCTTGCGGATCGCCTCGGGCACCTCTTTGGCTTTACCTTTGCCAAAACCCACACGACCTTTTTGGTCACCGACAACAACGAGTGCCGCAAAACCAAAGCGCTTACCGCCTTTAACAGTCTTGGACACACGGTTGATCGCGACAAGGCGATCCTGGAATTCTGGAGTTTCATCGCGGTTGTTGCGGCGGTTGCCCCCGCGGTTGTCATCTCTGGCCATTGTGGCCTCCTTGTTTGCGGGCGTGTGCCCTATTGGTTCAATCCTGGTGGGCCTTGCCCCCGGATCATCGAGAGGGCCGGCGTGGCCCTCTTCGCTTTGTTCAATTGGCGGGACATGTCCCACCCTACCGATAAAATGCGGGGCGGGGTTCAGCCCGCCACCAGCATCAAATCTTCAGTCCGCCTTCGCGGGCCGCTTCGGCCAATGCTTTTACCTTGCCGTGGAACAGGAAACCGCCACGGTCAAAATATGCTTCCTCAACACCGGCTTTCTTGGCGCGCTCGGCAATAACCGTGCCCACTTTGGTGGCCGCTTCGAGGTTGTTCTTGCCAACAAAACCAAGGTCTTTTTCGAGCGTCGATGCGGAGGCGACTGTTACGCCGTTCACGTCGTCGATCAACTGAACCATGATGTTCTTGTTTGAACGGTGCACGGAGAGGCGCATACGGCCCCGGTTCGCGCGGCGAAGTTTGTTCCGAACGCGCATGCGGCGTTTGATGAACAGTTGTCTTTTGCTGTTTGCCATCTGTGCGTTCCTTACTTCTTCTTGCCTTCTTTGCGGAAGACGAATTCACCCTTATAGCGGATGCCTTTGCCCTTATAGGGCTCGGGCTTGCGCCATGCGCGGATGTTCGCAGCGACTTGACCAACAAGCTGTTCGTCAATGCCTTCCACAACGATTTCTGTCTGCTTGGGCGCAGTTACAGTAACACCTTCCGGTGGCGTGTAATCTACGTCATGCGACAGGCCGAGGTTCAATTTCAGAACGTTGCCAGTCATCGCAGCACGATAACCAACACCCTGAATTTCAAGCTCTTTCTTGAAGCCGGTGGTCACACCGGTGACCAGGTTCGCGACCATTGTGCGGCTCATGCCCCACTGCTGGCGCGCGCGCTTGGACTTGCCACGTGGGATCACGGAAACCGCGCCATCCTCAACTTTCAGGTCAACATCATCTGTTGCCTTGAAAGAGCGGACACCCTTGGGGCCTTTTACTTCGATAGACTGACCGGACACGGTGGCTGTTACGCCATCGGGCAGATCAACCGCTTTTTTACCAATACGAGACATCTTGCACTCCTTAGAATACGGTGCAGAGCACTTCGCCGCCAATATTGGCAGAGCGTGCATTTGCATCCGACATCACACCCTGGGAGGTGGAGACAATCGACACACCCAGACCCTGACGGACCTGCGGGATGTCATTTGAGCCCATGTAAACGCGGCGACCGGGTTTAGAGACCCGCTTCAACTCGCGAATAACAGGTTCGCCTTCGTAATACTTGAGGCTGATTTCAATGGCAGGGTGGCCGTCGGCGCCTGTCATTTTTTCATAGCCGCGAATGTAGCCTTCGTCGGCCAGCACATCCAGAACCCATGCACGCAGCTTGGAAGCTGGTGTCATGACTGTGGATTTGCCGCGCATCTGGCTGTTGCGGATGCGTGTCAGCATATCTGCGATAGGATCGTTCATCTGATGCGCTCCTTACCAGCTCGACTTGACCATGCCGGGGATCTGGCCGGAAGAGCCGAGATCACGCAGCGCGATACGCGAGATTTTCAGTTTACGATAGTAAGCGTGCGGACGGCCGGTCAGCTGGCAACGGTTGTGCAAACGCACAGCCGAAGAGTTGCGCGGCAGTTTCGCCAGCTTCAGGGAGGCGCGGAAACGCTCTTCCATCGGCTTTTCTTGGTCGCTTACGATTGCTTTCAATTCGGCACGCTTTGCGGCGTACTTCTTGACCAATGCTTCACGCTTTTTCTCGCGTGCGATCATGGATTTCTTAGCCATATCTAATCCTTCCCGCGCTTACTGAGCGAACGGCATGTTGAACGCTGTCAACAATGCTTTTGCTTCTGCGTCGGTTTTCGCCGTTGTGGCGATGACGATGTCCATACCCCAGTTTTCGTCGATTTTATCAAAATCGATTTCCGGGAACACGAGGTGCTCTTTGAGACCCATGGCATAGTTGCCACGACCATCAAAGGATTTGCCAGAGATGCCGCGGAAGTCGCGGATACGAGGCATTGCAACTGTGATCAGACGATCCATGAATTCATACATACGTGCGCCACGCAGGGTCACTTTCGCGCCCATTGGCATTTCTTCACGTACGCGGAAACCCGCGATCGACTTCTTGGCGATAGTCGTCATAGCTTTCTGGCCGGCGATCAGCGTCAGGTCTTCCTGCGCGGATTTGGCTTTCTTGCTGTCACGCACGGCGGCTGCACCACAACCGATGTTCAACACGACTTTATCAAGGCGCGGGATCATCATGTCGTTTTTATAGCCGAACTCTTCTTTCATCTTGGCGCGGATTTCATCGCGATAGACGGTCAGAAGGCGGGGTGTATAGGCTGCAGTATCAAGCATCAATCACGTCCCCCGTGGTTTTTGCGAAACGGACTTTCTTGTCCCCTTCAATTTTGAACCCTACGCGTGTTGCTTTGCCGTTGGCGTCAACAAGTGCGAGGTTGGACAGGTCGATTGGCATCGCCTTGGGGATGCGACCGCCCTGGTTTTCCTGAGACTGGCGCGTGGCGCGGATAGAGATGTTGATCCCTTCCACAACGGCCTTGCCGGATTTCGGATCAACAGACGTGATATCGCCTGTCTTGCCCTTGTCCTTGCCAGCCAACACGATGACCTTGTCACCTTTGCGAAGTTTAGCAGCCATTACAGCACCTCCGGCGCAAGCGAGATGATTTTCATGAAGTTCTTGCCGCGCAGTTCGCGCACAACTGGTCCAAAGATACGTGTACCTACGGGCTCGTTGTTGTTGTTCAGGATAACGGCGGCGTTACGGTCAAAACGGATGGCTGTGCCATCGTCGCGACGTACTTCTTTGGCGGTGCGAACAACGACGGCCTTACGGACGTCGCCCTTTTTCACACGACCGCGAGGGATGGCTTCCTTGACCGACACGACAATAATGTCGCCGACGGATGCGTATTTACGCTTGGAACCACCCAGGACCTTGATGCACTGAACACGGCGCGCGCCGCTGTTGTCAGCAACATCCAGGTTGGTCTGCATCTGGATCATTTGGTTTCTCCCGACCTATGGGGGGCCGATGCGTGGCCTTCTCCCCCAGGGTTTCGATTAACGGTCAGCGATACTGCGGTTACGCAGTGATCACTTCCCAACGTTTCGTTTTCGATTTTGGCGGACATTCGATGATGCGGACGGAATCCCCAACTTTGAATGTGTTGTTCTCATCGTGGGCCCGGTATTTTTTGGACTTACGGATGGTCTTCTTCAGAACCGGATGGGTAAAGCGACGCTCTACGGATACGGTGACTGTCTGGGCGTTGGCATCCGATGTTACGGTGCCTGTCAGGATACGCTTGGGCATTCGTTAGGCTCCTTCGGTTGCTGCTGCGGCAGCTTTTTGGTTCAACACTGTGTGGACACGGGCCACATCACGCTTGACCGTACGCAGACGCGCAGGGTTTTCCAGCTGGCCAGTGGCTTGCTGGAAACGCAGGTTGAAAGCTTCTTTTTTCAGGTTCACAAGCTCGTCGCGGAGCTGGTCCGGCGTCTTGTCGTGCAGTTCTTTGGCAATCATGTGCCATCTCCTTTCAACATCACCAGCAGGCCGCACATGCGTCACCCCGATTCTGGTGGAGTCTGTTCCGAAGTGCGCCGTATAGGAGGGAAAGGCATAGGGCGCAACCCCTTTGCCACAGGAGTTTTGTGACAGTGCCCCGCATGGCGGCAGTTTGCCGGAAACTCTGCCTCGTCACGGGCCGGACACTGCGCTAAACGGGAGTGAAAGCCAACCACCGGAGGTTCATCCATGTCTGAAAAAGTCGCCCTTGTCACCGGTGCCGCACGCGGTATCGGCCTTGCCACCACAAAATTGTTCATCGATGACGGCTGGCGGGTGGCCATGGTGGATCGGGATGGGGATGAACTAGCCCTTGCGGCCAAAGGCATCAACGGGGCCAGCCCCTTTGTGCATGATGTGTCTCAACCCGACGATGTGGATGCGATGGTCGAGGCGGTTCAGTCCAGCTTTGGCCGGATCGACGCGGTGGTCAACAACGCAGGTGTTGCGGATTTCGGCCCTATCGAGGAAACCGATTTCGCCCGTTGGCGCCGGGTGATGGAAACCAACCTTGATGGCGTCTTCCTTGTGTCTCAGGCGGCAATCCCTGCCCTGAAAGAAACCAAGGGGGCCATGGTCAACATCGCCTCTATCTCTGGTCTGCGCGCCTCTACCCTGCGGGTCGCCTATGGCACCTCCAAGGCCGCCGTGATCCAGCTGACCAAGCAGCAGGCCGCCGAGCTGGGCGAATACGGCATCCGCGCCAATTGCGTCTGCCCCGGCCCGGTGCGCACCAAGCTGGCCATGGCGGTTCACAGTCAAGACATCATCGACGCCTATCACGACGCAATCCCGCTGAACCGCTATGGATCAGAGCGCGAGATTGCCGAAGTCATCACCTTCCTTTGTTCCGACAAAGCCAGCTATGTCACCGGACAGGTCATCGCAGCAGATGGCGGGTTTGACAGCACCGGCGTCGGCCTGCCCGCATTACGGAGTTAACCCATGAGCAACATCAAATCCCTCTTTGCCACCCGCCTCTATCACGCCCAGCTGGCCGAGCGCGGCAAACCGATCAATCCCGACGAACTCGAAGCGTCCTGCATCGCCATCGCCAATGACGATGAGGCCGGACAGGACTGGTGCGAGGAAAACGGCTATGCTGGCTATACCTCCTATGCGTCCCTCGACGATCTGCCTTACCGCTTTCCGATCTTCAAGGATTTGAAAAAGGTTCTGGATAAGCATGTCAAAACCTTTGCCAAGGATCTGGCCTTTGACCTTGGCGAGCGGAAGCTGAAACTCGACAGCCTGTGGATCAACATCCTGCCCGAAGGCGGCATTCACACGGCCCACATCCATCCCCATTCGGTGATTTCCGGCACGACCTATGTGACCATGCCCGAAGGCGCGAGCGCGATCAAATTCGAGGACCCGCGTCTGGCGATGATGATGGCCTCACCAGGGCGGGTGAAGGATGCGCCGGAGGAGTTGCGGCAGTTCATCTATGTGGCACCCGAGGTGGGGGATGTGCTGTTGTGGGAAAGCTGGCTGCGCCATGAGGTGCCGATGAATATGGTAGAGGAGGATCGGGTGTCGGTGAGTTTTAATTATGGATGGGGGTGAGGCTGGCCGAAACTTGACCGAACCCGTCATACGGTATATTTTTGCGGTATAAATTGGGCCCTGCCAAATGACCACGGCCATCAAGCGCAAAACCTCCCATACTTTGAACGCCAGTACATTGGACGCCGCGCACGAGTTCGGGGTGAATGTCTCCGCAGTGGCAGACAAGGCGCTTGAACAGGCTGTTGCCACTGCCCGCCATCAGAAATGGCTAGAGGAAAACGCCGATGCCTTCACAGCACAAGCGGAATGGCATCAGAACAACGACCATCCGCTTGCTGACATCATGATGAGTCCGGCCGGAGAGCCGTGGAAAGCCTGACGCGCTTTGATATTGCTGCCTATGGCGATGTGTTGATCGGTGGGGTTTGAGGTCGCGAATAGAATGAGAATAGATGCGATGGGAAATCTACTTTTGACTGGAGCGCTATGTCTGGTCCTCATGGCAATTGCAAATGCCTCTGGCGCTCAAAATAAGTCTTACAGCGACACAGACTGGAACACTCAGTTTTTCGATAATTGCGGGCTGCCAAGCCGAACCTCTATCGAACGTGTCAAAATGGATGGCGATCGCAAGCTACGGTTCACGTTGCACCCCGGTGATATCGGGAGATGCAGCACTGATAAAAACGCACGTCATAGCGCGTCCTATTGGGAGCGCGCTGAACTAGCGCAAAAAGAGCGACGCGGGGTTGGACGCCGTTACAAGATTACATCTGAGGTTATTTTTCAGAGCGGATTCACAGGCGAACGAGAAGCCTTCTTTCAAATCCACGGGTGGGCCGAAGACTGTCAACACGCCTATCCTCCAGTGATGATGAAATTCACCAACGGAAAAATGCGCGTTGAGACCCTGCGTGGTGTCTCGAACACCAGTTCTGGACGCCATCGCAATGCGCTCAAGAAAAACATTAAGATTAGTTCGCTTTACGGCAGACCGATCTCGCTTGAATTGGATTTTGACACAACAACCCTCCCCGGACGATTATCCGTATCGTTGAATGGACACCAAATCGTCTCAGATACCAGTGTTCAGTATGCTTCTTGTGCCGAACCCTACGTTAAATTCGGGATCTATCGCCCTGGAGGTAAGGGGTCCGAAACATCAGTTGTTATTTTTGACGATCTCCGAATAGAGCAGTTGAAATAGTAGAGCCCCCACTGATCACTCAGCGGGGGCTCTCAAACTCACCGGTGTCGGAACGGGCATCCCCAAGAGGATACCCTGCCTCCGGCGCGCCAGACCCTGCCTAGGCAGGGTCGACGGGATTACCAGTCTTCGCGTACCACGACCCGTGTCTTGATTGGCAGCTTCATCGCTGCCAGACGCAGGGCTTCGCGTGCGATATCGTCGTTCACGCCGTCGATTTCGAACATCACGCGGCCGGGTTTGACCTTGCATGCCCAAAAGTCCACGGAACCTTTACCTTTACCCATCCGTACTTCGACAGGCTTGGAGGTAACAGGCACATCTGGAAAAATACGGATCCAGACACGGCCCTGACGTTTCATGTGACGCGTCATGGCACGACGTGCAGCTTCGATCTGACGTGCGGTGACCCGCTCGGGCTCCAAGGCTTTCAGACCATAGGTGCCAAAGTTCAGGTCAGACCCGCCCTTCGCCAGACCTTTGATCGAGCCTTTGAACTGTTTGCGGAATTTCGTCCGTTTTGGCTGTAGCATTTATCTACTCCTTAACGCCGGCCGCCTGCACCGCGAGGTGCTGGGCCGTCTTGAAGTTCCTGTAACTTACGATCATGCGCGGAAGGATCATGTTCCATGATCTCGCCTTTGAAGATCCACGTCTTGATGCCGATGATGCCATAGGCAGTGGAGGCTTCAACGTGGGCATAATCGATGTCGGCGCGCAATGTGTGCAATGGGACACGACCCTCGCGATACCATTCGGTACGCGCGATTTCTGCACCACCCAGACGGCCGGCAAGGTTACAACGGATGCCCAAGGCACCCATACGCATGGCGTTCTGAACCGCACGCTTCATGGCGCGACGGAAAGACACCCGGCGCTCCAGCTGCTGTGCAATGCTTTCGCCAACAAGGGCCGCGTCCAGCTCTGGCTTGCGCACTTCAACGATGTTGAGGTGAACTTCAGAGGCAGTCAGGTTCGCCAGCTTCTTGCGCAGACCTTCGATGTCCGCACCTTTTTTGCCGATGATCACACCCGGACGTGCAGTGTGGATTGTCACACGGCATTTCTTGTGAGGGCGCTCAATGATCACACGGGCCACACCGGCCTGATGACACTCTTTCTTGATGAAAGCACGGATCGCCAGATCTTCCAGCAGCAGATCACCATAGTCCTTGGTGTCGGCATACCAGCGGCTGTCCCAGGTACGGTTGACCTGCAAACGCATGCCGATCGGGTTTACTTTGTTACCCATTATGCTTGCTCCTCAACTTGACGCACGACGATGGTGACTTCGGCAAACGGCTTCATGATCTTGCCGAAACGGCCACGCGCACGTGGACGACCACGCTTGAGTGTCATGTTTTTACCGACATAGGCCTCAGAGACGATCAGCTCGTCCACATCAAGGTTGTGGTTGTTCTCGGCATTGGCGATTGCGGACTGAAGGCACTTCTTCACATCCTGCGCGATACGCTTCTTCGAGAAAGTCAGGTCGGTCAACGCCCGCTCGACTTTCTTGCCGCGGATCAGGCCAGCAACGAGGTTCAGTTTCTGCGGCGACGTTTTCAGCATGCGCAGTTTTGCACGTGCTTCATTGTCTGCCACGCGGCGGGGATTTTTATCCTTGCTCATGGCTTATTTCCGCTTCGCTTTTTTGTCTGCTGCGTGACCGTAATAGGTACGAGTTGGGGAATATTCACCGAACTTCTGACCAATCATGTCTTCAGAGACGTTTACTGGGATATGTTTGCGGCCGTTGTAGACACCAAATGTCAGACCAACAAACTGAGGCAAGATGGTGGAGCGGCGCGACCAGATCTTGATCACTTCGTTCCGACCGCTCTCGCGTGTCGCTTCGGCCTTCTTGAGGACATACGCGTCAACAAAAGGGCCTTTCCATACTGAACGAGACATAAATTAGCGTCCCTTCTTCTTGGCGTGGCGCGATCTGATGATCAGATTGCTAGACGCTTTTTTCTTGTTCCGGGTTTTTGCACCCTTAGTCGGCTTGCCCCAAGGCGTAACCGGATGACGACCACCAGAGGTCCGGCCTTCACCACCACCGTGCGGGTGGTCGATCGGGTTCATCACGACACCACGTACAGAAGGACGGATGCCCTTGTGACGCATGCGGCCCGCTTTACCGTAGTTCTGGTTGGAGTTGTCGGGGTTGGACACGGCACCAACGGTGGCCATGCATTCCTGACGCACCAGACGCAGTTCGCCCGAAGACAAACGGATCTGAGCATATCCACCATCACGACCAACGAACTGGGCGTATGTACCGGCGGCACGGGCGATCTGACCGCCTTTACCTGGCTTCATTTCGATGTTGTGGATGATTGTACCGATGGGCATGCCGCTGAATGGCATTGCGTTACCGGGCTTGATGTCGGCCTTGGCCGATGCAATCACCTTGTCGCCAACTGCCAGACGCTGAGGGGCAAGGATATAGGCTTGCTCGCCATCTTCGTACTGGATCAGGGCAATAAATGCTGTCCGGTTCGGGTCATATTCGATCCGTGCTACAACCGCGGACATGTCCAGCTTGTTGCGCTTGAAATCGACGATACGGTAGAGGCGCTTTGCACCACCACCTTTGCGACGCATTGTGATCCGTCCGGTGTTGTTCCGTCCGCCATTCTTGGTCAAACCCTCTGTGAGGGCCTTGACCGGGCGGCCTTTCCAAAGCTCCGAACGGTCGATCAGTACCAGCCCACGCTGGCCCGGCGTCGTCGGTTTGTACGACTTGAGTGCCATGTTGTCTGTCTTCCGTTTAGCTGTGCGGCAGAGCTGCCCATTATCAGGGCGGTATCTACCGATGGTTATAGGGCCCCGAAGGTCCCCGATGGATGTGGCGCGGCGGGAAAAGCCCCGCGTTACCGGTTTGCCTTAAGGCGGGACTGGTCCTGCCATGCGACAAAAGACAAGCCCCAGACGAATCTGGGGCCATGCCGATGGGGTCGTTTAGGTGTTGACGCCGATGGGGTCAAGGGGGGTGTTCCCCTCAATATCCTCAGTGCGTCCAGGCCCCGCGCCGTCCAGTGGCGAAATTCTCGCCGTAACCGCCGGGACGGATGTTCGGTTTGCGCTTGTTGGGCTCTTTCACCTGCGCGTCAATGCCATGTTCGCGGGCGTATTCAACCGCGGCATCCTTGGTCTCGAATTGCAGCTTAACCTGCGATTGCGTGTCCGAGGAAGATGTCCACCCCATCAGGGGATCAACCGCACGGGCCTCGCTGGGGGCGAACTCCAGCACCCAGTGGTTGGTCTTGGCGGTGCCTGACGACATTGCCGTCCGGGCAGGTTGATAGATGCGTGCGCGCATATTGGCCTCGTTGGTTTTGCTGGAGGTCTTATCGGGCATCTGCCCCCTCAAAGCAAGAGTATGCGACCAAGGTCCCTAACGCGCCGCTTGCCTTTGCTGCAACGCAGCACTAGCGTCCTTCTACCAGCATGGAGTTGCCAGATGTTTCCCAGTGATTTGTTTTCCCTACAGCTTAAGATGACCACATTGATGGCTGAAACCCAGACGGTCATGGCCCTGCGCCTGTTGGGGATGAGCGGGGCGATCCCCGCAAAGAAGGGCGAAAACGAACGTATGATCGATGAGAAAGGCCCGGCAATGGCCAAGGCTTACGCGGCGGCAACCAAGGCCATGATGGAAGGACGCAGACCCGATCAGATCATGTCCGCCGCTATGGCCCCGGTCAGCAAACGTGTCACCTCAAACCGCAAACGCTTGATGAAGTAGCGCCCCTGCTGTCAGTTTCTGGCAGTAAAGCGGGCATACGGGCTTGAACCACCGGCGAAAAAGGTCACCTTGTGGGCAACAGTTTGCAGGACCTTGCCCGATGCCCTATGCCCATAACGACAGCTCTGAAACCTTGCCGATGATGGCCGCGCCTGCCCCGGATGTGCGCAACCGTGACAAGCTTGAAGGCGGCAAAGCCTTTGTTCTGCATACCGAATTCGAACCTGCTGGCGATCAACCCACCGCGATCAAGGAACTAAGCCAAGGCGTGCGCGATGGCGACCGCGATCAGGTGCTGCTGGGCGCAACCGGCACCGGCAAAACCTTCACCATTGCCAAGGTGATTGAGGAAACCCAGCGCCCCGCGATCATCCTTGCGCCGAACAAGACATTGGCCGCGCAGCTGTACGGGGAGTTCAAAGGGTTCTTCCCTGACAATGCGGTGGAGTATTTTGTCAGTTTCTATGATTATTATCAGCCTGAGGCCTATGTCGCCCGCTCTGACACCTTCATCGAAAAAGAATCACAGATCAACGAACAGATCGACCGCATGCGCCACTCTGCCACCCGCGCGCTGCTGGAACGGGACGATGTGATCATCGTCGCCTCGGTCTCTTGTATCTACGGTATCGGGTCGGTCGAAACCTACGGCGCGATGACCCAGGACCTCAAAACCGGCGGCACCTATGATCAGCGGCAGGTGATCGCGGATCTGGTCGCACAACAATACAAACGCAACGATGCCGCCTTTGTGCGCGGCTCTTTCCGGGTGCGCGGCGACAGCCTTGAGATCTTTCCCGCCCACCTTGATGATCGCGCATGGCGGCTGTCCTTCTTTGGTGAAGAACTGGAAAGCATCACAGAGTTTGACCCGCTAACCGGCGAAAAGACCGATACATTCGAACAGATCAGGGTCTATGCCAACAGCCACTATGTGACGCCGAAGCCCGCCATGTCGCAGGCGCTGGTCGGCATCAAGAAAGAACTGCGTATGCGGCTCGATCAACTGGTCGCAGATGGTAAGCTGCTAGAGGCACAGCGACTTGAGCAGCGCACGAACTTTGACCTTGAGATGCTGGAAGCCACCGGCGTCTGCAACGGCATCGAAAACTATTCCCGTTATCTGACGGGCCGCGCCCCCGGCGAGCCGCCCCCCACCCTGTTTGAATTCATCCCCGACAATGCGATTGTCTTTGCGGATGAATCCCACGTGTCGGTGCCGCAAATCGGCGGCATGTACAAAGGCGACTACCGGCGCAAGTTCACCTTGGCCGAACACGGCTTCCGCCTGCCCTCCTGTATGGACAACCGCCCGCTCAAGTTCGAGGAATGGGACGCCATGCGCCCGCAGTCAGTGTTCGTTTCCGCCACCCCCGCCGCCTGGGAGATCGAGCAATCCGGCGGTGTCTTTACCGAACAGATCATTCGCCCCACCGGCCTGATCGATCCGCAGATCGAAATCCGTCCCGTTGAAATGCAGGTTGATGATCTGCTGGATGAGGTGCGCAAGGTCGCCGCTGACGGCTATCGCACCCTTTGTACAACGCTGACCAAACGCATGGCCGAAGACCTGACAGAATACATGCACGAACAGGGCATTCGCGTCCGCTATATGCACAGCGATATCGACACCATCGAACGGATCGAAATCCTGCGCGATCTGCGCCTTGGGGCCTTTGACGTATTGATCGGGATCAACCTGCTGCGCGAGGGGCTCGACATTCCCGAATGCGGGCTGGTTGCCATTCTCGATGCGGACAAGGAAGGTTTCCTGCGCTCGGAAACCTCGCTGATCCAGACCATCGGCCGCGCCGCGCGCAACGCAGAAGGCCGGGTGATCATGTATGCCGACCGCATCACCGGCTCAATGGAACGCGCCATTGGTGAGACCGAACGCCGCCGCGCCAAGCAAGAAGCCTATAACCTGGAACACGGCATCACACCGACCACCGTGAAAAAGAACGTCGAGGATATTCTGGCGGGCCTTTACAAGGGCGATGTGGACATGAACCGCGTCACCACCACGATCGACAAAAATCTGGCCGGTTCCAACATGCAGGCGGTATTGGAAGGGCTGCGCAGTGACATGCGCAAGGCCGCCGAAAATCTGGAATTCGAAGAAGCCGCGCGTCTGCGCGACGAGGTCAAGCGGTTGGAAGCGGTGGATCTGGCAATTGCCGATGACCCGATGGCGCGGCAATACGCCGTGGAAAAGGCGGTGGACGACGCCAAGAAAGCCTCAGGTCGTTCCTCTATGGGCCGTGGCGGTATGCGGGGCGGGGTAAAGCGACGGCGGGGGCGCTCTTAACCACGTCCCCCAGAGCATTGATCACGCTTGATGGCGCAGTGCCTGCACCCCGACTGTTCACCCTTGGCGCGGGGTGGTTCCACGCAATCCAACTCCTTGCTCTCGCAGGCAAACGCGCTGTTGGCGGATCAGTGTCTAAAAACGTTGGAACCATTTCGCCTGTCCATTGTTATCCCTGCAACAGAGACATTCTAGGGAGACTAACAATGGAATATGGTATTTTCGGACTGATTATCCTGATCGCTAACATTTATGCGATTTATCAGGTACTTACATCCGGTGCGTCCGGCCTGGCCAAGATCATCTGGACCGTTGCAATCCTGCTCTTGCCGATCCTCGGCCTGATCATCTGGTTGATTGCAGGCCCACGTGGCAACGGGTCCGTCCGCGTATAATATTCGATCAAGATTACAAGAAAAGCCCGGCGCATCTGCGTCGGGCTTTTGCTTGCGCCAAAATCACCACAAACTTAAGGCGTCAAATCATCCATTAACCTTTTGTTAACAAACCTCCCCTCAGTCTACGGACCGGAGGTGCGATGAAGACTTTATTCGCCGTTTTAGTGATGACGTGCCAGTGCATGGCCAGTATCGGCCATGCTGGTGCCTGGCTGCGCGACGAGGGCAGCGGTTTCGCCTCACTCAGCTTCGGGGCCACGCAGTTTTCAGAAACCACAAACGCGCTCTATGTCGAATACGGGCTCAGCGATAAAACAACCATCGGCCTGGATGTCAGCACCTTCACCAATGCCCTGAATGTCCGAAACGGCTTTGGCAACCTGTTTATCCGCCGCGCCATCGGGCCCACGGACCAACCAAATAGATGGGCCTACGAACTTGGGGTGGGCGGGCTATGGGGCAATGAACGGCACTTGCCCACATTAAAAACCACACTCTCATGGGGACGCGGTTTCCAGTTTCACAACCGTAGCGGATGGGTAAACATGGACGCCGCTTTTATCTATGAACCGACCTTGGGCAGCCATATCACTAAATTCGACGCGACCTTGGGGCTGCACTTTGGCGGCATCACCACCGGCCTCTTGGAGGTCACCCATTCCTCACAAAACAACGATACCTATGGCGCATTCGAACCTTCCCTGTTGATCCGCCCGAAAGACAGTAAATTCAGTGTCAAACTCGGGGCCCAGATTCCTTTCGACGAGGACGACCGCGCCGCGCTAAAACTTGGAATCTGGCACAGCTTTTAAGCGCCATACCCCGCCCCTCACTCAGGGACGGGGTAGGTAACCCTAGCGGAAGTCCATCCGCACCGTCGCCTGAACCTTGCCCCGCACGTCGCTTGGCCAAACCAGTCTGATCTGATCGCGTTGCGCCCCCTGCACCGTATCCACATAGGGTGTCACAAATTGCTTGACGTTATTGGTGTTGCGCAACGGCCCGATGGCCGTAATCGCATCCACTGACAGGGCTTCACCGCCAAACGCCAGGTACTGCGAGACATCAATCGTCCAATTGTCATCCACCGCCGCTTGGGTAAAATCGACATAAGCGGGGTTTACCGGTTGCGCCGTCACCCCAAGATAGGAATTGGCCGCCATGGTGAAATTCTTGCACCGCGACATGTCCAGATCCGCAAATGTTGTATCGACCCGCTCTGCCCGATCAATGGACCCATTCAGACTGCGAAACCGATTTCCGGAAATCGACACGCCATTCAGGAAATGCCCCGCCCCATGCGGCTTGACCACGATATAACTGAACCACGGAGCAACGTCCCCGGACAGAAACATGTTATCCGTCACACTTAACGCGCTGAACGAAAAGCCACCGGTGAATGCCGGGCTTGGATCATGTTCATTGGTCCACTCGATAAAGCAATTGTCGATATAATTGTTCGAAATCACAGTACCCACACTGGTGCTTGCCAGAATGATACCGCCCGATCGAACACCGTTTGCCACCCCGTCCCCTTGGAAAAAATGGTTGCCGGTAAAGATGTTATTCGACCCGCCCAACAGACCAAAATGGCGAAACCGCGTGGCGCGGTTGTTGCGGATCTTGGCGTCGTTCTGATTGACGTTAAACCCGATGGTCTTGCGCGCAGGCACAGCCAGGGCATCTTCGGCGGACAGGAACTGACAGCGATCAACGATCAACCCCTGACAACCGGTCCCAATCGACGTGATACCGCGATCCATCGGTCGGCTGATAAAACAATCCCGCACATGAAAGGTAATCCCGCCGGGCGACAGCATAATCCCCGAACAACGGTCATTACACTGTAGCTCCACATCCGCCATCACAAATTTGCTCAGCGCGTTAAAGCCTCCGAAATCAATCAGATACTTGAACTTGCGAAAGGTGAAATTCTGCCGCCCCTCTGCATCATACAGCGGCTTGTTCAACGTAATTTCCTGACGGGCTAAATCCTTGCTGCGCACATAGACCTCACGACCGACACCTGTGGCCTCCACCAGCGACCCAACCGGAATACTTGCCACATTGGTAACATTCGTCAGCGTCTTGGAATCTCCCGCCGTATAGGTCGCCGCAGAGGTAACGACCTCAGTGTTCCATGCCGCGCTGGCCGCAGCTTCCAGCTGGCCATTGCGGATCACCCGGCGCGTCGCATAGGAATGTGTTCCCGGTACAGCGCCCGCCATATCCAGTGGTGCCGTCACATTCACCTTGCGCCCGCCCATATCCAGCGTTTCGTGATCCGAATTGTTCAACAGTGCCTGAAACGCCTTTTTAAATGCCACCTCCTCATCCTCAAAGGCCTCGATATAGGTGGGCAAATCAAAGTTCCGGCGCAGCAACAGAACCGCCGTATCCGGCATGCTGACCCGGCCTTCGAACTTTACAGGCGTGTCGATTGTCACATTATTCGCAAGCCGGAAATTGCCCTCAGGGACAAATACCGTCCGCCCGTTCGCGGCAGAATTGGCTGCCTCAAAAGCGGCGGTGTTATCCGTATTCCCATTGCCAATGGCTCCGTAGTCCACAACATCCACAATCGAAATCATGTCGCGGATAAAGACCGACGTGACATCCTCGATCTGAATGTCATCAACACGGATGATACCGCCGTTCGGCCCCACCAGATCAATCCCAAAGTGACCGTAAACCGGCTCTGTGCCCCAGACCAGATCAACACCACCGCGCCCCCCGGTGCCAATGATCCCCTTGATCTCGACCACTTCACCGTAATTTTGCAGGGTCGTAAACGTTGTAAACTCCGGCAACCCATTCACCCGTGCCCCGTTGCCATAGGCCGGATATCCGGCGATGCGCACCGATGGCAGGTTGCCACTGATCGCCTTTACCCGTGCCGTGACCTGCAAATAACATCCGGGTAAGATCGGTGTCTGCCCCATGTAGCGCAGCTTTTGGGTGTTCTGCGTCTTCAGCAGCTCCAGCGCCCCAGCAAAATCCTGATCCGCGGCCACAAACAACGCATTTGCCGCGTTCTCATAGGTGTCGGACCCCGCTGTGCCATCCCCGCTTGACCAGACATCCAGACCCGCCGCAAAAGGTGTCGGCGTCAGTACCAGACCATCGGTAATTGCCTTGTTCATCAAAAATCCCTTTCCACAAAGGCGCCAGCCGCCCTTCGGTTGTTGCCGTACCTCCGGCACATGCCGGTTCGGGACAGGGAGATATCAATGATGAGTTAATCGGGGCTAAGCCCACCGTGCGCCACACCGCGCAACAGCGGACGACCAAAGACCTTTTCGCAGGGTAAACGCTTCAGACAGAGGCCCCCGGTGCCTCCAGAAACTGCACGCTGGCAATGCGCCATCCCGCGTCGGTAGGCTGCATCTGATACAACAGCAGGTACATCACCCCTTTGGCATCCATGATCTGAACCTTTTGAAAAACCGAACCCTCGTATTCCTTCAATTCCAGATACCGCACTTCCGCAGGCCGCCAAACCATTGGATATTGCGTTGTCACCATCCGGCGAAAGTTTTGCGGTGATTGAAACAAACGCTGCAGAGTTGGCGTTGCATAGGTAAACGCCTGTTCAAAATCATCCGCCTTAAAGGCTTCGATCTGGGCGCTGATCGTGCCTTCGATCTCGGCCTGCTGCGCCGAAACACCAAAACAAAGGACACAGGCAAGGATCATCCCGCCCAGCATCCGGCTTACAGATTTCCACATGTCACTTCTCCCCTGCTGGCCCTTACGTCAAGTCACGCGGCCAGCAGGGCAAGAGTTTCACGCCGCCAGCAGTTTCCCTGCCAGCGCGTCATCAATCAGCTGAACCGTCTCATCAACACCATAAAGCGCAATGAAACCGCCAAACCGTGGCCCTTGGCTTGCACCCAGCAACACCTCGTAAAGCGCAGTGAACCAGTCGCGCAGCGGATCAAACCGCTCTTTGCCCACGGCAAACACCATGGTCTGCAAGCCCTCAGCATCCAATCCGCCATCCCAGACTTTCAGGTTGTCGCGCAGCTCTTCCAAGGCTTCGCGCTCCAGATCACTTGGCGCACGGAACACCTTATGCGGCTTCACAAAGTCGTTGAAATACCGCACCGCATGACCCGCCGCCGCATCCATACCGGGATTGTTCTCCGCGGACGCCTCGGGCGCATAGCGCTGGATAAAGCCCCAAAGCTGCGATTTATCCTCAGCAGAGGACACGGACGCCAGATTGAGCAACATCGAAAACGGCACAACCATATCCGACTTGGGCACATCACCGCCGTGAATATGCCAAACCGGGTTGTTCAAACGCCCCTTCGCGTCCTGCCCCTCATAGGCCCGCAACTGCTGATGATATTCATCCACTGCCTTGGGGATCACATCAAAATGCATCCGCTTGGCCGTCTTGGGCTTTTGATACATGAAGTACGACAGGCTTTCCGTGCTGGCATAGGTCAACCACTGATCAATCGAAATCCCGTTGCCCGAAGATTTTGAAATCTTCTGCCCGTTTTCATCCAAAAACAGCTCATAGCTGAAATGGTTCGGCTTCTTGCCGCCCAATATCTCGCAAATCCGGTCGTAGATCGCCGTATTGGTCGCATGTTCCTTACCGTACATCTCGAAATCAACGTCCAGTGCCGCCCAGCGAGCGCCAAAGTCCGGCTTCCACTGCAGTTTCACGTTTCCGCCAGTCACCGGCAGCGTCCATTCCTTGCCGTCTTCATCGTCAAATGTAACCGTGTGGTTCACCGCATCGACATTCTTCATCGGCACATACAGCACCCGACCGGTCTCGGGATGAATTGGCAAAAAGATCGAATAGGTCGCCGCACGCTCTTCGCGCAGCGACTTCAACATCACGGCCATGACCTGATCATAACGTTCACAGGCCAGCTTCAGAATTTCGTCGAAATGCCCAGCGCGGTAGAACTCGCGGGCAGAGTAAAACTCGTACTGGAACCCGAAAGTATCCAGAAACCGGCGCAACATTGCATTGTTGTGATGGCCAAAACTCTCGAATTCGCCAAACGGATCCGGCACCGATGTCAGCGGCTTGTGCATATGCTCGGCCAGCATTTCCTGCTGGGGCACATTGCCGGGCACCTTGCGCATCCCGTCCAGATCGTCAGAGAAACACACCAGCTTGGTTGGAATATCGCTGATCTCCTCAAACGCCCGCTGAATCATCGTTGTGCGCAGCACCTCACCAAAGGTGCCGATATGCGGCAGACCGGACGGGCCATAACCCGTTTCAAACAACACAAACCCCTTCTTAGGCGGGGCTTTCGCATAACGTTTCAAAACCGCACGGGCCTCTTCAAAAGGCCACGCTTTGCTGCTCATCGCCGCTTCCCGCATCTCAGACATTTGTATCATCCATTTTCCGCCGATTCCGTGCCCCATGCACGCCGGCTCGCGTGTACCTATTGCGTCCCCTGAGGTGCGTCAATATTCTGCACTGCAACAACAGCCCTCCCAAAGGAGACCCTCATGACCAACGGCCCTTCCCTGGCGCTTAGCGCCCAAGACAGCCTTGTCGCCCTGATGGTTGCGGTTTCCGCCTCTGATGAAAACATCCGCACCGCCGAGCTGATCAAGATTCAGTCCGCCGTGAACATGCTTCCGATATTCGCCGAATACGACAACGACCGGCTGACCGTGATCAGCAAAACCGTCTTTGACCTTTTCGAACAGGAAGACGGGCTGGACGCGCTATTTGGTCTGATCCGCGAAGCCCTGCCCGAGCGTCTTTTTGAAACCGCATATGCACTGGCCTGTGATGTGGCCGCCGCCGATGGCACGCTGGATGAAGCGGAATTGCGCCTGCTTGAGGAAATCCGCTACGAGTTGGAGATCGACCGCCTGCATGCCGCTGCCATCGAACGGGGCGCACGGGCACGGCACCTTAGCTAGGCCTCGACCCGCCCGTAAAGCGCATCCCAGCGTTCAATCAATTTCTGCTGAACCCGTTTGGCACGTTTGTTGTAAGTCTGTCCCCCGGCGGGGGATTCCCGTTCCGCACGGCTGATCTTTGCCCGCGCCGCCATGTCAGACGCAAAGATCGCAAATGCCATCTCGCGCCCGTCCTGCGCGGTGATATACCCCGCCAAGGTTGACACGAAATTCAGCGTGCCGGTCTTTGCGTCCACCGCAATCGCTTGATCCTTGACCGGTCTGCCCTTGGCATCGCGAAATCCGAACCGCTTGAGAATCGACCGGAACCCTTCATCTTTCACTGCCAACAGGGCGCGCGTCATATCAAGCGCCGTCAGGGTCGACGCATCGCCCAGCCCCGAATGATCCACCAGGGCAGGTGCCTTCATGCCCAGCGCGCCAATCGCCCAACGGTTCATCTCTGCCGCCGAAGCCTGCAAACCATCCACCGCACCCAAACGCTTCTGCGTTGCCGCCAGCCCCACCATCTCGGCCGTCAGGTTTGTTGAAAACCGCAGCATGCCGCGCAGGATCATACGCAAATCCTGACTTTGATGGCGCAGTACAACCTCATGCGCCGGAAGCACCTCGATCACGTCGGGCTTGCCCAGCCGGATACCATGCGCTCCCGCCAAAGTGGCAAAAACCTCTCCTGCATAGAGCGCAGGCTTGCGCACCGGCAACCAGCGCGATCCGGCACCGCCCAATGCACCACGTGCCACGCTCCATTGATCACGGCCCGCTTGGTCGCGGTAGGTATAGACAGGGGCGGCGCGATCCTCGATCCGCATCGCGGCAAAGGTGACATTGGGGCGGTATTTCTCCGACCGCCCGTCCATCGTCACTGTGTATTTCCCGCTGTTGCGCCGCCATTCAAAATGCACACGGTTAAAATTCAGCGCGATCCCCGATACCGCCGGGTTATAGCCCACATGATCCGGCTGTTCTGGGTCAATTCCTGTCACGACAGGCAAGGTCCCCTGATAGACTTTCAACCCGCCTTTAACGCCGATCACACCGGCCGCTTTCAAATCCGCCGCCATCTGCGCCAGCTGATCCGTGTCCAGCGTTGGATCCCCCCCGCCGATCAGGATCAGGTCCCCCTGCACCTCGCCATCCGTGATGCCACCGGTTGCCGCCAGCTGCGTTTCAAACCGGTGATCCGCACCCAAAGTCTCCAACGCATAAAGCGCAGTGATGGCTTTGGTCACACTGGCAGGCGGCGTGCCAATGCTTTCGTTCTCACATTCCAGCCAAGCCCCGGTCTGCACATCCGCCAGGGCAAAAGCCACACGGCCCGACAGTTTCTGCCCGCTGATGATCTCGGAAACTTCAGGAACGGCCTTTTTGAAAAAGTCGTCGCCCCGCAGCACAGGCCGCAGTGATTCCGTGGGTGGCGCAGCCAATACCCCCTGCCCCATCGCTGCAAATGCCGCAACGGAACCTAAAAAACCACGTCTGCTAAACCTATTTTCCATGGCCCGACTTAACCCTGATCGCCCTCCCGCTTCAAGCGCTGCGGTTACACATTTTCAACCAGTGACCTGCGTGTTATGCGGCGCCATGCAACGCGCCGCCCTGATCATGTTTGTCGCCATGTCGCTGATCCCCGCCGGGGATAGCGCTGGCAAATTATTGTCTTCCTCTCTGGGGGTTGCGCCGCTTTTTGTAGCATGGTCTCGCTTCGTCCTTGGGGCGCTGATGATCTTGCCCTTCATCTCACCCTCTGCCTTCGGATTGCTGCGCGACTGGCGGGTCTGGTTGCGGGCGCTGGTCCTTGCCTGTGGCATCAGTTCTATCCAGATGGCCCTGCAAACCGCAGATCTCGCGACGGTCTTCGCCGCATTCTTTATCGGTCCGATATTCTCCTATATCTTGGCCGTCATTTTCCTGCGCGAACCCGTCACCCCTGTGCGATCCGTGTTGATAGTCACTGGTTTCGCTGGCGTCCTTTTGGTCGTCCGTCCCGGTATGGGCGGTGAAGCCGGTGTCATTTGGGCTGCAATCGCGGGGCTGTGCTACGGCACCTTCCTGACCATGTCGCGCTGGCTGTCGGGCATCGGCACCCCCATCGCCCTGACCTTCACCCAGCTGCTGCTCAGCGCATTGATCCTATTGCCCTTTGGCCTGATGAACCTGCCCGAAGCCACAGCGCCCATCGCCACGCTGACGCTTGCTTCCGCCTTCTGTTCAATGATGGGCAACCTGCTGTTGCTCTATGCCTACCGCATTGCCAATGCCACACGGCTTGCACCGCTGGTCTACTTCCAATTGATCGCCGCGGTCGGTTTCGGGTGGAGCATTTTTGGCGACCTGCCGGACGCCTATACTTGGGCCGGTCTTGCGGTCATTCTGGCCAGTGGCATCGCCTCGACCCGCCTACGCTGACCAGTCACCCTTGGCCCTGATCGCTGTACTGGATGCATCATTCATCGGCACGTTTACAAAACTCCACGCTGGAGCCTCGGCGCGAGCCAACAACTGCCCGTATCTGCCCGCAATCCGGTGAGGTGCATAAAGCGCTGCGGCCCGGCTCATCCGTGCTGAAATACGCTGACCGGGCCGGGCAAGCACCCCGACCGGCACGCTTTGCATGATCCCGCGCCAGTCCTGCCAAAGATGGAATTGCGCCATGTTATCTGCGCCCATCAGCCAGACAAACCGCACCTGCGGATAGAGCATCTGCAACCGCACCAAGGTCTGTGCTGTGTACCTTGTGCCCAAATGTGCCTCGATATCCGTGATTTCGACCCGCGGGTGCCGCATCACCAGCCGCGCCCGCGCCATCCGGTCTTCCAGCGGTGCTGGCCCCCGGGTTTTCAACGGGTTCCCGGGGCTCACCAACCACCACACCCGATCCAGCCCGAACCGCTTGAGCGCCTCGCGCGTGATATGTGCATGGCCCTCGTGCGCGGGGTCAAACGACCCCCCCAACAGGCCAATCACCTGACCGGCGGACGCATATGGAAAATGATAGCGCAATAGAAAACGGCCCCCGAAATGCTTCAGGGGCCGAAAGAAGGGGCATATGCCCGGTTTGTCAATCAGATCAATGCCAAGACTAATGCTTGTGGCGCACGATCGCACCTGACTTCAGACGATCAAAATAGCTGTTCATCTCGCGTTTCACGATGGGCATCAGGAAGTACAACGCCGTGATGTTCACAACCGCCATGGCAAAGATCATCGCATCTGAGAAGTCGATCACCGCACCAAGCTGTGCCGCGGCACCTACAATGATGAAGAAGCAGAAGATCAGCTTGAACACCAACTCCGTCGTCTTGCCTTCACCAAACAGATAGGTCCACGCTTTCAGGCCATAATAGGACCAAGAGATCATCGTCGAGAAAGCGAACAGGATCACAGCCAAAGCCAAAACATATGGGAACCAGCTGAACCCGGCAGCAAAGGCCGAAGATGTCAGGCTTACACCGCTTGACCCGTCGACGGTTTTGATCGCTGTGCCAGCTTCATTCAGCACAAAGTTACCCGTTGCAGGATCCATCACCAGCACACCAGAGATGGTGATCACCAAAGCTGTCATCGTACAGATCACAACCGTGTCGATGAACGGCTCTAGCAGGGACACAACGCCCTCTGTCACCGGCTCTTTGGTTTTCACCGCAGAGTGCGCAATCGCCGCTGAACCAACGCCAGCTTCGTTCGAAAACGCCGCCCGTTTGAACCCTTGGATCAAGGCACCGACAAAGCCACCCGCGACCCCCAGCCCGGTAAAGGCACCGGCAAAGATCTGGCCAAAGGCCCAACCGATCTGATCCGCGTTCATGATCAGGATAACCAGGGCGGCCAAGACATACATGACCCCCATAAAGGGCACGACTTTCTCGGTCACGCTGGCGATGGATTTAATCCCGCCAACAATCACCGCAAAAACAACACCGGCAAAGATCACACCAGTGATCAAACCAGAGAAATCGCCAGTGATATTGGTGATCTGCGCATGGGCTTGGTTGGCTTGGAACATGTTCCCGCCGCCCAATGCGCCACCGATGGTGAAGATCGCAAAGATCACAGCCAGCACCTTACCCCCGGGCAGCCCGCGTTCCTTGAACCCTTTGGTCATGTAATACATCGGACCACCGGAAACCGTCCCATCGGGATATTCATTTCGGTATTTCACACCCAGCGTACATTCGGTGAACTTGGACGCCATGCCCAAAAGACCGGCCAGCACCATCCAGAATGTGGCCCCCGGACCACCAATGCCAACGGCCACCGCGACGCCCGCGATATTCCCCAGCCCCACAGTCCCCGACAACGCCGTTGTCAGCGCCTGAAAATGGCTTACCTCACCCGCGTCGTTGGGGTCAGAGTAATCCCCTTTGACCAGTGAAATCGCATGGCCAAAGGCCTTGAACTGAACAAAGCCGAAATAGATCGTAAAGATCGACGCGGCCACAACCAACCACAGCACAATCCATGGGAAATTTGTGCCCGGCAGGCTCATAAAGATCAGGTTCACAAACCAACCCGTTGAACCGGCAAAGACGTCATTCACCTTCTGTTCAAAACTAACGGCCTCTTGCGCCGCCGCAAGTGTCGGCAGGCTGAGCGCGGTTGCGGTCAGCCCTGTTGCTAAAAATCGTTTCATTTTAAAAATCCCCTAAATTCACGGAATGATCGTGATTGGCACGCTGGCCGATGCCGCCAAACGGCCCGTCACACCACCAAACACGCGTTCTTTCAAACCACGCGCGCCAACCCGGCCGACAACGATCTGCATTGCACTATGTGCCTTGGCCGTTGCATCCAGAATATCTGCCGCATCACCGTGTTTGACGATCCCAATAACGTTGAAACCTTCGCTCTTGGCCTGATCCACTGCCGGATCAAGGACACGCGAATGCGCCATCTCAAGCTCTTCTTCACGCCGCTTGTGGCGTTGTTCATTCTCTTCCGGGGTTTGAAAGCTGAACGGCGACCATTCGATCACATAACAGATTGCAATTGTGCAATCTCCGATCCCCTTGGCCTGCTGCTTGGCAAAGGCAAGCGCACGCGCGCCCGCTTCTGATCCATCCAGACCAACAACGATAGTGGCTTTAGTCATTGTTTACTGTTCCCTGTTGTATCACTGCCCCCGCGCAGCCGGTCTTGGCAGGTCGGAAGCAGCCCGTTTTTCCTGTACAGGTGACAGATTGCCGCCCCTACAGGTTAAGAAAAGCATAACAGCTTCAACCAGAGAGGAGCGCCTGAAATACGCCATCTCAGCAGTGTTTCCGACTTCAAATTCTTTATTTTTGAGCCGAAACACATCAATTCAGCGCAAACCGCAGTACTCATATTTATGAATCGCCTCTCAAACCGGGCGGATTCCCTGTCCAATTCACCCTTGCTGCACCGCGTTTTGTGAGCGTGTCATGTCTGCGTTGATCTTGTGACGCCGCCGCGATATTGCGGTGCCAACCTCATTTGATCAGACAGGAATCCACCCATGGCGGCCTATCAATTCGTTTACCACATGTCCGGCGTCTCCAAGACTTATCCCGGCGGCAAGAAAACCTTTGAAAATATTCACCTGAACTTTCTTCCCGGCGTGAAGATCGGTGTTGTCGGCGTCAACGGCGCAGGTAAATCCACCCTGTTGAAAATTATGGCCGGTCTGGACAAGGACTTTCAGGGCGAGGCATGGGCCGCCGAGGGGGCCAAAGTGGGCTACCTGCCACAGGAGCCCAAGTTGGACGAGAGCCTGACAGTGCGCGAAAACGTCATGCTGGGCGTGGCCGAGAAAAAGGCGATCCTTGATCGCTATAACGAATTGGCGATGAACTATTCGGACGAAACCGCCGATGAAATGGCCAAGCTGCAAGATGACATCGACGCACAGAACCTCTGGGATCTGGACAGCCAGATTGACGTCTCGATGGAGGCCCTGCGTTGCCCACCGGATGACGCCAACATCAAAGACCTCTCCGGCGGTGAAGCCCGCCGCGTCGCGCTGTGCAAACTGCTGCTCGAAGCGCCCGACATGCTGCTGCTTGACGAACCGACCAACCACCTCGACGCCGAAACCATCGCCTGGCTGCAACAGCACCTGATGGATTACAAAGGCACCATCCTGATTGTTACCCACGACCGCTACTTCCTGGACGACATCACCAGCTGGATTCTTGAACTCGACCGCGGCAAGGGCGTGCCCTACGAGGGCAACTATTCCGACTGGCTGGAGCAGAAAGCCAAGCGTCTGGCGCAGGAAGCCCGCGAAGACAAATCCAAACAGAAAACGCTTGAGCGCGAACTTGAATGGATGCGCCAAGGGGCCAAGGCCCGTCAGGCAAAATCCAAAGCCCGGATCAACGCCTATAACGAAATGGCCGACCAGTCAGAGCGCGAGAAACTCAGCCGCGCCCAGATCGTCATCCCCAACGGCCCCCGCCTTGGCAACAAGGTGATTGAAGTGGCAAACCTGAACAAAGCCATGGGCGATAAGCTGTTGGTTGAGGATCTGACCTTTGATCTGCCTCCCGGTGGCATCGTTGGCGTGATCGGCCCCAACGGTGCGGGTAAATCCACCCTGTTCAAGATGCTGACCGGTCAGGAAAAACCCGACGCCGGCACCATCGAATATGGCGAAACCGTTGATCTGTCTTACGTCGACCAGTCCCGCGATGATCTGGCCGATGATGACACCGTCTGGCAGGCAATCACCGGCGGTGCAGAGCTGATCAAACTGGGCGACGCCGAGGTCAACTCCCGCGCCTATTGCTCCTCCTTCAACTTCAAAGGCGGCGATCAGCAGAAAAAGGTTGGCCTGCTCTCAGGTGGTGAACGCAACCGTGTCCACATGGCGCGTCTGTTGAAAGAAGGCGGCAACGTGCTGCTGCTCGATGAACCGACCAACGATCTGGACGTCGAAACCCTGCGCGCGCTGGAAGACGCCCTCGTTGATTTCGCCGGCTGCGCCGTGGTCATCTCGCACGACCGTTTCTTCCTCGACCGGATTTGTACGCATATTCTGGCGTTTGAAGGAGAGGCCCATGTGGAGTGGTTCGAGGGCAACTTCGAGGATTACGAAGAAGACAAGAAGCGGAGACTTGGTGCCGATGCGCTGGAGCCGAAGCGGTTGAAACATAAGAAGTTCGTTCGATAAATCGCTTAAGCGATTTTCGAACGGGTGCGAGGCAGCGTCCGCTTGAGCGGGCGCGTTCGCACTCGGTTGTTGTTCTTTAAGACCGTTGAAAAAATAGGCCGAAGGCAACCAAGTATTAAACAAGCAAGGGAGGTGCTCAAACCACCATGTGGACTACTTTGGACCTTTCGAGGAAAACTGAAGTAGCACCCCAGAACTTGTCAGTGCTTAGCGGTGCTATGTCGAAACCTTTGCGGGAATTAGGCTAAGGCGACCCTATGTTGCGGGAAGCAAAATAAGGTAGTCGTCGAACGGTAGCTCCAAGTGATCATAGGAGCACGCCAAACTGCTATAAAGGGCAGTATAATCCACTGAGCCAACGAAATGGCTCGACCGGTCGGGCATCGTTAGGACTTTTGTCATGCGATTTCTTACCAAATTGAAAGGGCGAGTGACATACCGCGACATTGTCGCAACCGTGGCACTCTTGCTGATGTTCATAGACATGTTTCTATGACATTGGGTGGTCTTCGGGCCGCCCTTTCAGCCATCGACCTCCGGCCAAAATCCGCCCACCTGCCCACACCCCTTGTCCGAATCGGCAGTTCGGCCTATGTTCTGCCTTGCTAACGTTTATCTATTTCGACCCACTGTCTCCCTAACACGGCGCAGATCGAACTCAGACCGACCACGCCACGCCATCGCACAATGCGGATGGAACACTGCTTTAGGAGACTACGGAATGGCTACTGGCACCGTAAAATGGTTTAACACAACAAAAGGCTTCGGCTTTATCGCACCCGATGGCGGCAGCAAGGACGTTTTCGTTCACATTTCTGCTGTTGAGCGCGCAGGCCTGACCGGTCTGGCCGACAACCAGAAAGTGACGTTCGACATCGAAGCTGGCCGTGATGGCCGCGAGTCGGCAACGAACATCGCACTGGCATAAGCCTTAGACGGGCCGTCGCGGCGTCCCTGTCACGAGAATTTGACCGACCCTCTGGCAACAGTGGGTCGGTTTTTCTTTCCGCAGGGTTGAAAAAATGCGCAGTTTCGCGACATTTAATCATCTGCAAAACGTAATTTATGGAGCACCCCCATGCACCGCCGCACCTTTTTGGCCTCGACCCTGGCCGCTGCCGCCCTGCCACAGGTCCTGTCCGCCACTACAGCCGCCTATGACCCAACGCCGCAGGAAGTGTCGATCAAACCAACCTATCAGCCGGGCCAGCTGCTGGTCCTGCCGCGCAGCCACTATCTGTATTTCGTGACCGCACCGGGCAAGGCGATGCGCTATGGCATCGGTGTCGGCAAGGCAGGTCTGGAATTCACCGGCACGGCCACTATCGCGGTGAAAAAGGAATGGCCCACATGGCGCCCCACGGATGAGATGATCGAACGTGAGCCGCAGACCTACAAACGTTTCATCGGCAACACTGACGCCCAGGAAGGCGGCCCCGGCAACCCACTTGGCGCACGGGCACTTTACCTCTTTGAAGGCGGGCGTGACACTTACTTCCGCATCCACGGCACCACTGCGCCCAGCACCATTGGCCGCTCGGTCTCCAACGGTTGTATCCGTATGATCAACGAACATGTGATTGATCTTTATAACCGCGTGCCCGTCGGCACCGTGGTGACGGTTCTGTAAATACAGATCTCCGAATTAAAAAAGGCCGGTGCGTTGATGCACCGGCCTTTTTCATTTCTGCAATGTGAACCGGATCAGTTCAGCGCCTTATCCGTGATCACTGATGTCCATGCGCCCTCTGGCTGCTTGGAAATCACCGGATCAGAACCACCGGCCAACAGCGTGTCCACCGTCCGCTGAAAGTCTGCCTCGACCAATGCACCGTTGGACCCTGCGGTCAGCTTGGCAATCTCGCCCATCATCCGCACCTGTGCGGCCTCTGTCTGGGCACCGGTCTCGTCGTTGTCCAGCACGATGTTTGCAGCCTCTTCCGCGTTCTCTTCCGCGTATTTCCAGCCCTTCATAGACGCCCGGACAAAGCGCACCATCTTATCCTCAAACACCGGATCTTTCAGGTTGTCTTCCAACACATAAATACCGTCTTCCAGGGTTGCGACACCCTGCTCTTCATATTTGAAGGTCACCAGCTCGTCCGGGTTCACCCCTGCATCCAGCACCTGACCGTATTCATTATAGGTCATGGTCGAAATGCAATCCGCCTCGCGCTGCAACAGCGGATCAACGTTGAACCCCTGCTTCAGCACGGTCACACCGTCATCACCACCGTCGGTGGAAATACCCTCCTGCGACATCCACGACAGGAACGGATATTCGTTGCCAAAGAACCAGACACCAATCGTCTTGCCCTTGAAATCCTGCGGACCGGTGATCCCGGTATCCTTCCAGCAGGTCAGCATCAGACCGGAGGTTTTGAACGGCTGTGCGATGTTCACCACCGGCAGCCCCTTCTCACGTGCGGCCAGCGCCGAGGGCATCCAGTTCAGCATGGCATCAGCGCCGCCGCCCGCCAGCACCTGTGGTGGTGCAATATCAGGACCGCCAGCCAGAACGGTCACGTCCAAGCCTTCTTCCTCATAAAACCCCTTGTCCAGAGCCACGTAATACCCGGCAAACTGCGCCTGCGTGACCCATTGCAATTGCAAGGTCACACTATTGGCATGACCATCTGCATGGGCCGCCACGCCGCCCAGCCCGGTGGCCACAGCCGCGGCCATCATCATTTTCTTCATCATTTGTCGTCTCCCCTGTTGGTTAACATAGTGCCCCGTTTCGAGGTCTTGGTCATTCCTACAACGCTAGCGTTGCGACGGATGCCAGAATGTCACCCGCTTTTCGATCAACGTCATCAATCCATAAAACGCACTGCCAGCCAATGCCGCAATTACAATCTCGGCCCAAACCATATCCAGCGCAAGCTGGCCAAAGCTGGTCGAGATCCGAAACCCCATCCCCACCGTCGGCGAGCCGAAAAATTCAGCAACAATCGCCCCGATCAACGCCAGTGTCGTCGCAATCTTGAGCCCGTTAAAGATGAACGGCATTGCCGCCGGCAGGCGCAGCTTTAACAGCGTCGGCCAATAGCCCGCGCCATAGGTCCGCATCAGATCACGCTGCATCACCGATGTTTCACGCAAACCCGCCACCGTGTTCACCAGAATAGGAAAGAACACCATCACCGCAACAACCGCCGCTTTGCTTTCCCAGTCACTGCCGAACCATTTCACAAAAATCGGCGCAATACCGACAATCGGCAAGGCAGCCATAAAACTGCCCACCGGCAAGATCCCCCGCGTCAAAAAATCAGAGCGATCCGCCAGCACCGCAATGCCAAGGGCAGCCAGACCGCCAATCACATAACCGGTCATCGCCCCTTTGATGATCGTCTGGTGGAAATCCGCCCATAGCCGCGGCCCTTCACTGAACAGCCGCTCCACAATCGCCGACGGTGCCGGCAGGATCACCGGATTGACCTCGAACCCGACCACCAGCAACTCCCAGACCACCACAACGGTCAGCCCGAAAATTGCAGGGATCAACACCTTTACCCCTGGATGATCCGAGACCGGCCCATTGGCCAGACGGATATTCACCCACCAGCCAAGTGCCCAGATCATCAATGCTGCAATTGTCCAGATCATGCCGTCCGCATCCCCATCCGTCGCAATGTCACCCGCTCCATTGCACTAAACAGCCCAACCAGCGCCGCCGCCGTCAAAGCGGCCGCAAACAGGGCCGCCCAGGACACAAGTGGTTGACCATATTGATCCCCCACCAGCATCCGCGCCCCAAAACCCGCCTTTGCCCCGGTGGGCAATTCCGCCACGATGGTCCCGATCAAAGATGCCGAAATCCCGATCTTGAGCGAGGCAAACAGATAGGGTGTCGAGGCGGGCAGCCTGAGCGCCCAAAATCCCTGACGGTTCGATGCATGATAGGTGCGCAACAGGTCCAACTGCATGGCATCCGGCGACCGCAACCCTTTCACCATCCCGACAACCACCGGGAAAAAGGACAGGTAGGCAGCAATCAGCGACTTGGGAAACAATCCCTGTATTCCCATCGACCCCAGAACCACGATCACCATCGGGGCCAGCGCCAAAATCGGAATGGTCTGGCTGACAATTGCCCAAGGCATCACCGACCGGTCCATCACCCGAGAATAGACAATCCCAACCGCCAGCAAAATGCCGAGCCCCGTCCCTATGAAGAACCCCAATAGGGTCGGTGCCAGCGTCACCCAGCCATGATAGACCAATGACCGTTTAGAGGTGATCTTCTTCTCGAAAATCGTGGCATACATCTCGCCCGCCACCTGCTGTGGTGCCGGCAAACGGGGCCGCACGAAATCATAGGTCAGCGGCACCAGATGCAAATTGCGCAGGCTCAACCCAATCCCGCTATATTCTTGCCGTTCCACCGGTGTCTCTGGCGTCACAGGCAGCCCATCACGCTGCGCCTGATCCGCGACCAGATGCATGTTCATTGGCACAACCGCCACCATCCAAAACAGCAGCACCGCCCCAACCACGGTCATCACCGGCAGTATCGATTTCACAGAGTCCTCCCCAGCTTCATCTTGCCAATAAACTCATGCCCGCCTGCCCGGCAAACGCCCTTCTCACTCATCCAGATGCCCCGCGCGCAACCCTTCGCGGACCCGATGGGCAATCTCCAGAAACTCCGGCGTGTCACGTATCTCCAACGGGCGCTCCTTTGGCAGGGTGCTTTCGATCACATCGGTGATCCGCCCCGGCCTTGGCGACATCACCACAATCTTGGTGCTCAGATACACCGCCTCGGGGATCGAATGGGTCACAAAAGCAATGGTCTTTTCCGTCCGCGCCCATAGCTTCAGCAGCTGTTCGTTCAAATGATCGCGCACAATCTCGTCCAGCGCCCCGAAAGGTTCATCCATCAACAGGATATCCGCATCAAACGACAGCGCCCGCGCTATGCTTGCCCGCTGCTGCATCCCGCCGGACAATTGCCAGGGAAACTTGCGCTCGAACCCGGCCAGATCGACCAGCTCCAGCACCCGCTCGACCCGCCGGGCCTGCTCATCCTTCGCGATCCCCATAATCTCCAGCGGCAACCGGATATTGCCCCCAATCGTGCGCCATGGGTAAAGCCCCGCCGCCTGAAACACATAGCCATAGGCGCGCGCCTTGCGGGCTTCCTCGGGGCTCACCCCATTCACTGTGACCCTGCCGCCCGTCGGCTGTTCCAGATCCGCCATCACTCGTAAAAACGTCGTCTTGCCACACCCCGAGGGCCCGATGAAACTGACAAAGTCACCGGCGTTGATGTCCAGATTCACATCCTTCAACGCATGGATCGGCCCATCGCGGGTTTCAAAAGTCAAATCCAGACTGTCAGCCGAAATAACCGCCTTGGCTGTCGCTTTAGGGGTGATCCCATCGGAATTTCTATCTAAGGTTAGCATTTCAATCCAATTTAACTTTTACTCTTAAGGAGTTTCTACTTTGTCTCAGCCTAAGA
This sequence comes from Sulfitobacter pacificus, assembly GCF_030159975.1. Lineage (NCBI taxonomy): Bacteria > Pseudomonadati > Pseudomonadota > Alphaproteobacteria > Rhodobacterales > Roseobacteraceae > Sulfitobacter > Sulfitobacter pacificus. The sequence goes on from NZ_BSNL01000001.1 coordinate 2,636,783, forward strand.
CCCTACAATGTCGCAAAATACGCCCTGAAAACACCTATTCGGGCAAGCAAGGTTTTGACTATTTCGAAGGGATCGCCCGCGAAACAACGCAGTCACGGGCGATTTGTATGCACCTTCTGACGATCCCCGCCGGAGCGAAAGCCAAGGCGCATAAGCACGCAACACATGAGACCGCAATCTATATGCTCGAAGGCAAGGTCGAGATGTACTGGGGCCAGGATCTCGAAAACCACATGAAGGCCGAAGCCGGTGATCTGATCTATATCCCCGCAGATACCCCCCATTTGCCAATGAACCTGACTGACGCACCAGCCCGCGCAGTGATTTCCCGCACCGACCCGCACGAACAGGAAAGCGTTGTTCTGACACCAGAGCTGGAAGAACGGGTCCCAAGCTAACTAGATCCCCGCCGGAATATTCAGCGGATCGCGCTTGATCATCTTCGGACTGGTCAGCGCCTTCCATTTCGACAGGGCCAGGTTTGCACTGGGAAAGGCCGGACGCGGGATAAACTTGCCGCGCCCCGGCTGCGGCTGCGAATTCTGCCCCCAGGCCCAGATCACATCGCCCCGACTCAGAGTATAGCGCGCATTCGCTGTCACCTCGAAGCCTTCAAACACATTGTAATCCAAAATCGAATGGTGGTTCGCAGGCGAGATCGTCTTGGCGATCTTCGGATCCCAGACCACGATATCCGCATCCGCCCCTTCAACAATCGCCCCCTTGCGCGGATAGGTGTTTAGGATCTTCGCCACATTGGTCGAGGTCGCCGCAACAAATTCATTCGGCGTCAGACGCCCGGTCTCAACCCCTTCAGTCCACAGCACGCTCAACCGCTCTTCCAACCCATTGGACCCGTTGGGAATGATCCGGAAATCATCCCGCCCCGCCCGTTTCTGCTCGGTATTGAACGCCGCATGATCTGTTGCCACCACCTGCAAGGACCCCGCCTGCAAGCCCGCCCAAAGCGAATCCTGATGATCCTTTGACCGGAACGGCGGTGACATCACCCGGCGCGCCGCATGGTCCCAATCCTTGTTGAAATACTCGCTCTCATCCAAGGTCAGAAACTGGATCAACGGCTCACCATAGACCCGCATGCCCTTTTGCCGCGCACGACGAATGGCCTCATGGGTCTGCTCACAGGACACATGCACGATATACAATGGAACCCCTGCGGTATCGGCAATGGTGATCGCCCGGTTCGCCGCCTCGCCTTCCAACTCCGGCGGCCTCGAATAGGCATGTCCCTCCGGCCCGGTGATCCCCTGATCAAAATACTTCTGCTGAAGCTCCGCCACCAGATCACCGTTTTCCGCATGCACCATCGGCAGCGCACCCAGTTCGGCGCAGCGCTTGAACGACGCAAACATCTCGTCATCTTCAATCATCAATGCGCCCTTATAGGCCATGAAATGCTTGAAGGAATTAACGCCCATATCCACGGCGTCTTTCATTTCGTTAAAGACATTCTCGTCCCAACCGGTGATCGCCATATGATAGCCAACGTCGGAACAAATCTGCGGTGCGGACTTGCGGTGCCATTCATTGATCGCATTCTTGATGCTGCCATCCGCCCCCGGCAGACAGAAATCCACCACCATGGTGGTCCCGCCACAGGCCGCCGCCCATGTGCCGGTCTCGAATGTCTCTGCTGCCGTGGTCCCCATGAACGGCATTTCCAGATGGGTGTGCGGATCAATCCCGCCGGGGATCACATAGGCACCCTCGGCGTCAATATATTCATCGCCCTTCAGATTCTCCCCGATCTGAACAATCTTCTCCCCCTCGATCAGCACATCGGCCTTCCACGTCCGGTCCGCCGTACACACCTGCCCGCCTTTGATCACCTTGCTCATCGTCTGTCTCCCATCTTCATCTTGCCTTTAACCTCCGGGGTCTGGGGCAGCGCCCCAGTCAACCTCTCAAAGCCAAACCGCCCTCTCCGAAAGCGCAAGAATTTTCAAATTCTAGTGAAACCTCATACAAAAGGATTCACCCCACAACCTCCGCCGTCTCCACAACCGCATGCATCAGCACATCTGTGCCCGCCTGCGCCCACTCCTTGGAAATCTCTTCCGCCTCATTATGGCTTAGCCCGTCCACACAAGGGCACATTACCATTGCAGTCGGGGCCACGCGGTTGATCCAGCAGGCATCATGCCCCGCCCCGGAAATCAGGTTCATATGGGAATACCCCAAGCGTTCCGCCGCATCCCGCACCGCGCTCACACAGCTCTCGTCAAAGGCGACCGGATCAAATCCGCCAACCTTTTCAAACGCGATCTCCATCCCCATATCATCGGCAATCTTCTGCCCCTCGAAACGCAGCCGCGCTTCCATATCTTCGATCACCGCCAACTCGGGCGAGCGGAAATCAACCGTAAACACCACCTTACCGGGGATCACATTGCGCGAGTTCGGATAAACATCGATATGCCCCGCCGCCCCCACCGCATGGGGCGCATGGCTCCATGCGATCTCCTCGACCTTCTCCAGGATCCGCGCCATGCCCAACCCTGCATTCTTGCGCAGCGGCATCGGCGTTGATCCGGTGTGACTGTCCTTGCCTGTCACAGTCACTTGCGTCCAGCTCAACCCCTGACCATGGGTGACCACGCCAATGTCTTTGCCCTCGGCCTCCAAAATCGGCCCCTGTTCGATATGCAGCTCAAAGAAGGCATGCATCTTGCGCGCGCCTACCTCTTCCTCACCGCGCCAACCGATCCGCTTCAGCTCGTCACCGAACGTCTTGCCCTCGGCATCCACCCGGTCATATGCCCAATCCTGCGTATGGATCCCCGCAAACACCCCCGACGACAGCATCGCCGGCGCATATCGCGTGCCCTCTTCGTTGGTGAAATTGGTCGCCACAATCGGATGTTTGGTCTTCACCCCCAAATCATTCAGGGTTCGGATAATCTCCAACCCCGCCAGCACACCCAGCACCCCGTCATATTTCCCGCCCGTCGGCTGGGTATCCAGATGTGATCCCACATAAACCGGCAGGGCATCCGGGTCGGTGCCCTCGCGGCGCGCAAACATATTGCCCATCTGGTCCAGCCCCATGCTGCACCCCGCCTCTTCACACCACCTTTGAAACAAGGCGCGGCCTTCACCGTCTTCATCGGTCAGAGTCTGGCGGTTGTTACCCCCCGCTACGCCGGGCCCGATCTTGGCCATCTCCATCAAGCTGTCCCACAAGCGGTCGGGATTGATCTTGAGGTTCTCTCCAGGTGCGGGCATTGCTGGCTCCTTTGGCTGGCGTGGGCACGGTAAATTTTACCATTTGGTAAAGACACGATTGCGGTTAGACTTGCCTCTGTCAAGAACTGCTTTAGGGACACTTGCGCCACTGATAGGTAAATGCATAGATTTCAGGCAACTGCGGGGGAACGCCAATGCCAAAGGATGCCGAGAAGAAGCCAAGCCGCATCCAGCAGCGCAACCGACGTGTCATCCTTGATGCCGCATTGGATGTATTTTCCCGCCACGGCTATCGCGGGGCCACGTTGGACCAGATCGCAGCGCAAGCAGGACTCAGCAAACCCAACATCCTCTATTATTTCGACGGCAAGGAAAGCATCCATGTCACCCTGTTGAACCAGCTGATGAAAAACTGGCTGGATCCACTGGTCAAGATGGACCCAACTGGTGATCCGGTTGAGGAAATCATGGGATATGTGCATCGCAAATTGGATATGACACAGGAATTCCCCCGCGAAAGCCGCCTCTTTGCGGGCGAAATTCTGCAAGGGGCACCGCGCATGCGCCCCGAACTTGAAACCAACCTCAAACCTCTATTCGATGAAAAATGCGCTCTGATCCAGAACTGGATCGATCAGGGTCGCCTGCCCCCGCTCGACCCGCGCCATCTGATCTTCTCGATCTGGTCCAGCACCCAGCATTATGCCGATTTCGAAGCACAGGTCAGCTTGCTTCTGGGCGAGGGTGACGCCCCTTTTGCCGGGGCTGCCGCGCATCTGGACACGATGTTTCGCAGGCTGCTGCGCGGGTAATCACCCCCCCTCCACGCTCTTTACAGGTCATTCACCATCTTTGCGATTTGAGGTTGGTGTTAAGCATTCGTTTAGGAAAATCCCTGAAACTTCACATGGGTGGCGGGCTCCAGACTTCAAAATTGGAGCTTCCAATGAGTTCGATATTACTAAGCAATCCGTTCCCTACCGCTCCTGCGGCATCGGCCCTGCCTGCCGAAGCCCCGGCAGCAGCGGCACCGATCGCTGCGGTTCCGACTGGCGGTTCTTCAGAGTCTTCCGGCAATGCAACCTCGTTCAGTGGCTCGGGTGCAGGGTCCAGCCGTCAGGCGCAGAATGTTGCTCTGTTTCAGTCCAAAGGCAGCGCAAAATGGGCGCAACCCGCAAAAGCAACCGGCGGCTCTGTGATCAACGCACAGACGCAGGTTGACGGGGAACGGGAAAGCCCCATCAAACTGCCCCTCGGGCCGGATTTGCCAGCGGTTGAAATGCCTGACCCTTTGCCGACTTCCCCGTTCCTGAAATCAAACGCAGACGTCGCATAGGGTCAGGCCAAAGGTTACTCCGCAGCAGACGCCGACGGATTGTTGGGATGCGTTGTCCAGTTGGCGTATTCCTGCTGGACCACCTTTCCGGTACGCGGGTCAGTTGTGCCCGGCGTCATTGCCTCCATCGTGATACAATCCTCAACCGGGCAAACATTCACACAAAGGTTGCAGGCCACGCATTCGTCATCGATCACACTAAATGTGCGGTCTTCGGTCATGGCAATCGCCTGATGGCTGGTGTCCTCGCAGGCGGCAAAGCACCGCCCGCAGGAAATGCACAGATCCTGATTGATCACCGCCTTGGCCACGTAATTCAGGTTCAGCTGGTTCCAGTCGGTGACATTCGGCACCGCGCGACCAACAATTTCATCTACCGATGTCATGCCCTTATCATCCATATATTCGGACAAACCGCTGATCATTTCCTCAACAATCTTAAAGCCGTAGGTCATTACCGCTGTACAGACCTGCACATTGCCCGCACCCAGCGCCATGAACTCCGCCGCGTCGCGCCAGTTGGTCACCCCGCCAATCCCGCTGATCGGCAGGCCCTGCAATTCCGCATCCCGCGCAATTTCCGCCACCATGTTCAGCGCAATCGGTTTCACCGCCGGCCCGCAATAGCCACCATGCGCGCCCTTGCCGTCAATCGTCGGCTCTGGCGCAAACAGATCAAGGTCCACACTGGTGATCGAATTGATGGTGTTGATCAGCGAAACCGCATCCGCGCCTCCCGCCAGCGCTGCCGCTGCCGGTTTACGCACATCGGTGATGTTCGGCGTCAGTTTGACAATCACCGGCATCCGCGTGTGCGACTTCACCCAGCGCGTCACCATTTCAATATATTCCGGCACCTGCCCTACCGCCGCGCCCATGCCGCGCTCTGACATCCCGTGCGGGCAACCAAAGTTCAGCTCGACACCATCCGCGCCGGTCTCTTCCACCTGCGGCAAGATAAATTTCCACGGCTCTTCCTCGCAAGGCACCATCAAGGAGACAATCATCGCCCGATCAGGATAGTCACGTTTCACCAGTTTAATCTCGTCCAGATTGGTCTGCAACGGGCGGTCGGTGATCAACTCGATGTTGTTCAATCCCAGCAATCGCCGGTCCGCCCCGTAAATCGCACCATAGCGTGGCCCGTTCACATTCACCACATGCGGGTCCAGCCCCAGTGTTTTCCACACCACACCGCCCCATCCGGCATCAAAGGCGCGGCGCACATTGTATTCCTTGTCCGTCGGCGGCGCAGAGGCCAGCCAGAACGGGTTGGGGGATTTGATCCCGATGAAGTTGCTTGTCAGATCAGCCATATCTCTCTCCCCTACGCGCTCAACACTGCGTGAATATCCATCGCCGCATCACGGCCCTCGGCCACCGCTGTCACGGTCAGATCGTCGCCACCACTGGCGCAATCCCCACCTGCCCAGATGCCTTTCACCGAAGTTTGCCCCGTTTCGGAAACCTTGATCTTGCGCCCCTCCAGCGCGGGCAGCCCTTCGTCTTCCAGCGTCTGGCCGATTGCCTTGAACACCTGATCCGCTGGCAGGCGTAGCATCTGCCCCGTGCCCTTCATCGCATCATCAACATATTCAAATTCAATCTCGCGCACCGCGCCATTGCCATGCACCGCCACCGGCACCGCATGGGTCACGATCCGCACGCCCTTGCTGGCGGCCAGATCCTGTTCAAACACGCTTGCGTTCATACGGTCGCGCCCGCGCCGGTACACCAGCGTCACGTTCAACGCGCCCAACAGCCTGGCCTGCACAGCCGCATCCACCGCCGTCATCCCGCCGCCGATCACCACAACGTCGCGCCCGATGGGCACGCTTGCCACATCACTCGCCTGCCGCAGCTCTGCAATGAAATCCACCGCATCCAGCACACCGGCCTTATCCTCACCATCCGCGCCCAGCGCATTGACACCGCCCAGCCCCACACCAAGGAAAACCGCGTCATACTCGGCCTGCAACCCGTCCAGCATCACACCATCGCCCAGCGCCACACCATATTGCATGGTGATTCCGCCGATTTTCAGCAGCCATTCCACCTCATCCTGTGCGAACCCGCCTGTGGTCTTGTAGGTCGCAATGCCATATTCGTTCAGCCCGCCGGGCTTGGCGGCGGCGTCCATCACCACCACATCATGCCCCAGCATCGCCAGACGGTGTGCACAGGACAATCCCGCTGGCCCTGCGCCCACCACGGCAACCGTCTTGCCCGTGGCTGTCGCCCGCGTGAAGGGATGCACACCCTGTTCCTGCAGATGGTCGGTTGCATAGCGCTGCAATTGCCCGATCAACACCGGCTTGCCCTCTGCCGCTTCACGTACACAGGCTTCCTCACACAGGGTCTCGGTCGGGCAAACCCGCGCGCACATGCCGCCCATGATGTTCTGGGTCAGGATTGTTTTCGCTGCCGCATCCGGTGTACCCGTGGCAATCTGGCGAATGAACAAGGGAATATCGATGTCCGTGGGACAGGCTGTGATGCAGGGCGCATCATGACAAAAGTAACAGCGATCTGCCGCCACCAGAGCCTCATGCGGGTCCAGTCGCGGATGCAGATCCGAGAAATGTGCGTCATAGCTGTCAGGGTCCAAACGCCCCGCGACAATACCTTCTTGAAAAACGTCTGATCCCATCTGGCTCACCCTATTGCTTGCTGGATACGGGAAAACGCTCACACGGAATGATTTTTTTATCAACTGGTAAAATTATTTTGAGCGATAAATTTTACCAACCATTGGGATGTATTGGTGCAATCAGCCTATTATTTCATCAATCAATGCCAGAACTTTTGGCCCAACCTGCGCCACGATTAATGCCACACCTTCCGCATTGGGATGCACCCCATCCGCCTGAAAATATGCCCGCAAACTCAACGGGTTGGTGATGTCGCCTACTTCGCTCATCCCGGCAAAGAAACTTTCCAGAAAACCGCTGCCGTATTCTTTCGCCAGCTCGGGATAGATCGCATCAAACTGCGATTTATAGGCGGGGCCAAAATTTCCCGGTGCCTGCATGCCGATCAACAAAACCTCGACCGCAGCTGCCTCGGCGGCCTGCAAAATCCCGTCAATGTTGCTGCGCGCCTGCTCCGGTCCCAACCCGCGCAGCAGGTCATTGCCCCCCAACGCCACGATCATCCCGTCCACTTCTGGCGTCAATGTCCAGGCCACCCGCGACAAGCCACCCGCCGTGGTATCCCCCGACACCCCTGCGTTGATCAGCCGCACTTCTGCCCCCTGCGCATCCAGCCATGCCTGTAACTGCGGAACAAACCCTTGTTCTGCGGGCAATCCATAGCCTTGGGTCAGGCTGTCCCCAAGGGCGGCAATCACCACTTCCTCGGCCAATGCGGCCCCCGCCTGCCCCAGCCCTGCCAAAATGAAAACAATCCCTGCCAACGCCTTGCGCATCTGCCGTAAACCTCCATATCCAAAGGAACCCAAAAACAAAGGCCGCCCATGTCCGATCCAGTCTTTCACCTTTCAGATGTGGTTCTTTCCCTGAAAGGCAATGCCGGACCCGTCGACATTCTGCGCGGCATTTCACTGGATGTGCAAGCTGGCGAAACCCTCGCCCTGACCGGCCCCTCCGGTTCCGGCAAATCCTCCTTGCTGATGGTGATGGGCGGATTGGAACAGGCGACCGGTGGCACCGTCACCGCCCTGGGCCAGAACCTCACCACCATGTCAGAGGACGATCTTGCCCGTTTCCGTCAGGGCCGCATGGGCATTGTGTTCCAGTCCTTTCACCTGATTCCAACAATGACCGCTCTTGAAAACGTCGCCACACCTTTGGAACTTGCAGGCGTCACAGATGCCTTTGAGCGGGCGACAGAGGCGTTGAAAACCGTCGGTCTTGGCCACCGCCTTGATCACTACCCGGCGCAGATGTCAGGGGGTGAACAACAACGTGTGGCCCTCGCCCGAGCCTGCGCACCGCGCCCTGCGATCCTCTTGGCGGATGAACCCACTGGCAATCTGGACAGCAAAAATGGGGCCGCAATCATGGATCTGCTGTTTGATCTGCGCGACCAATACGGTGCCACCTTGGTGCTGGTCACCCATGACCCGACCCTTGCCCAACGCTGTGACCGCGCGGTCAATCTAGCCGACGGGAAAATCGCATGAGTCTGCGTCTTGCCGCCCGTTTCGCACGGCGCGAGATGCGCGGCGGTCTGCGCGGCTTTCGCTTGTTCCTTGCCTGTCTCGCCCTTGGTGTTGCGGCCATCGCTGCGGTTGGTTCCGTGCGCTCCGCAATCGAGGCCGGGCTCGAACGTGAAGGGGCCGCAATACTGGGCGGCGCGGCAGAGCTCGACTTTACCTTCCGCTTTGCCACACCGGAAGAGCGCGACTGGATGCAGGCCCGCGCCACCCGTGTGTCAGAAATCGCCGAATTCCGCTCCATGGCTGTGGTCGGTGATGAACGCGCCCTGACCCAGATCAAAGCGATTGATGATGCTTACCCGCTGGTCGGCACCGTTGCGCTGTCGCCCGACATGCCGCTGACGCAGGCGCTTGCCACCGCCGACGGCATCGCAGGTGCCGTGATGGAGCGTGCCCTCTCCGACCGGCTGGGCCTCTCACCCGGTGATACATTTCAACTGGGTACCAAGACCTATCGTTTCTCCGCGCTGCTAACCCGCGAACCAGATTCCGCCGCCAGCGGTTTTGCCCTTGGTCCGCGCACCCTGCTCTACCGTGACGCGCTTGAGGGGGCGGGGCTGCTCGCCTCCGGCACCCTGTTCAACAGCAAATACCGCCTTGATCTGCCACCCGACACGGACCTCGAAGCCCTCGAAACCGATGCCAAGGAACAATTCACCAACAGCGGCATGCGCTGGACCGATGCCCGCAACGGTGCCCCCGGTGTGGCGCAATTTGTCCGGCGGCTCAGCGCGTTTCTGGTGCTGGTTGGCCTCTCCGGTCTGGCTGTCGGCGGGGTTGGTGTGTCAGCAGCGGTGCGCGCCTATCTGAACGGCAAAACCGGCACCATCGCCACCCTGCGGGCGCTCGGGGCGGATCGCACCACGATCTTTCAAACCTATTTCATTCAGATCGGCATCTTATCCCTGCTGGGTGTCGCCATCGGCCTGACGCTTGGTGCGGCTGTCCCTATGCTGCTCTCCCCGCTGATCGAGGCCCGCCTGCCCCTGCCAACCACATTCGCCCTTTACCCCCGCCCCTTGATCGAAGCGGGTCTTTACGGGCTGCTGACCGCACTGGCCTTCACCCTTTGGCCACTTGCGCGCAGTGAAGACGTGCGCGCCGCTACTCTGTTTCGCGATGCATGGTCCGGCACCCCGCGCCTGCCCGCACCGCGCTACCTTGTTGTGATCACCCTGATCGCGGCAACCCTGATTGCGCTGGCCGGTTGGTTTAACGGTTCGTGGTTCCTCACGCTCTGGACTCTTGGCGGCATCGCCGGTGCCTTGCTGATCCTGTCGCTGGCGGCCCTGCTGATCCGCTTTCTTGCCCGCCGGGGTGCCCGTCTGGCCCGGGGTCACCCTCGTCTGCGTTGGGCATTGGCAGCAATTTCCGGCACCGGCGAAGGGGCCGGTGCGGTGGTCCTCTCCCTTGGCCTTGGCCTGTCGGTCCTCGCCGCCGTGGGCCAGATCGACGGCAACCTGCGCAACGCCATCACCGGCAACCTGCCCGATGTCGCACCCTCCTATTTCTTTGTCGACATCCAGAAAGATCAGATGCCCGGCTATACCGAACGGCTGGAAAACGATCCCGCCGTGTCGCGCATCCAAAGCGTGCCAATGCTGCGCGGCGTGGTCACACAGATCAACGGCATTCCTGCGGCTGAGGTGGCGGGTGATCACTGGGTGGTGCGCGGCGATCGCGGCGTCACCTATGCAGAAACCCCTGATACAGAAACAAAAATCACCGCCGGCGAATGGTGGCCCAAAGATTACACCGGCCCGCCACTGATCAGCTTCGCCGCTGAAGAGGCCGAGGAAATGGGCCTTGTCCTTGGTGACACATTGACGATCAACATCCTTGGCCGCGACATCACCGGCACCATCACCTCTTTCCGCGAGGTTGATTTTTCGACCGCAGGCATCGGGTTCATCCTGACGATGAACCCCGCCGCGCTGGCCGGTGCGCCCCATACCTTCATTTCAACCGTCTATGCCGAAGAGCAGGCCGAAACCGCCATCCTGCGCGACCTTGCCAGCGCCTATCCCAACATCACCGCCATCCGTGTGCGTGACGCCATAGACCGGGTTGCCTCCGTTCTGGCCGGTCTTGCCGCCGCCACATCCTACGGCGCGCTTGCCACCCTGCTGACCGGCTTCATCGTCCTGATTGGTGCCGCCGCCGCCGGTGCCGATGCCCGCACCTATGAAGCGGCGGTGTTGAAAACCCTCGGCGCATCGCGGGCCCGGATCGCGGCCAGCTTTATTCTGCGGGCCGCTCTCTTGGGGCTTTTCGCAGGCACGGTTGCCCTTTTCGCCGGGGCCTTGGGGGGCTGGGCGGTCAGCACCTATATCATGGAAACCGATTTCACCTTGATCTGGCCCTCCGCACTGGCAATCATCCTAGGTGGCGTACTGGCCTGTGTTCTGGCCGGGCTTGGATTTGCGCTTAGATCCCTGAATGCCCGCCCCGCTCAGGTCTTGCGGGCCCGCGAATAGGCACACTGACCAGCGAAGGAACTGGATATGTCCGACACCCTACCCGCCCCCCTGCCCAAGGCCGTCAGCCTTGCCCAGCAGCAACATATCGTGAACATCATCCGCCGCGCGGCCAAGGCAGAGATCATGCCCCGTTTTCGCGCCCTTTCCGCCGGTGACATCCGCGCCAAATCCCACGCGCATGATCTTGTCACCGCCGCGGATACCGCCGCAGAGCAGATGATCACCCGCGCCTTGCAAATCGCCTTTCCCGAGGCACTGATTGTGGGGGAGGAAGCCGCCGCTGACACCCCCGAGCTATTGGGAGAAATCGCCAATGCACAGCTGGCCTTCATCATCGACCCCATCGATGGCACATGGAACTATGCCCATGGCATGGCTGTGTTTGGTGTGATCATCGCGGTGACCCGCTTTGGCCGGCCCGCCTTCGGCGTGATCTATGATCCGGTCAATGATGACTGGGTCATTGCTGATGACGAAAGCCCCGCAATGATGGACGCCGCCGCCACATCCCCGCGTCCGCTAAAGGCCAGCATGGGCAAGCCGCTGAACGCGCTGATCGGCTATGTACCGCTGCATATCTTCCCCAAAGAACACCAAGCAAAACTCGCTGTCGCCCTGACCGGTTTCGCCCGCACCCATCCCTTGGGCTGCTCGGCCCATGAATACCGGATGATCGCACAGGGCCATGCCGATTTCCTGCTCACGGCCTCCCTGCATCCCTGGGATCACGCCGCCGGGGCGCTGATCTGTGAACGTGCTGGCGCATATGTGGAAATGCTGGATGGCGGCCCCTATAACGCCGACCGCCACAGTGGGCACCTTATGGTGGCCCCTGACCGCACCACATGGAATCGCCTGAAAAAGGTCTTTGCCTTCCTGCTGGAGCAGCCGTAGGGCGGGGGTCACCCCGCCACCACGCCTTTTTCTACCCGCGGCTTACTCTGCCGCCTCCGCATAATCGCTCAGCGGTGGGCAGGTGCAGATCAGGTTACGATCCCCATGCACATTGTCCACACGGTTCACCGGCGGCCAGTATTTATCAACCCGGAACGCCCCCGGAGGGAAACAGCCCTGCTCGCGGGAGTAGGGCCGCTCGCCCCATTCCAGCACCAGATCCTCAACCGTATGCGGCGCGTTCTTTAGTGGGTTATTCACCGCATCCATCTCGCCTTTTTCGATCGCATCAATCTCGGCGCGGATCGCCAGCATCGCATCGCAGAACCGGTCCAGCTCGGCTTTGGTCTCACTCTCCGTTGGTTCAACCATCAGCGTACCAGCCACCGGCCATGACATCGTCGGCGCGTGGAAACCACAATCAATCAGACGTTTGGCGATATCGTCCACCGTCACACCGGCGCTATCATCGAACGGGCGCACGTCCAGAATGCACTCATGCGCCACCCGCCCTGTTGGCCCGCGATACAACACGTCAAACGCGCCTTCCAACCGCTTGGCGATGTAGTTGGCATTCAGGATCGCCACCCGTGTCGCCTGTGTCAGACCCTCACCACCCATCATCAGGCAATAAGACCATGAAATCGGCAACAACGAGGGTGATCCAAAGGGTGCCGCCGATACCGCATTGCCACCCGCGTTCGGATCGCCGGGCAAATGCGGCACCAGATGTGCCTTCACACCAATCGGCCCCATGCCGGGCCCACCGCCGCCATGCGGAATGCAGAAGGTCTTGTGCAGGTTCAGGTGACTGACATCACCGCCCAAATCACCCGGCCGCGACAACCCGACCATGGCATTCATATTGGCCCCGTCGATATAGACCTGCCCGCCGTGGTCGTGGGTGATCTTGGTCACCTCGGTCACGGTTTCCTCGAACACCCCATGGGTCGACGGATAGGTGATCATACAAGCAGCAAGGTTCTCGCCCGCCGCTTCTGCCTTGGCGCGGAAATCATCCAGATCAATATCGCCATTGGCAGCGGATTTGATCACCACAACCTTCCAGCCCACCATCTGCGCACTTGCTGGGTTGGTGCCATGCGCCGACATCGGGATCAGACAGATGTTGCGCTGATCCTCCCCATTTGCACGGTGGTATCCGGCAATCGACAGCAATCCCGCATATTCCCCCTGCGCACCTGAATTCGGCTGCATGGAAATCGCGTCATAGCCGGTGATGTCACACAGCTTGGCGGACAGATCGTCGATCATTTCCTTATACCCCGCCGCCTGATCCGCCGGCACAAAGGGGTGCATCTGGGAAAACTCGCGCCAGCTGACCGGCATCATTTCAGCTGCCGAATTCAACTTCATCGTGCAAGACCCAAGCGGGATCATCGCCCGATCCAGCGCCAGATCACGATCCGCAAGACGGCGCATATAGCGCATCATCTCGGTCTCGGCACGGTTCATGTGGAAAATCGGATGGGTCAGATAGGTTGTCTGCCGCACCATCTTTTCCGGCATGTGGTAATGCGGCGTATAATCCTTGTCTTCTTTGGTGATGCCAAAGGCGCGCCAGACCGCCTCGATGGTCGCGGGCTTCGTCCGCTCATCAAGGGTAATCCCAACTCTGGTCTCGCCTACAGCCCGCAGGTTGATCCCCTCGTCCACCGCCGATTTCATCACCGCCTGTTGCAACGGGCCAACCTCAACCGTGATCGTGTCAAAATAGGTCGCCGGGCGGATTTCAAAACCCGCCATCTTCAGCCCCTCGGCCAAACGCGCCGTCTTGCGATGGATACGCTGGGCAATCGCCTTTAACCCTTCCGGCCCGTGGAACACGGCATACATCGACGCCATAACCGCCAACAGGGCCTGCGCGGTACAGACATTCGATGTCGCCTTTTCGCGGCGGATATGCTGTTCGCGGGTTTGCAGGGACAAACGATAGGCACGGTTGCCATGGGCATCAATCGATACACCGACAATCCGCCCCGGCATCGTCCGCTTGTACGCATCCTTACACGACATATAGGCGGCATGTGGCCCGCCATATCCTTCGGGCACACCGAAGCGCTGGGTCGATCCCACCGCGATATCCGCCCCCATCGCACCGGGCTCTTTCAACAACGTCAACGCCAGCGGATCCGCTGAAATAATGCCAATGCCCTTATGTTCATGCAGAGCCGCAATCGGATCGGTAAAATCTCGCACATGCCCATAGGTGCCCGGATACTGGAAAATCGCCCCAAACACTGCTTCGGCGTCCATATCCACCGGATCGCCGACAATCACCTCAATGCCCAAAGGTGCCGCGCGGGTTTTCATCACCGCGATATTCTGTGGATGACAATCCTGATCGACAAAAAACGCCGTCTTTTTGGATTTCGACACGCGCTGCGCCATGGTCATCGCCTCGGCACAGGCCGTTGCCTCGTCCAGCAAGGACGCATTGGCAACTTCCAAGCCGGTCAAATCCGAAATCATCGTCTGAAAGTTCAACAAGGCTTCCAACCGGCCCTGCGCAATCTCCGGCTGATAGGGTGTATAGGCCGTGTACCATGCCGGATTCTCAAGGATATTGCGCTGAATCGCCGGGGGCGTGACCGTCCCGTGATAACCCTGCCCGATCAGCGAGGTCAGCACCTTGTTCTTGGATGCCGTGACGCGCAGATGCTCCAACACCTCACGCTCTGACATGGCCTTGCCGAAATCCAGCTGCCCCTCCATGCGGATGGCCGCTGGCACCGTATCGTCAATCAATTCGGCCAGCGATCCCGCACCAACCACCTTCAACATATCAGACATTTCCGCCGGTGACGGACCGATATGTCGACGGTTGGCAAAGTCATAGGGCAAGTAATCTGTCGGCTTGAAAGTCATTGTGTCATCCTCATTTATCCAAGCCGGCACCGCGCCTGATCTGCGCAGCCCCTGACTTCATCTTGCCTTTAAACTCAATCCTGCTGGCCGCTCCGGGCCTAGCCGATGAACTTCTGATAGGCCGCTTCATTCATGAATTCATCCATCTGCGACGGATCGCTGATCTTCATCTTGAACATCCAGGCCTCCCCCTGCGGGTCATCATTCACCATGCTGGGATTATCAGTCAGCGCGCTGTTCACCTCAGTGATCTCACCGTCAACCGGGGCCAGAATATCCGATGCGGCCTTCACACTTTCGATGACCACAACCTCGTCATCCTTGCTGACTGTGGTGCCCTCATCCGGCAATTCCACAAACACCACATCGCCCAATTGCTCGGCCGCATGGATTGTGATCCCCACAACCATTTCGCCATCTTCCTCACGCAGCCATTCATGCTCTTCAGTAAACTTCATCTCTGGTTTCCCCGTTTTGATTATCGTTTGAAATTTGCCGCAACAAACGGCAGCTTGGCAACGGTTAAAGGCAACCGCTTGCCCCGGACCTCACCCCATAGTGCCGTGCCGACACCGCTGGCCTCCGTCGCAACATAGCCCATCGCAACCGGCCCCTCGACCGTGGGACCAAAGCTGCCGGATGTCACAACACCAACTTCCCGGCCCGCCTCGGCCGCGTCGAACAACACCACACCTTCGCGCATCGGCGCGCGGCCCTCGGGGCGCAGCCCAACCCGCTTGCGGCTGGCACCTTCGGCCAGCTGCGCCAGAATGACAGAGGCCCCCGGAAAACCGCCCGCGCGCGCGCCACCTGAACGGCGCACCTTTTGAATGGCCCAGTTGAGCGCCCCTTCAACCGGTGTGGTCCCCGCATCAATATCATTTCCATAAAGGCACAGCCCCGCCTCCAGACGCAGCGAATCGCGTGCCCCCAGACCAATGGCCTCTACACTGTCATGTTCCAGCAACTTCCGCGCCAGCGTCTCTGCCTCGGCAGCAGGCACTGAAATCTCAACCCCGTCTTCACCGGTATAGCCGGACCGCGACGCCCATACGGCGCTCCCGTCCAGATCCAGATCCGCAATATCCATAAAGGTCATCCCGGCGGCGCGGGCGTCCATCTCGGCCACCACATCAACCGCCTGCGGGCCTTGCAACGCGATCAAGGCGCGGTCGGTCAGCTCTGTCACCGTCACCTCTGGCTCCAGCGCGGCGCGCATCCGCGCGATATCCGCCTCCTTGCAGGCCGCATTGACCACAACAAACAAATCATCACCGCGCCGGGCAAACATCAGATCGTCCTCGATCCCGCCTGCGTCATTGGTGAAAAACCCATAGCGCTGACGACCATCGCCCAGCCCCAGCACATCCATTGGCACCAATGTCTCAAACGCCAGCGCCACAGCCTCCCAGGAGGCCCCCGACAGAATCACCTGCCCCATATGGCTGACGTCAAACAACCCGGCAGCCGCGCGGCAATGCAGATGCTCTTTCATCACACCAAGCGGATATTGCACCGGCATCGAATACCCGGCAAAGGGCACCATCTTGGCCCCAAGGCTCAGGTGCAAATCATAAAGCGCTGTCGCGTGTAAATCTTCCATCCGTCGCTCCCCTGACCGGATGTTCTGGCAACACCGGCATCATGACATCGCACCATGCGATGTGTGATGCCCCCTCTGTCCTTTCGCCTGAGATCGTTATCCCTTCGGCGGGTGCCTCTGCACCACTCTCCAGAGTGTCGTCATCAGATCACGGTCCTTGGGCCTGAGAGTTTCCGGGGCGGTTGCTCCTTCGGCATCAGCGTCGCTGATTCTCCCATGATCTGGGCCCTGATGTACGCCGTGCCCCCGCGAGCCGTCAAGCGCTTGTCGCCACCGCCGCCACATGCTTTGGTAGCGCAAAACAACGCGAGTACCTGATGACCCCTTACTTCTTTGGCTATGGCAGCCTTGTGAACCGTGACACCCACAGCTACCCGGACGCCCATCCCGCCCAATTGGTCGGATGGCGGCGTGCATGGGTCCGCTCTGCCGCATTTGACCGGGTGTTTCTCAGCGTAACCCTCGATCCTGAAACCACAATTTCCGGCTTGATCGCTGCTGTGCCGAATGCCGATTGGGCCGCTTTGGATGCGCGCGAAACCGGCTATGCCCGGCTTTCCTCCGGCGGGGCGGTAAAACATCCGCTGACACCGGCCCCCGACATCGCCCATTATGCCGTGCCTGCATCACAACAGGGGCACACCACCGCCAACACCATCATCCTCAGCTATCTGGATGTTGTTGTGCAAGGATTCCTGCGCGAGTTCGGCGAAGACGGGGTTCAGGCGTTTTTTGACACCACCGACGGCTGGGACACCCCCATTCTGAACGACCGCGCCGCGCCGCAATACCCGCGCCACAAGGTCCTGACCACTGCGGAAACCGCGCTGGTGGATCACCACCTTGCGCGGCTATCTGCGCGCGTGGAATAGGGTCATCAAACGTCCCTCGCGGCCAAACAGCTCCTGTCTGGTCCGCTCCGGTGCCCCGCCACGCTCGATCACCCGCAGCGCCAGAACCCAGGCCACAATACCGAAGATCACGCCAGCAAGGGCCTGACCAATCAACACTCCCTGCGCGCCAAAGGCCCATGACCCAATGAACACCAAGGGGATCAGCGCAACCGCATTGCGCCCCCAGTTGGTAAAGGTCGACAGAAACGGCTGGCCCAGATTGTTAAAGGCCGCGTTGGACACGAACAACACACCCGGAAAAAAGAACGCCAGCGAAAGCGGCCCGCAAAACAGATAGATCAGATCGCGCGTCAGCCCGGTTGCGCCAAACAGTTCTGCAATCGCGCCCCGTGCCAGAAACAAAACCGTCGAAACCAGCAGAATCACAACCGCGACAAAGATCACCGCTGCGTTGAACCCGGCCCGCACCCGCGCCATGTTACCGGCACCATAATTCTGCCCGATGATCGGCCCCACAGCGCCGGACAGCGCAAAAACCACGCCAAACGCCACCGGCGTCAAACGGCCCACAATCGCCATACCGGCAATCGCTTCCTCACCGTAGCCGGCCATAGAACGTGTCACAAACGCCTGCCCCACGGGGGTGGCGATCTGCGCAAGAATGGTGGGGAATGCGATGGCCAAAATCGGGCTTAGATCACGCAACATGCCTTTGGGTCGGGGCCAGGTGATGCCGCCGTAAATCTTGACCAACGGCCAAAGCGCCATGGCGCAAATCGTCAGCCGTGCCGCCACCGATGCAATCGCCGCCCCGGTAAGTTCCAGATTAAGCCCAAAGATCAAAATCGGGTCCAGCGCAGCATTCACAACACCCCCCGCAATCGTTGCCATCATCGCGCGGCGAGCATCCCCATGGGCCCGCAAAACCGCACTGCCCATCATCCCAAGGATCAGGAAGGGCATTGAGGGCACAATGATCTGCAGGAAATGCACCGCAAGGGCCGCCGTCTCGCCACTCGCGCCTAAAAGCGCCACCAGATGCCCCAGCGACAACCAGACCAGAACCGAAAATATTACAGCAAAAACAAACCCATAACTCAGCGCATGTGTGGTCCTTTCGCGGGCCAGCTCTGCGTCATCCGCGCCCAGAGCCCGCGCCACCAAGGCCCCCGCCGCAATGCCAAGACCAATGCCAAAGGAGGTGGTAAAAAACAGGATCGCCCCGGCATATCCAATCGCCGCCGCCAGCTCTGTCTTCCCCAGCATCGAGATAAAGATCATGTCGACAAAATCGACAATAAAAACCGCCATCAACCCCAGCGAGGCGGTCAGCGACATCACCGTCACATGACCAAACAGATTGCCATTCAGAAATTTCGCCTCAGCCATGCACGCGCCCTCTTAACAACGTAAAAAGGGCAGCGCTTAAGCGCCGCCCCTTCATTTCCCGACCCCCTGCGAAAGGTTGGCCCCGTCTCATCCGCGCGCCTTGATCACCTGCAACAGCGGCATCACCGCAGCCATCTCTGGCCCGTGTTCCTGCCCCGTCAACGCCAGTCGCAAGGGGCGGAACAACCCGCGCCCTTTGCGCCCGGTCTGTTCCTTGACCGCCGCAGTCCAGGTGCCCCAGGTGCTGGCATCGAACGGCATCTCTGGCAGCATCGCCATGGCCTCTGCGATAAACGCCTTATCGTCTTCTTCAATCACCGGATCAGCACCGTCGCGGAACATCGCCCACCAGGCATCCAATTCACCCAAGGTCTCGATATTCTCGCGCGTCACCGCCCAGAACTGTTCGGCCTGCGCCTTTGGCACACCCAATCCGTCCAGAGTCTCGGCCACATCCGCCACGCCCAGCGTCTGCAAATACCGCCCGGTCAGCGGGAACAGATCCCGCTCATCAAACTTCGTCGGGGCCGCGCCAAAGTGATCAATGTCAAACCCATCGATCAGCGCCGCCATATCGGTGCGCAGCTCAACCGGATCGGACGACCCCAGCCGCGCCATCAGCGACAGCAAGGCAAAGGGCTGCACCCCCTGTTCGCGCAGATCACGCAGCGCCAGCACGCCCAGACGTTTTGACAGCGCTTCGCCCTGCGGGCCAGTCAACAATGAATGATGCGCAAACGCCGGGTGGTCATGGCCCAGCGCCTTCATGATCTGGATTTGTGTCGCTGTATTGGTCACATGGTCCGACCCGCGCACAACATGGGTTACGCCCATTTCCGTGTCATCCACAACGCTCGCCAGCGTGTACAAAATCTGGCCATCACCACGAATCAGAACCGGATCAGACACCGATGCCGCATCAATGGAGATGTCGCCCAGAATACCGTCTTTCCACTCGATCCGTTCGTGATCCAGCTTGAACCGCCACACGCCATCGCCACGCTCTGCCCGCAGCCCGTCTTTCTCATCATCTGACAGTTTCAGCGCCGAACGGTCATAGACCGGCGGCTGGCTCATGTTCAGCTGTTTCTTGCGCTTGAGGTCCAGCTCGGTCGGCGTCTCGAACGCCTCGTAAAACCGCCCTTTGGCGCGCAGGTCATCTGCAGCCGCGTGATATTGCTCCAACCGCTCCGACTGGCGCTCAACCCGGTCCCAATGCAGGCCCAGCCAGTCCAGATCCTGTTTGATCCCGTCAACATATTCTTCCTTGGATCGTTCCGGGTCGGTGTCGTCGATCCGCAGGATAAACGTGCCTCCGGCCTTGCGGGCAATCAGGTAATTCATCAGCGCCGTGCGCAGGTTGCCCACGTGGATGTAACCGGTGGGGGAGGGGGCGAAACGTGTGGTTGTCGGGCTGGCCATGCATGATCTCCTTGCGAGCGGCAGGCTTCTCACAACAGCTCGAAATTGTCCAGTTAGGTTGAACGGACCGGCCAGCTCTTGGCAAGATCCGCCAATCCCGCCCGCACCAGCTCGGCCAGAACATCCAGATCGGCATCCTCCAGCTTGTTCAGGTAGAGACAGGATTTACCTTTGCTGTGCTTGCCCAGCCGTTCAAGGATACCCGAGAAATCCGCATAGCCCGGCATGATGTAAATGCTCAGCTTGGCCTTGCGCGGCGCAAATCCGGTGGCGAAATAACGGCCCGTCCGTCCCGAGGCATAGGTATAGTCATATTGGCCATAGCCCAGCATCGATCCCGACCATAAAACCGGCTGCCACCCCGTCACATCGCGGAAAAACGCATCCAGCTGTGCGGCTTCCCTATGCCGGCGAGCGGGTTCAACACTTTCCAGAAAATCACCAACATCATCCATGATATGCCTCTCGATCCCCGGCGCGCTCAGCCTTTTTTGTACCAGTCAATAAAATCAGCAGAGTCGTTATGCCCCAATATCCGCGCTTCTTCTGCAGGGGTGGCATAGTTGTCTATTACCGTGCGCCTCGTCCTATCCGCACCCGCGTCCATCAATATCTGCATCGCCGCTTTGTCATCACGGATCGCTGCCAGATGAAGCGGCGTCCAGTTGTTAAATCCCCTTATGTTCACATCAGCCCCCGCCTTGATCAACATAGAGAGAACCGCATGACGGTCGGCCTTGGCCCGATCGATGCAAGAATGCAGCGGCGTGCCGCCTTCACCATCCTCAAGATTCAGATCGGCACCTTTCGCGATCATCCATTCAATCGCAGAAATCGTCCCCACATCTACCGCAGTCCTCACCCAGTATCGCCCCGAAGGCAAACCGTCTTTGCAGTTCGGAAACCCGTCCAGAATTTCCGCGACCTCCTCCAGTCCGGCGATGTCGCCTGCCATCAGACGGCGTTCAATCTCTGCATCATCTGATGGGTTTTTTCCTGTGATGGGAAGCTGCCACTCCCAATCAGCCACCTTCCTTCAACGCCCCACTTTCCCAGTCACCGCTGGTTTCTTCTCCCGTGGCATAACGCATGGTGCCCGCACCCTGACGCTTGCCGGCCTTGAACATGCCCTCATAGACGTCGCCATTGGCATAGGTCGCGGTGCCCATACCCTCGATCTCGCCATTGGCCCAAGCCCCCTGATATTTGAAACCGGTCGCCATGGTGATGGTCCCCTCGCCGTGGCGCTGGCCCTCTACAAACGATCCCGCATAGGTGGTTCCGTCTGGATAGGTGGCCGTGCCCATGCCATGGCGCTGACCGTCTTTCCAGGCCCCCTCATAGCGGTAGCCGTCCGCATAGGTCATCACCCCTTCACCATCATTGCGGGCGTTTTTGAAATCCCCCTCATAGACAATGCCATTGGGATAGGTCGCGCGCCCCTTGCCCTCAATCACCCCGGCCAACCAGTCGCCCTCATAGGTCGATCCATCTGGATAGGTGATTTTGCCTGTGCCATCCGCTAAATCGCTACGAAACTGACCTTCATAAACCGACCCGTCAGGATAGGTCACGCGACCCTCACCCTCGATCTGGCCTGCAACCCATGATCCGGCATAGACATAGCCATCTGTCCCGGTGAACCTGCCCTGCCCGTCCCGCCGGTCATCGCTGAAATCCCCCTCGTAAACGTCGCCGTTTTCATAGGTGACCTTGCCCTTGCCCTGCCGTTTACCGGCAACCAGCTGGCCCTCGTAAACATCGCCATTGGGCTGGGTCAGCGTGCCTTCACCGTCGATCTGCCCGTCATTCCACTGACCGACATAGGTCAACCCGTCCGGCATTTTCAGCGTACCCGTGCCGCTGCGCTTGCCCGCGACGATTTCCCCCTCATACACCGCACCATCAGGATAGGTGATTGTGCCCATCCCCTGTTTCACACCATCAACCCAGTCGCCCTTGTACTCATAGCCACCGGTGCTTTGCATCACACCTTTACCGTGATGCTTGGCGTTGCGCAGCTCCCCCTCATAGCGCACCCCATTGGCATAAAGCGCAATGCCCTGCCCCATGATCGCACCCGCCTGCCATTCGCCCTCATAGGTGCCACCATCGGCAAAGGTGATCTTGCCAAAGCCATCCGGCTTGCCGCGTTCAAAATTGCCCTCATAGACCGATCCATTGGGAAAACGTGCAACACCCTCGCCCTTGATCTCTCCGGCAACCCAGGCCCCGGAATACTCGTAACCATTGGGCAGCTTATAGGTGCCCTGCCCATCCTGAAGCCCCTCCTTGAAGGTGCCCTCGTAAATGCCTCCATCGTCATATTGTTTGGTCTGCACCTCACCATCCTGTGCCAGAGCAGGGAACGGCAAAAGGATCAGACACAGGGCAATCGTGCGAAGAGTCATGGCGAACCTATTCAGAAACGTTAAAATCTTGTTAACGGCAGCCTAAGGTCTGGCTGCGAACGGGGCAATGTCTTTTCAAAATCATCCCGGTTCCCGGCGTCCCCCTGCCCGACCAAAGTGCCCGCCGCGCCATATCCCCTTTCCCCCTGCCCCTGATCTGCTACATCACGTGCAGACACTTAGACAAAGGGCGCTCTTATGGCAGACCGTTTCCGCATCACTCTGGGTCAGTTGAACCCGACCGTTGGCGATCTTGCCGGCAATGCTGCCCTGGCGCTTGAGGCATGGCAGGCTGGCAAAGAGGCTGGTGCCGATCTTGTCGCCCTGCCGGAAATGTTCATCACCGGCTACAACGCCCAGGATCTGGTGATGAAACGCGCCTTCCAGCTTGATGTGATGACCCATATCGAGAAACTGGCCGCTGATTGCGCAGATGGGCCACCCCTCGCCATCGGTGCCCCATGGGCCGAAGGTACGGAACTGTTCAACGCCTATCTGATCCTCAAGAACGGCAAAATCGCCTCGCGCATGTTGAAACACAACCTGCCCAATGAAACCGTCTTTGACGAGGTGCGCATCTTTGATTCCGGCCCGCTGGGCGGCCCCTACGCCGTGGGCAACACCCGTGTCGGATCGCCGATTTGCGAAGACGCCTGGCACCCGGATGTTTCCGAAACGCTGGAAGAAACCGGTGCGGAATTCCTTCTGGTGCCCAATGGTTCCCCCTACTACCGCAACAAGATGGACACGCGGATGAATGTGATGGTTGCCCGTGTTGTGGAAACCGGCCTGCCGCTGATCTACCTGAACATGGTAGGCGGTCAGGACGACCAGATCTTTGACGGGGCCTCTTTCGCGCTGAACCCCGGCGGCAAACTGGCAATGCAACTGCCCGCCTTTGATGCCGTGACCACCAATGTTGATCTTGAACGCACCCCCGACGGCTGGCGCGTGGTGGAACAGGCTTTCGCCAAATACCCGCCCCCATACGAGGCCGACTACAGGGTTTGCGTTCAGGGCCTGCGCGACTACATGCGCAAGACCGGTTTCAAAAAGGTGCTGCTGGGCCTGTCGGGTGGCATCGATTCCGCCATTGTCGCCACCATCGCCGCCGATGCCATCGGCCCCGAAAACGTGCGCTGTGTGATGCTGCCCTCTGAATACACCTCCCAGGCCTCTCTGGATGACGCCGAAGCGGTCGCAAATGCCCTTGGCTGTCGCTATGACTACGTGCCGATTTCCGAGGGACGCCAGGCCATCACCAACACGCTGGCCCCCCTTTTCGAAGGCACTGACGAAGGCCTCACCGAAGAAAACATCCAATCCCGCCTGCGCGGTCTCTTGCTGATGGCGTTGTCGAACAAATTCGGTGAAATGTTGTTGACCACCGGCAATAAATCAGAGGTCGCCGTGGGTTATGCCACCATCTATGGCGATATGTCGGGCGGCTATAACCCCATCAAGGATATGTATAAAACGCGGGTGTTTGAAACCTGCCGCTGGCGCAATGCCAACCACCGCGACTGGATGATGGGGCCTGCCGGCACCATGATCCCCGAAACCATCATCACCAAACCGCCCACCGCCGAATTGCGTGATGATCAAAAGGACAGCGACAGCCTGCCCGACTATCCAGATCTTGATGCGATGCTGAACATCCTCGTCGATCAGGACGGCTCTATCGAGGATTGTGTCGCCGCAGGTTTCGACCGCGCCACCGCCAAAAAGGTCGAACACCTGATCTATATTTCGGAATACAAACGCTTCCAATCCGCCCCCGGCCCGCGCCTGACCAAAGGGGCCTTCTGGCTGGATCGCCGTTATCCCATCGTCAACCGCTGGCGCGACCCCAGCTAGCCGCGTGCCCGCACCGGTGATTGCCAGGATAAGGCGGGGCAAAGCTGCCCTGCGCGGGGTCCTCTGCGGGGCCATTGCCCTTGCCGGTCTGGCGCTATGCCTGCTGCTCGCGCATGTCGATACGCCCGACTTCTGGCTGATCTTCATCAGCCTGTCCGCCACATCAATGTTTGCCGGTTTTGCCCTGTTCTTTGGCGGCATCGCCCTGCGCAACCCCGTTGCCTTGCGCATGGACGCTCAGGGGATTTCCGGCTTCTACTGTGATCCCGCAACATGGGACGAAATCACGGACATCGGCCTTGTCATCGGCCACAAACACCATCGCTTCCTCGGCTTCACATTGCACGACCCCATTGGCTTTCGTGACCGGCAATCCGCTTGGCGCCGCTTTGCGTCTTGGGCCAGCGGTCGCAACTCCGGCCATCACATCATTGTGCCGGAACTGCTGCTGCACGACACTTCTGTGAATGATCTGGTCGCCAAGGCTCAAGACCTGCACGCGGCGCACCCCCACACGCACAATCATGTGACTTGAGCCTCCCTGCCCGCCGCGCCATCATCACCCCATGCGCATTCTCCTGACCTGTCTCCTGCTCCTTTCCAGCCCCGCCCTTGCCTGTGGTCCCGACACCGACTGCCCCGTCGGTGACCGGCACTACCGCATCGTGATGCCTGCCGACCACGACGGCATCACTCCGGTGCCCGCCCTGATCTGGTCACATGGCTATCGTGGTTCTGCGGCGGGGGTGATGCGCAACGGCTCCCTGCGCCGGATGTTGTCGGATGCAGGCTTTGCGCTGATTGCGATGAATGGCCTCAACGGCTCATGGAACCTGCCCAATGGGCCGCGCACCATGAACAGTGACGGTTCCGCCGAATTTGCCTATTTCGACGCCGTCATCACGGACGCCACCGCGCGGCACCACGTTGACCCCGACCGCATCGTCGCTGCCGGATTTTCCGCAGGCGGCATGATGGTCTGGAACCTCGCCTGCTCCCACCCCGAAAGCTTTGCAGGCTTCATTCCCCTGTCCGGCACCTATTGGCTGCACCCTCCCGAAACCTGCAAAACGCCGGTGTCCAGCATCGTCCATATCCATGGCACCCAAGACAAAACCGTGCCGCTCAAGGGGCGCCCCATCGGCGAAACCAAACAGGGAGAGGTCGAAGAAGCTCTTTCAATGTATGAAAAATTCGGCAATTTCGGCCCGTCCAACTCCTTCAAAACCGGCCCACTTACCTGCCGTTCCCGCAGCAACCCCACCGGCGAGGTTCTCGAATATTGCCTGTTCGAGGGCGGCCATTCCTTCCGTACCGAATACCTTGGCCACGGCCTTGCCACCCTGAAGGAGGCAGGCCAGCTCTAGCTGCCAAACATCTCGGCAAACCCCTTCTCGCCCGCGCGCGAAAACCGCACCACCCGCGTGCCTTCCACCCGCTCGGCCCAGCCGATTTCCTGCATCCGTGACAGCAAGGCCCGCCCGACACTGCCCGCCAGATGGGTCTGGCGCGCCGACCAATCCAGACAGGACCGGCACAGCGGCGTCTTGGACTTGCGCAAACCCGCCACATCCACACCAAACCCCGTCAGAAACGCGGCACCCTCTGCCGTCAGAACCACATCCGTACCCCGTTCCTCGACCACACCTTTACCCAGCAGCCCTTGATACAGGGCAATGCCCTTGGCCCCTGCCAGATGGTTGTAACAGACCCGCGCCTCGCGCAGCGCCTCGTCCTTGGGGCCGGTGCGTGTGCGCAGATGCCCCGCACCTGCCGCCAACCCCATCAGCGCCTCAAGCGCATGACCCACATCGTCCCCACCCAATGTGAAATACTTGTGCCGCCCGGATTTGCGACAGGCAATCATCTCTGCCGCTTCCAGCTTGGCCAGATGGGCGCTGGTGGTCTGCACCGTCACCCCCGCCTCTGACGCCAACTCTGTCGCCGTCAGCGCCTTGCCCGACATCAGAGCCGTCAGGATATTGGCGCGGGCCGGATCACCGATCAGCGCCGCGATGCGGGATATATCTGGACCTTCTTTCATACTTCGATCGTAGCCGAAGCATCCGCATCGATCAATCCACTATCAACAGGGCATCACATCAAAGGAAAAACCATGCTGACCTGTATCATCCGCTATCACATCGACCCAACCAAAAAGGCGCAATTCAACCAATACGCCCGCAACTGGGGCACCGCCATTCCACGCTGCGGCGCTGACCTCATCGGCTATTACGCACCACATGAAGGCTCCTCCACTCTCGCCTATGGCATCTACAACATCCCGTCCCTTGCCGAATATGAATCCTACCGCGCCCGCCTCGCCGCCGATCCCTTGGGCCGCGAAAACTATGAATTTGCCCAATCGGAGAAATTCCTGTTGCGCGAGGACCGAACCTTCCTGACACTGGCCTCCGCCCCTCATGGAGACAGCAAATGATCGCCGTTATTTTCGAAGTCATGCCCGACCCGGAGCACAAAACCGACTACCTCGACATCGCCGCAGAAATGCGCCCGCTGGTGGAAGAGGTGGAGGGTTTCATCTCCGTCGAACGCTTCCAAAGCCTGACCAACCCAGACAAACTCCTGTCCCTGTCGTTTTTCGAGGACGAAGCCGCCGTCGCCCGCTGGCGCAGCCTCGCCGCCCACCGCAAGGCGCAGGCCAAAGGCCGCAAGGGCATCTTCACCGATTACCATCTGCGCATCGCCCATGTGATCCGCGATTACGGTATGTTTGATCGTGACGAGGCCCCAAATGACAGCCGTGCCTCCCATGGATAAAAGAGGGGGGCGTGCTGCCCCTCCAACCCTCGCCTCACCTCATGGCTTTTGTTCATCCCCTATATCCCGTAGACAGGCGGTCACATTCCTGAACAAAAGACAGCGCCATGACCAAAACCTTCACCACCACCCGCGAATTGCGCTTTGGCGATTGCGACATTTCCGGCACCGCCTATTTCCCGTCCTATCTGGACCTGCTGAATGGCGTGAACGAGGAGTTCTGGACCCATATCGGCTATCCTTGGCACGAAATGATCTGGAAAGAGCGCTGGGGCACACCCACGGTACATCTGACCTGTGATTTTTCGGTGCCATCTTTGTTTGGTCAGACGCTGACCTTTGAACTACAAGTGGTCAAGGTGGGACGCTCCTCCCTGACGCTTAAACATGAAATCAGCTGCGAGGGTGAAAAACGCTGGACCAGTACCCAGGTCCTTGCCGCTTCAGATCTGGACAAGCACACCTCGATGCCATGGCCCGACAAGGTACGCGAAACACTGGACGCTTGGCTGGTCAAAGACTGACAGGTAGCCCGGCGGCGTTAACCTTTCGCTCACATTCTACGGCGCGCGCTGGGTTAACCACGCCAAACATACACCGGGGGGTGCATCAAAGGTGCATGGCAGGTGCACAGGAGGTGCGCCCCGAAATCCCCAGCGAAATATGGCGTTAACCCCGATTCGCAGCGCTGCCCGTTGCGTCACCCTTACCCGTTGCGCGCACGGTGGTTTTCAAACAACTTCCCCCGTATCCAGCCGCGCAAGCCAGCTTTCCGCGTCCTTCAACACGGTCTTGCGACGCTCTTCGTCCATCCGGTCCCATGTGCGGTACATATTGCCCATCCGGGCATTGTCTTTGAACCGGTCGCGATGCCGGTCCAGAAAGTGCCAATACAGCAGGTTGAACGGACAGGCCCCCTCGCCGGTTTTCACGCTCACCTTATAGGCGCATCCCTTGCAGTAATCCGACATCCGGTTGATGTAAGCCCCTGAAGACACGTAAGGTTTTGACGCGATCACCCCGCCATCGGCAAACTGTGACATGCCCACAGTATTGGGGCTTTCGACCCATTCAAACGCATCCGCATAAACCTCCAGATACCACTCATGCACCTGATACGGATCAACCCCGGCTAACAGCGCAAAATTGCCCGTCACCATCAGCCGCTGGATATGATGCGCATAGGCATGTTCCCGGGTCTGCGCCACCGCATGGGACACACAATTCATCTTGGTCTCTGCCCCCCAGTAGAAGGCGGGCAAATCCCTGTCATGCTTTAGTACATTCCGCTGCGGATACTCCGGCCCTTCAAGGAAATAGATCCCCCGCACATATTCGCGCCAGCCGATGATCTGACGGATGAACCCCTCCGCCGCATTGATCGGCACATCGCCTTTTTTCCATGCCTTTTCAACTGCCTGACAGACTTCTAAAGGGTCCAGAAGCCCGATGTTGATATAGGGCGACAGCACCGCGTGATACAAAAACGCATGGCTTTCCAGCATTGCATCCTGATAGTCGCCGAACCGCGGTAGGGCCTGTTTCACAAAATGTTCTAGCGCTTCCAAAGCCTGCCCGCGCGTGGTGGCAAAACCGAAGGGGCGCAGGTCTCCAAAGTGATCGCCAAACCGCGCTTCGACCAGCGACAGAACCTCTTCAACTTCCGTGTCCGGTTCAAACCACAACGGCCCTTCCACCGACACATCATCCGGTGCCGGTTTGCGGTTGTCATGATCGAAATTCCACTTGTCTCCGGCGGGCTCCTCACCCTCCATCAACAGGCCGGTCTTACGTCGCATCTCGCGATAGAAATACTCCATCCGCAACGCCTTGCGCCCCTCGGCCCAGCGCTCGAATTCGCCGTGACTGGCGATGAACCTACCGTCCGGCAGAATACGTGTTTTCACCGGCGCATATTTCAGCTTTTCAATCAGCCGCCATTCCCCCGGCTCGGTACAGATCACCTCCTCTGCACCAGTCTCCTGCGCGCGGCGCAACAGCTCTCCAACGATGCTGCCTGCGTTCTCCTCATCGTCCAGCTTCGTGTATCGCACATCCCAGCCATCCGACTGTAATACTTGCGCAAATTTGCGCATCGCGGCGAAAATAAGCGCGATTTTCTTGGGATGGTGTTTGACATATCCCGCCTCCTCGGCGACCTCTGCCATCACTACAATATCACTTTCTCGCTCTGCTTCCTGCAAGGCGGACAACCCCTGCGAAAGCTGATCCCCCAGCACCAAAACCAACCGTTTCACCACGCCACCTCTTTGCCTGCCCAATCGTAAAACCCACCGGTCTGGGCAGGGGTCAAACCATCCATTACGTGCAGTAAATTCTCTGCCGCTTCGTCAGGCGTCACTGCCGGGTGCCGTCCCAGATAATCAGCCGTAAAAGCCGTGGCGACAGTCCCCGGATGCAAGGCCACGCAGATGCTTTCCTGATGTGTCCGCGCCAACTCAATCGCTGTTGTATGTACAATCTGGTTCACCGCCGCTTTGGCCGCGCGGTAACTGATCCAACCGCCCATCCGGTTGTCCCCGATAGAGCCCACCCGCGCCGACAATACCGCCAGCACCCCACGTCCCTTGCGCGGCAGCAACCCATGCGCGCGGGCCAGTACCAGCGCCGGCCCCACCGCATTTAACCTGAACTGATCCAGCATAGCCTTGCTGTCGATGGCTTTGATCGTCTTCTCCGGCTCTGCCCCCTCAATGACCAAGGCACCCGTCGCCACCACCACCCTGTCATATGGCCCGTCCAGCGCATCCAAATGCCGGGCAACCGAGGCCGGGTCAGTAATGTCAAACCCATCATCACTGCGTGACAGCCCGGTGACCTGCTCGCCCTTTGCGATACAGGCCGCGACCATTGCCGCCCCAATCCCGCCAGAAGCGCCTATAATCAGTGTTTTTCCCATGTTTCTGACCTAGCCGCAGCGCGCCACAGGTCAACGCCCTCCTGGAAAAAATGCAAAATCAAACTCCCCCCTTCCCATTTCAAATCACGGGCCTATAAATACCGCCATGACACACGCCTCACATACTGTGACCCCTTCGCGCATCGACGCGTTGCTTCTGCGTGCCAACCTCCTGCTGCTAATCCGCCTCTGAGCGTGCCATCCCGGCGCGTCCGCTCAGAGGGTTCGCCACCGCGCCACGGATTTGAACAAGCAGAACGAAAGACATCACAATGACTGATACACAGACCCAAGATCGCGTCATGATCTTCGACACAACCTTGCGTGACGGCGAACAATCCCCCGGTGCCACGATGACCCATGCGGAGAAGCTGGAAATCGCCGGCTTGCTGGATGAAATGGGCGTTGATATTATCGAGGCCGGTTTTCCCATCGCCTCTGAGGGGGACTTCGCCGCTGTCACGGAAATTTCAAAAAACGCCACAAAATCAGTTATTTGCGGGTTGGCCCGTGCCCAGTTCGGCGATATTGACCGCTGCTGGGAGGCGATCAAACACGCCCGCCAACCGCGCATTCACACCTTCATCGGCACTTCGCCATTGCACCGCGCCATTCCCAATCTCACCATGGACGAAATGGCCGATCGCATTCACGAGACGGTCACCCATGCCCGCAACCTGTGCGAAAACGTGCAATGGTCGCCCATGGATGCCACAAGGACCGAGCTGGATTACCTCTATCGCGTGGTTGAAATTGCCATCAAGGCCGGGGCCACCACGATCAACATTCCTGATACCGTCGGCTATACCGCCCCGCGTGAAAGCGCTGATCTGATCCGCAAACTGCTTGAAAACGTGCCCGGCGCGGACGAGATTATCTTTGCCACCCACTGCCACAACGACCTAGGCATGGCGACCGCCAACAGCCTTGCCGCGGTAGAGGCCGGGGCGCGCCAGATCGAATGCACCATCAACGGGTTGGGCGAACGGGCGGGCAATACCGCCCTTGAAGAAGTGGTAATGGCCCTGCGCGTGCGCAACGACATCATGCCCTATCAAACGGGCATCGACGCCACCAAAATCATGAACATCTCGCGCCGCGTCTCCACTGTGTCGGGTTTCCCGGTGCAACCCAACAAGGCCATCGTTGGCAAAAACGCCTTTGCCCACGAAAGCGGCATCCATCAGGACGGCATGCTGAAAAACGCTGAAACCTTCGAGATCATGCGCCCCGAGGATGTGGGCCTGTCCGAAACCAATATCGTTATGGGCAAACACTCTGGCCGGGCCGCACTGCGCTCCAAGCTGGAGGACCTCGGGTTCGAATTGGGCGACAACCAGCTCAAGGATGTGTTCGTACGTTTCAAGGAACTGGCTGATCGCAAAAAGGAAATCTATGAGGATGACCTGATCGCCTTGATGCGCACGTCCACCGATCCCGAAGAGGATCGTGTCAAACTGGTATCGATGCATGTGATATGCGGCACCGAGGGGCCAAATCAGGCCCGCATGACCCTTGATGTGGACGGCACGGAAAGCACCACAGAGCAAACCGGCGACGGCCCGGTTGATGCGGCATTCAACTGCGTCAAGGCTCTGGTCCCACATGAGGCGCGGTTGCAGCTTTATCAGGTACATGCGGTAACCGAAGGCACCGATGCACAGGCAACTGTCTCGGTTCGGATTGAGGAAGACGGCCGTATCGTGACCGGTCAGTCTGCCGATACCGACACGGTTGTTTCATCCACCCGCGCCTATATCCACGCGCTGAACCGCCTGTTGGTCCGTCGCGAGAAGGGCGGCACGGACAAGCGCGAAATCAACTATAAAGACGTAACCTGAGAATGAAGGTGGGCAACAGCCCACCTTGCCCGTTCCCGCAGCGCATGCAGCGGGCGACAGGATTGAGTTTAATTGGCAAGATGAAGTCACAGCGGCATTCTTCATCTTGCCCTTAAACTCATTTCCAACCATGCCACACATGAAGCAGCTGCGTTGTCCCGTCACCTGTCAAATGGGTTCTTCGCCGCCCGATCAGCGCTTAGAGATCCCTGCGAGCGTTCCACAATCATCACCGCTGCATCGGCCAGATGCTCCCGCTCAATCGCCTCTGCCCCCCGTTCCACCCGCAGCTTGTGTGCCTGCATCATCACTTCGGCATGGCTGCTGCCGCTTGGCGGGATGAAGGTATAGCAGGCCAGTTCAATCAACAGGCCCAGCGGGTCCTTGAAATAGATCGAATGCATGAACCCACGGTCCTTGATGCCCGAATTGCCAATCCCGCGATCCGCCAGCCGGTCAAGCACCTGATCAAACATGGCGCGATCCACCTCGAAGGCGATGTGATGTACACAACCGGCATCCATCGGCGTGCGACTGTGCACCCGCGCACGATTTTCATTGGTGAAGATGGTGATCAACCTGCCGTCACCGGGATCGAAATACAGATGCCCCTCCTCTGGATCATCCAGATTCGGCTGATCAAAGATAAAGGGCATGCCCAGCACCCCCTCCCAGAAATCAATGCTGCTTTGCCGGTCCGCCCCCATCAGGGTGATGTGATGTACGCCAAGGCTCTGGATTTTCTTCATTTCACTCTTCTCCACGTATAAGCTCTGCCCCTGAACATAGGGCGCAGGCGGCAACATGCCCAACTGTGAAAAACACCCCCTTTCACCTAAGCTACGCCAAGCCTATAAGCACCATCAGCCCGCCTCGGCAGAGTCGCGGGCCAATATGACTTTGACAAGGTACGCAGGCAAATGAACCTCTTTGGAAATCTCCGTGGACTGTTTTCATCCGATATGGCGATCGACCTCGGTACAGCCAATACTC
This sequence comes from Sulfitobacter pacificus, assembly GCF_030159975.1. Classification (NCBI taxonomy): domain Bacteria; kingdom Pseudomonadati; phylum Pseudomonadota; class Alphaproteobacteria; order Rhodobacterales; family Roseobacteraceae; genus Sulfitobacter; species Sulfitobacter pacificus. Next base: position 2,669,840 of record NZ_BSNL01000001.1, read on the forward strand.
TGGTCTACGTAAAAGGGCGCGGGATTGTCCTGTCGGAACCATCGGTTGTTGCCTATCACATCAAGGACGGCGTGAAGAAAGTTCTGGCGGTGGGCGAGGATGCCAAGCTGATGCTGGGCCGTACCCCCGGTTCCATTGAAGCGATTCGCCCGATGCGCGAGGGTGTGATTGCCGATTTTGACACCGCCGAAGAGATGATCAAACATTTCATCCGCAAGGTGCACAAACGCTCTACCTTTTCCAAACCCAAGATCATCGTCTGTGTGCCCCATGGTGCGACCCCGGTTGAAAAACGCGCGATCCGCCAGTCGGTTCTGTCAGCAGGTGCGCGCCGCGCCGGCCTGATCGCCGAACCGATTGCGGCGGCCATTGGTGCCGGCATGCCGATCACCGACCCCACCGGCAATATGGTCGTCGACATCGGTGGTGGTACAACCGAGGTTGCGGTGCTTTCGCTGGGTGATATCGTTTACGCCCGTTCGGTGCGTGTTGGGGGTGACCGTATGGATGAAGCGATCATCAGCTATCTGCGCCGTCAGCAGAACCTGCTGGTTGGGGAAACCACCGCCGAACGCATCAAGACTTCTATCGGGACCGCACGGATGCCTGACGACGGGCGCGGCACCTCGATGCAAATCCGTGGGCGCGACCTGTTGAACGGTGTGCCCAAGGAAATCGAAGTGACCCAGGCACAGATCGCCGAAGCACTGGCCGAACCGGTACAGCAAATCTGCGAGGCGGTGATGACCGCGCTGGAAACCACACCACCTGATCTGGCGGCTGATATTGTGGATCGCGGCGTGATGCTGACCGGCGGTGGTGCGCTGCTGGGTGATCTGGATCTGGCCCTGCGAGAGCAGACAGGTCTGGCGGTTTCCATCGCGGATGAATCATTGAACTGCGTGGCGCTTGGCACCGGCAAGGCGCTGGAATATGAAAAACAGCTGCGCCACGCCATCGACTACGACAGCTGATTTTTGCTAGGCTCGATGAAAGCCTGACACCTCGGGCAGGAGCGCAAGGGACATGGCAAGCGACCGTTCAAACAGCAATGACTACACCGCCCCACTGCGGCGGCTGTTGCTGGCTGTCCTGATCCTGCTGCTCAGCGCAACCTTCCTTTTGTGGCGCATCGACAGCCCGCGCGTTGAACGCTTTCGCGCCCAGATCACCGACCGATTGGTGCCCAATCTTGACTGGGCCATGGCCCCCGTCACCGGCACCGTCAATCTGTTTCGCGATTTCCGGTCGTATCAACGGCTGTCCGAACAAAATCAGGAGCTGCGCAGCGAGCTGCGCCAGATGCAGGCTTGGAAAGAAGCTGCGCTGCAACTTGAGCAGGAAAACGCCCGTCTGCTGGATCTGAACAAGGTGCGTCTTGATCCGCGCCTGACCTTTATCACCGGTGTTGTGCTGGCGGATTCCGGTTCCCCCTTCCGTCAATCGGTGCTGCTGAATGTCGGCGCACGGGATGGTCTGGTGGATGGCTGGGCCACGATGGACGGTATCGGGTTGGTCGGGCGTATTTCGGGCGTCGCGGAAAACACAGCGCGGGTGATCCTGTTGACCGACGCCACCAGCCGCATCCCCGCAACAATCCAGCCGTCAGGCCAACGCGCAATTGTCGCCGGTGACAACACCATTGCCCCACCTGTTGATTTCCTTGAAAATCCCGACCTCGTGCGCCCCGGTGACCGGGTGATCAGCTCTGGTGATGGCGGTGTCTTTCCTGCCGGTCTGCTGATCGGGCAGGTTGCCGCCGACCCCGGTGGCCGTTTGCGGGTGCGTCTGGCCGCAGATTATGAACGCCTCGAATTCCTGCGTGTGCTGCGCCATTATGGCACTGAACATGTCACCGACACGGCACAGGTCATCACCGAAAACGGCCCCTTGGAGGAAACACAGGAGGCCGCAAGCGAATGAACGACCTTTCTGCCACCCGCCTTTGGCTGATGCGTGCGGCTTTCCTGCTGCTGACGCTGGTGATCCTGTTCTTCCACCTGCTGCCGCTGGAAACCACGCCGCGCCGCTGGGCCGCTCCTGATTTTCTGCTTTGCTTTGCACTGGCGTGGAGCCTGCGCCGCCCCGATTACGTGCCCGCGCTGGCCCTCGCCGGTGCCTTCCTGCTGGCGGATCTGTTGTTACAGCGCCCGCCGGGTCTGGCGGCAGTCCTGGCACTGATCGGATGTGAGAACCTGAAAGGGCGGGCCCGTTCCCTGCGGGATGCGAACTTTGCCGCGGAATGGATCAGCGTTGGTGTCATCATCATCAGTATTACGCTGGCCTACCGGGTTATCCTCGCCATTGTGCTGATCGAACAACCCAGCCTGTCCCTTGGCCTGTCGGAATTGTTTTTGACCTTGCTGGCCTACCCTGCTGTTGTCGCAGTAACCCATTTCGGCATGGGCGTGCGCAAGGCCAATCCGGGTGATCTGGACGGCCACGGACAGCGGATTTAGAGGGGGTGTTGGCATGAGACGCAACCGCGCGGAAAACGACGCGAGCCACGCCAAACTGACCCGTCGGGCGGCGCTGTTGGGCGGTGCGCAGCTATTGTTCATGGGTGGGCTGGCCGCAAGGATGCGGTATCTGCAGGTGGATCAGGCCGATCAGTTCCGCCTGCTGGCCGAAGAAAACCGCATCAACATCCGCCTGATCCCGCCAACACGTGGTGAGATCTTCGACCGCAACGGCGTGCGGCTGGCCGAGAATGTCCCCTCCTACCGGATCGTTATGGTGCGCGAAGATGCCGGTGATGTGGACGCGGTGATGGCACGGCTGAGCCAGATCATCGAGATCGATCTGGAAACCTATGAGCGCGCGCTTGAAGAGTTGAAACGCTCCGCCCCTTTCCTGCCCGTCACCATCGTTGAGGGTGTCAGCTGGGACGAGGTCAGCAAGGTCAGCGTCAATGCCCCCGCCCTGCCCGGTGTCACCCCTGAGGTCGGGCTGACACGGGTCTATCCGCGCGGGTCTGACTTTGCCCATGTGGTTGGGCGGGTCGGGCGGGTCAGCCAAAAGGACCTTGATGCGCTGGAAAATCCTGATCAGGTACTGCGCATCCCACGCTTCCAGATTGGCAAGATCAATGTAGAGGCCCGCGCCGAGGACGCGCTGCGTGGTGTGGCAGGCACCAAACAGGTTGAGGTCAATGCAACCGGCCGGGTGATGCGCGAACTGGCGCGGCGCGAAGGGCAATCAGGTGCCGATCTGCAATTGACCATTGATTCCAAGCTGCAAGGCTATGTGCAGGCCCGCCTTGGCGGTGAAAGCGCTGCTGTGGTGATCATTGACTGCGAAAGCGGTGATCTGGCCGCAATCGCCTCGGCGCCCAGTTATGATCCCAATCTGTTCATCGGCGGGATTTCCTCGGCGGACTATGACCCCCTGCTGAATTCGAAATACCGCCCGCTGGTCAACAAGACTGTGCAGGGCTCTTATCCGCCCGGCTCTACCTTCAAGATGATCACCGCCATGGCCGCCCTCGAAGACGGGCTCATCAACCCCAGCGAAACGGTGTATTGCCCCGGCCATCTGGAGGTTGCAGAACGCAAGTTTCACTGCTGGAAACGTGCCGGCCACGGTTGGGTTGATCTGAGCAATTCGCTCAAACAATCCTGCGACGTCTATTATTACGATCTGGCACTGAAAGTCGGGATTGAGAAAATCTCAGCCATGGCAAACCGGTTCGGCCTTGGCATCCGCCATGATCTGGCGCTGTCTTCGGTCAATTCCGGCCTGACCCCGACAAAGGACTGGAAACGCACGGCGCGGGGCGCGGAATGGGTGATTGGGGACACCGTCAACGCCTCTATCGGGCAGGGCTTCATGCTGGCCTCGCCCTTGCAACTGGCGGTAATGACGGCCCGGCTTGCCACTGGACGCATGGTGCTGCCTCGGCTGATCAAATCCCGCGATGGTGTGGAACAACCCTTGGGCGATGGTGTGTCGCTTGGCATGAACGAGAACAACCTGCGCGAAATGCGCCGCGCCATGTATGAAGTTGTGAACGACCGCCGCGGCACCGCATACCGCAATCGCATTATCGCCGATGAATGGCGCATGGCAGGCAAGACAGGCACATCACAGGTGCGCAATATTACTGCCGCAGAACGTGCGCGCGGGGTGACCCGTAACGCGGATCTGCCGTGGGAACGGCGCGACCATGCACTGTTTGTCGCCTTTGCCCCTTATGACAAGCCACGCTATGCGGTATCGGTGCTGGTCGAACATGGCGGCGGCGGATCAACGGCAGCGGCCCCCATCGCGCGGGACGTGATGTTGCAGGCGCTTGCCGGGGGTGAACCGCCGCTGAACGCCTATCCAACCGGCGATCGTGCCCGCATCAAGACCCAGCAGAACCGCCTGCGTGATGTGCAACCACAGGCAGCGATCAAGGGCAAAGACCGCGCATGAGCTATCTTGAATATACGGTCAAATCCGTCCCAACAGGGTTTCGCAAGATCCTGCACCTGAACTGGCCATTGGCATTGCTGCTGGCCAGCGTCTGTGGTGTCGGCTTCCTAATGTTGTACTCAGTGGCCGGCGGATCGTTTTCCCCATGGGCAGAGCCACAGATCAAGCGGTTCGGCCTTGGCCTGGCCCTGATGATGGGTGTGGCCATGGTGCCGATCTGGTTATGGCGCAACCTCTCTGGCGTGGCTTACGGTGCCTCCATGATCCTGCTGGTGCTGGTCGCGCTGGTCGGGGAAGAACGCAAGGGCTCGCAACGCTGGCTCGATCTCGGGTTTATGGACCTGCAACCGTCGGAGCTTATGAAAATCACGCTGGTGATGTTTCTGGCCGCCTATTACGACTGGCTGCCTGCGAAAAAAGTATCCCGCCCGTTTTGGGTTCTGCTGCCGGTGGTGATCATCCTTGCGCCCACAGCGCTGGTGCTTGAACAGCCCGATCTTGGCACCTCGATCCTGCTGCTGACCGCCGGAGCCGGGCTGATGTTTCTCGCCGGTGTGCATTGGGCCTATTTCGCCGCCGTCATCGCCACTGGTGTGGGACTGGTCGCTGCTGTATTTCAGTCACGCGGCACCCCATGGCAGCTGTTGAACAATTATCAGTACCGCCGGATTGATACCTTTCTGGACCCCGCCGCCGATCCTTTGGGTGCGGGGTATCACATCACCCAATCCAAGATTGCACTCGGCTCCGGCGGCTGGACCGGACGCGGATTCATGCAAGGCACGCAATCGCGGCTGAACTTCCTGCCTGAGAAACACACCGACTTTATCTTTACTACGTTGGCCGAGGAATTCGGCTTTGTCGGGGCAATATCCCTGCTGGGGCTTTATGCGCTGATCATCATCTTCTGCGTGGTCACCGCAATCCGCAACAAGGACCGGTTTTCATCCTTGCTGACGCTGGGCATTGCATTGAACTTTTTCCTGTTCTTCGCCGTCAACATGTCGATGGTCATGGGCATGGCCCCGGTTGTCGGCGTGCCCCTGCCGCTGGTCAGCTATGGCGGCTCTGCGATGCTGGTGCTGCTTCTGGCCTTTGGCCTTGTCCAATCTGCCCATGTCCACAGACCGAGATAACCCATGCCCCTGAACCTGCTTTTCGCCGCGCGCCCCGAACGCTGGGAAACCTATGAACGCCCCCTGCGGGACGCATTGGACAAGGCGGGCTTTGGTGACGCCAACCTCGCCCAAGAGATCGCCCCACAGGATGTTGATTACATCATCTATGCCCCGAACAGCCCGTTGCAGGATTTCACTCCCTACATAAAAACCAAAGCGGTGCTGAACCTCTGGGCTGGCGTCGAGGCGATTACCGGTAATGAAACCCTGACCATGCCTTTGGCCCGCATGGTTGATCCGGGCCTGACCAAAGGCATGGTGGAATGGGTCACCGGCCATGTGCTGCGCTACCATCTGGGGATCGACACCGACATCCTACGCGATGACACAAAATGGGTGCCGCGCACGCCGCCCTTGGCACAGGAGCGGCAGGTTGTTGTGCTGGGCCTTGGTGCATTGGGTGCCGCTGTTGCAAACACACTGCTTGGCCTTGGTTTCAACGTCACCGGATGGTCGCGCAGCCCTAAGGATCTGCCCGGCGCGACCTGTCTGCACGGGGAGGACGGCCTGACCAAAGCACTGTCACAAGCCGAAATCGCGGTGCTGCTGCTGCCTGATACCGCAGCAACCGAGAATACCCTGAACGCAGAGACATTGGCGCAGATGCCCAAGGGCGCGTTTATCATCAATCCCGGTCGCGGCCCGCTGATCGACGATGCCGCACTGCTGGCCGCGCTGGACAGCGGCCAGATCGCCCATGCCACGCTGGACGTGTTCCGGGTGGAGCCCTTGCCCACTGATGATCCCTATTGGACCCATCCCAAGGTCACAGTCACCCCGCATATCGCCGCCGAAACGCGGGCCAGCACGGCCAGCGAAGTGATTGTCGAGAACATCCGCCGTGGTGAGGCGGATGAGCCCTTTATCAACCTCGTCGACCGCGCCCTTGGGTACTAGTCAAAGAGTTTAAGCGGCTAAACCGCGCCCCTTCAACAGGGCCTCAACCCCAGGTAAACGCCCCCGGAAGGCCACATAAAGCTCTGCCGCATCCTGTGATCCGCCGGTGGACAGGATATGCGTTTCCAGCGCCTTTGCCCGTTCCGCATCAAAGGCACCGCCGGCGTCCTCAAAGGATTGGAAGGCATCGGCATCCATCACCTCTGACCACATATAGCTGTAATAGGCGCTGGAATATCCGTCACCGGCAAAGACATGGGCAAACTGCGGTGTCGCATGGCGCATACGGATGGCGTCGGGCATCCCCAATGCGTCCAGCACTTCGGCCTGTTTCGCCATCGGATCAGCAGGCGGTTCACCATCGTGAAACTCCAGATCGACCAGCGCGGAGGCGACATATTCCACCGTCTGGAACCCCATATCGAAAGTGGCTGCGCCCAGAACCTTGTCCAGCATCTCTTTTGGCATCGCCTCGCCCGTGATGGCATGGGTGGCAAATTCGCCCAGAACCTCCGGCACTTCCAGCCAATGTTCATACAGCTGGCTTGGCAGCTCCACAAAATCACGCGCCACCGAAGTGCCGCTGACGCTTTCGTAGGTCACATCCGACAGCATCTGGTGCAGCGCGTGACCGAATTCGTGAAACAAGGTCCGCGCATCATCATAAGACAACAGAGCCGGATCGGACTTGGCAAAATTGCAGACATTGATCACAACAGGCGATTGCATTTCGGGGTACTTGGCCTGCGCGCGCATCGCCGAGCACCACGCCCCGGAGCGTTTCGAACCACGCGCAAAGTAGTCCCCGATGAACACCGCCACATGTTTGCCCCCGCGCGTCACTTCCCAAGCGCGGCAATCCGCGTGATAGAGCGGCACATCCAGCGGCGTGAATTCCAGCCCGAACAGACGGGTTGCACAGGTAAAAGACGCCTCGATCATCCGGTCGAGTTGGAAATAAGGCTTCAACGCCGCCTCATCCAGATCATGCTCCACCGCACGGCGTTTCTCTGCGTAATAGCGCCAGTCCCACGGGGCCAGATCACCGTTCACACCATCAGCATGCATCATCTGGGTCAACACCTCGGCATCGGCATTTGCCTGTGCCTTGGCCGGTTCCCACACTTCCATCAGCAGCTTGCGCACCGCATCGGGTGTTTTGGCCATCTCGGTTTCCAGCTTAAACTTGGCGAAATTATTGTATCCCAGCAGCTGCGCCCGTTCCTCGCGCAGGGCCAGCGTTTCGGCGGCGATGGCGCGGTTGTCGGTTTCGCCGCCATTGGCCCCACGGGCCTCCCATGCGCGAAACGCCTTTTCGCGCAGATCGCGGCGCGGGGAGAATTGCAGGAAGGGTACAATCAGCGAACGCGACAGGGTGACGACAGGGCCGCCTGCATCCTTTTCCTTGCCCGCCGCATGGGCCGCGCTGACAACAAATTCCGGCAACCCTTCCAGATCTTCGTCAGCCAGCGTCATGAACCACCCGCGTTCATCCGCCAACAGATTCTGCGTGAACTGCGTGCCCAGAACTGCCAGACGCCCCTTGATCTCTTTCATCCGCTTTTCCTGATCCCCGATCAGGGCGGCACCGGAGCGCACAGCATCACGGTGCGCGATCATCAAAATCCGTGCCTGTTCGTCGGTCAGATCAAGCGTATTGCGGGCGTCCCAAACGGCGGCGATGCGTTCAAACAACGCCTTATTGCCGGAAATTTCGGCGAAATGCGCGGCCAATTTAGGGGAGAAATCCCGCTGCAATGCCTCGCGGGCCGGGTTGCTGTCCGCCCCTGCCACGGTGAAAAACACGCTTAGCACCTTGTTCAACGCCTCCCCCACACCTTCCAGTGCCTCGATTGTATTGGCAAAGCTCGGGGTGTCAGGATTGCTGGCAATCGCCTCAATCTCGGCATTATGCGCGGCAAGGGCCTCGTCCAGCGCAGGCGCAAAATCATCGTCTGAAATCCGATCAAACGGCGCAATCTCAAAGGGCGTGGCCCAACCGGCCAACAGGGGATTTATCATGGGAAATTCTCCTTTGCGCTCAAGCTAAGGGCGCAAAGGGCGGGTTACAATCCGTTGGTGAAAACCTAGCGGAATCAGCTGCTGCCGCAGGTTGCGCAATCCGCACGGCGGGCGATCTGGATTGTGCGATTCTCGCCGTAAAGCGCGTCATAGATCAACATTTGCCCCCGTGCCGGCGTTCCGGCATCCGTGATCACCTTGATCGCCTCAATTGCCATCATTGATCCGATCACCCCCGGCAAGGGGCCGATCACCCCGGCCTCTGCGCAGCTTGGCGCAAGGTGAGCGGCGGGGGCCTGCGGGAAAATGCAGCGGTAGCAGGGCGCACCCTTGGCGGGATCAAAGACTGACAATTGCCCCTCCCACTGGCTCAGCGCCCCGGACACCAGCGGCAGACCCGCCGCCACACAGGCCGCGTTCACCAGATAGCGGGTTTCGAAATTATCCGTGCCATCCAGCACCAGATCATATTCCGCAACCAATTCCGCCGCGATGTCATCTGTCAAACGGCGATGATAGGGACGTACGGTGATGAAGGGGTTCTGCGCCTCCATCTGCGTCTGGGCGGAAAACACCTTGGGCATGCCGATATTGCCATCAGGATGGATCACCTGCCGTTGCAGGTTGGCGTTCTCCACCACATCATCATCCACAACACCGATGGTGCCCACCCCTGCCGCTGCCAGATATTGCAGTGCCGGTGCGCCCAACCCGCCAGCACCGATGACCAGCACCTTGGCGTTCTTCAACGCCTTTTGCCCGGTCCCGCCAACCTCGCGCAGCACGATGTGACGCGCGTAGCGGTCCAGCTCGGTCTCGGAAAAGCTGCCTTGATTTGTTGGCGTATCAGGTGTTTGCGCGGTCACACGGCCCCGCAAATGCACGATAAAACTGCGATAAGCCCAGATCACCGCGGCAAACCCGCCAAGGATCAGCCACAGCGCGGCACTGCCCCCGGTGGCCTGACGCAATCCATTCCCTTCGGGCAAGGCCAGCTGCATCCCCAGGACCGCAACAAACAGCAGCCCCAACATCGACAGACGCGCCGCGCGGGGCACGCCCATCATGCGCCCCCCGAACCAAAGCACCGCTGCGATCACCAGAACCAGCAGCATCAGGTTTCTCCGGTAGAGCCGAACCCGCCAGAGGCGCGGTCTGTGCTATCCAGCGTCTCGGCAATCTCAAACGCCACCTGCGGGGCCGGCGCCACAACCATCTGCGCGATGCGCATGCCATGGGTCACTTCGAATGGCTCTGTGCCCGCATTCAACACGATCACGCCAACCACCCCACGATAGTCACTGTCGATTGTGCCGGGACTGTTGGGCAGCATGATACCCTGTTTCAACGCAAGGCCGGACCGCGGCCTGATCTGCACCTCAAAACCCTGCGGGATTTCCATATGCAATCCGGTTGACACAAGCGCGCGCGCCATAGGTGCAATTCGCACTGGCCCCTCCGGCAGGTTGGCGCGCAGATCCGCGCCCGCCGCGCCCGTGGTGGCATATTCCGGCAGACCCAGCGCCTGATCCGCGCCCGCTGCCCATGTACATTTGATCGTGGTCATTTCGAATCCAGCGCCTGTGCAATCCGTGACGCCAGCTCTTGTGCCACCGCATCTTTTGACATGCGCGGCCAGTCTTCTGCACCATCATCCGTGATCAGCGTCACGGCGTTTTCACTGCCACCCATGATGCCGGTTTCAGGGGAGACATCATTGGCCAGGATCCAGTCACAACCCTTGCGTTCACGCTTCGCCGTTGCATGGGCCAGCACGTCATTGGTTTCCGCCGCGAACCCGATGACCAGCGGCGGACGACCCGCCTCCATGCGGCTGACCGTTTTCAGAATGTCGGGGTTTTCCGCAAAGCTCAGCACCGGCAAGCCGTCTTTGGATTTCTTCAGCTTCTTATCACTGGCCCCTTCGACCCGCCAATCCGCCACAGCAGCGGCAAAAACACCCGCGTCCACCGGCAAGGCACCTTGCACCGCCTCAAGCATTTGTTGCGCGGTCTGTACCGCAACCACAGTGACCCCGGCGGGGGGCGGGACATCAGCAGGACCAGTGACAAAAATCACCTCGCCCCCCAAAGTCGCCAAGGCCTGTGCAATGGCAGCCCCTTGCGCCCCGGAAGAGCGGTTCGCGATATATCGTACAGGATCAATCGGTTCATGGGTCGGACCAGAGGTGACAAGAATACGTTTGCCCCGCAACGGCCCGTCAGCAAACTGCGCCTCTATCGCCGCGACGATTTCCAGCGGTTCGGCCATACGCCCCGGTCCGTGTTCGCCACAGGCCATGTCGCCTTCGTTCGGGCCAACCACTTTGATCCCGTCACCTTGCAGGGTTTTCAGGTTGCGTTGCGTGGCCGGATGATCCCACATCCGCACGTTCATCGCCGGGGCAATCATCACCGGTGTGTCTGTTGCCAACAGCAGCGTTGATACTAGATCATTGGCCAGCCCCTGCGCCATTTTCGCCATCAGATCAGCCGTTGCTGGCGCCACCACCACCAGATCAGCCACGCGGCTTAGCTGGATATGGCCCATTTCGGCCTCATCCCCCAAATCAAACAGATCACGGTAAACCTTGCTGCCGGCCAGTGCGGACACCGACAGCGGTGTCACGAATTCCTCGCCTGCACGGGTCAGAACCGGCGTCACCTCTGCGCCGCGTTCACGCAGGCGCCGGATCAGGTCCAGCGACTTGAAGGCCGCAATCCCCCCTCCGATGATCAGCAATATATGCTTGTTTGCCAGCATGATGCGCCCTCTTCGCCATTTGGTTCACCGAACCATAAGCGCCAAGCGGGACCAGTGCCAGCCCTGACCGACCAACCTATCAGCTCAGCAGGTGCATCACCTCGGGCGAGCGGCCCTCAAGCGACTTGCGCATCTTGACCAAGGCCGCCGCTTCCAACTGGCGTACTCGTTCCTTCGACAGCTTCAGCTCCTCACCAAGGCTTTCCAATGTGCGGGGCTTATCGCGCAGTTTGCGTTCGCGCAGGATGAACTGCTCGCGTTCGCGCAATTCCTGCATCGACGACAACAACCAACTGCGCAGCTGTGCGGTGTCATGATTATATTCTACCTGTTCAGCAGCTTGCGCGGATTCATCTTCCAAGACATCAATCCACTCGCGCCCGTCATCTTCCGCTGACTGGGTCGCGTTCAAGGAATAGTCAGAGCCGGAAAGCCGCCCTTCCATCATCTCGACATCGTGCAATGGCACACCAATCTCGGTGGAAATCATCTGTCGCAACTGATGTCGGTCCAGCTCATGTCCGGCCGTGCTGGCCTCGCGCTCCATCCGCGCCTGAACGCGGCGCATGTTGAAAAACAGGGATTTTTGCGAAGAGGTCGTCCCAGTGCGCACCATCGACCAATTGCGCATCACGTGATCCTGAATGCCCGCTTTGATCCACCACATTGCATAGGTCGAAAAGCGCACGCCGCGATCAGGATCGAATTTCTCGGCGGCTTTCATCAAGCCAAGGCCCGCCTCTTGGATCAGATCGTTCATCGGGGCACCGTAGCGGCGAAACTTGCCCGCCATGGAAACCGCCAGCCGCATGTAGGCGTTGATCAGCCGATGCAGCGCCACCTCATCACGGTGATCACGCCATGCGATCGCCAGTTCCATTTCGGTTTCCGCATCCAGCATTTCAGCCTTCATGGCTGTGCGGGTGATTGAAAAATCGCGAGCTGTTTCAATTGCCATGATAAAAATTCCCTGACCACGTTGCTTGTAATTTTGCAGCCCTTTGTGCAGAGCTTTGTACTAACTACGAACGAACACCGCTTTCGGTTCCATAAAAGAGTGAAATAAATGCAGCCAAATGCCACGTTTGTTTTGGGAGGGGCCGCGTCCGGCAAGTCGCTTTGGGCCGAGGAATTGGTGAAATCTTACGCGCGGCCAATGACTTATCTGGCAACCGGACAGATCTTTGACGCCGAAGTCGCCGCAAAGGTCGAGGTTCACAAGAACCGGCGTGATGACCACTGGACAACGGTGGAGGAACCGCTTGACCTGACCGTCCCGCTGATAAATGCGCGGCCCGATCAGGTGATCCTGATTGATTGCGCCACCATGTGGCTGACCAACCATCTGATGGCGCAAAGTGATATGGTACAGGCCCAGACCACGCTAATCACCGCCCTGCGTAACTGTCCTGCCCCTTGGGTCATTGTATCCAATGAGGTGGGCCATGGGATTGTCCCCGAAAACGGCTTGGCGCGGCAGTTTCGCGAGGCACAAGGGCGGCTGAATATTGCACTGGCCGCCGAGGCAGATTTGGCCGTGCAGGTCATCGCGGGGCTGCCACAGGTGCTGAAAGGGACCTTGCCATGACGGTCTGGCACTGGGTGCGCCATGGGCCGACCCATGAAAAAACCTTTGTCGGCTGGCGCGATGTTCCTGCGGATCTGTCCGACACCGCACAGATTGAGCGGCTGCAAAACCATCTGCCGGAGGAGGCACTGGTAATCTCCTCTGATCTGATCCGATGTATTGCGACGGCTGATGCGCTGCAACAATCACGCCCCCGCCTGCCCCACCACCGCGATCTGCGCGAAATGCACTTCGGCCTTTGGGACGGGATGCATTTCAACGAGGTTGCCGCCCGCGATCCCGATCTGTCACGCGCCTATTGGGAAAACCCAGGGGATGTTGCGGCACCGGAAGGTGAAAGCTGGAACCAGACCGCTGCACGGGTCAACGCCGTGGTTGATGCGATGAACGCCGCCCATCCCGACACGCATATCATCGCTGTGGCGCATTTTGGTGTGATCCTGACGCAGGTGCAGCGTGCCTTGGGTGTCACGGCCCATGCGGCGATGGCCCATAAGATCGACAACCTTTCAGTAACCACTCTGGCCCATCAGACGGATCACTGGCAGGTAGAGACCATCAATCACCTTGTGTGATTACCCCCCACACAATTTATAATTTGCCCGAAAGCAGATTGCGCATTACCGGTTAACCCCATGACATATGACCTTTATATCGGCGATCGCACTTTCTCCAGCTGGTCCTTGCGGGGCTGGCTGATGATGGAAAAATTCAACCTGCCTTACCGTGCACATCTGGTCGGGCTTTACAGTGGCACGATGGCCGCGGACCTTGCGGAACTGGCCCCGGCCAGATTGGTCCCTGCCATGCGCACCCCCGAAGGCACGGTTGTTGGTGAATCCCTTGCCATGGCCGAAACCCTTGCCGAGCGGCACCCCGATGCCGGCATGTGGCCCACTGATCCCGCCGCCCGCGCCACCGCACGCTGGCTAGCCGCCGAAATGTGCGGCGGTTTTTCCGCGCTGCGCGGCACCTGCCCGATGCAATTGCAACATGTGATGCAGGGTTTCACCGTCACGCCGGAAGTTCAGGCCGACCTGGACCGCATCGAAACCCTGTGGGAACACGCCCGCACCTTGCGCACCAAGGACGGCCCATGGCTGTTTGGTGATTATTCTTTGGCGGATGCCTTTTATGCCCCCGTGGTGGCCCGCATCACCGGTTATGATCTGCCCGTGTCCGAAAATGCCAAAGCCTATTGCGCAACAACCCTGCAGGATCCCGCCTTCAAGGCATGGCGGGCAGAAGGGTTAAAGGTAACCTATGACCCCTTCCCCTACGACATGGGTGTGCCAACGCGAGACTGGCCCGTCACCTAGACAGGGTGGAAATTAACCCTTCTTAAACAATCCCTGCCTACCCCTGAACAAGGTTAACACCTGATTGGGGCAGGCAGGAGAAGTTACATGGTATCACGCGCCTATACAGTCGCGTTTCAAGGGGTCGAGGCCCGGATGGTCGAGGTGCAATGCGCCGTCACCCCCGGCCTGCCGGCGTTTTCTGTCGTTGGACTGCCCGACAAGGCCGTATCCGAAGCCCGCGACCGGGTGCGCACAGCCCTGAGTTCGATGGCGATTGCCCTGCCCTCCAAACGGATCACCATCAACCTCAGCCCCGCAAACCTGCTCAAGGAAGGCAGCCATTTCGACCTGCCCATCGCCTTTGCCCTGCTTGCCGCATTGGGCATTCTGCCCGATGACGTGACCCAATCTGTGGTTGCCTTGGGCGAGTTATCGCTGGATGGCACGTTGATCCCGGTTGTCGGGGCGCTGCCCGCCGCCATGACCGCCGCCGAACAGGGCCGCAGCCTGCTGTGCCCATATGGATCCGGGGCAGAGGCGGCATGGGTCGGCGACGCCGAAGTCATCGCCGCACGCACACTTGGCGATGTAGTGCGCCATTACACCGGCCAGAGCCCACTGCCCCCCGCCACACCGGGTGAGGTTACCCTTGGCCCGTCACATCGCGACCTGCGCGAGGTCAAAGGACAGGAACGCGCTAAACGCGCCTTGGAAATCGCCGCCGCCGGCCGTCACCACCTGATGTTTGTCGGCGCACCCGGATCGGGCAAAAGCATGTTGGCCGCCCGCCTGCCCAGCATCCTGCCCCCGCTCAGTGCGGCGGAGGCTTTGGAAACCTCAATGATCCATTCCCTTGCCGGGCTGCTGGATGAAGGCGGCATTTCACGGGCCCGCCCGTTTCGCGAACCGCATCACACCGCCTCGATGGCTGCGATCATCGGCGGCGGACGACAGGCGAAACCGGGTGAGGTCAGCCTTGCCCATAACGGCGTGTTGTTCATGGATGAATTCCCCGAATTTCCCCGCACAGTGCTGGAAACCTTGCGCCAGCCAATTGAGACCGGCGAAGTAATGATCGCCCGCGCCAACGCTCATGTGAAATACCCCTGTAAATTCATGCTGGTTGCTGCGGCAAATCCCTGTAAATGCGGTTACCTGTCTGACCCTGCCCGCGCCTGCGCCCGTGTCCCGCATTGCGGCGAGGATTATCTGGGCCGGATCTCTGGCCCGCTGATGGACCGCTTTGATCTGCGCGTGGATGTGCCCCCGGTGGCCTTTAGCGACCTTGATTTACCGGCGAACGGCGAGACTTCCGCTGAAGTCGCTGCCCGTGTTGCACAGGCCCGCAAGATCCAGCATGCACGGTTCGACGGGCTGCCCGGATTAAACGTCAATGCAGACGCGCAGGGCGATCTGTTGGAGGAAATAGCAACACCCGATCCCGAGGCACGGGCCTTGCTGACCAAAGTTGCAGAGCGGTTTCAACTCTCCGCCCGGGGCTATCACCGCGTCATCCGGGTAGCACGCACCATCGCCGATCTGGACGGATCCAAGGAGGTGCGCCGCCCTCATATCGCAGAAGCCGTCAGTTTTCGCCTGGCAGCACCTGTGTTTGCGTAATCCATTCCACCAGATCGTCCAATGTCTGACGCGCCTCGGGCAGGATATTGTGAAACAGCGGCCAGACATGCGGCAGATCACGCTGCACCTGCAAGGTCACCTCCACCCCATCATCCCGCAGCACCTGCGCCATTCGACGCCCGTCATCATAGAGGATTTCCGTATCTCCCACCGTGATCCAGACCGGCGGCACGCCTTCGAAACGACCAAACAACGGGCTGATCCGCGGGTCCGTCACCTCTGCACCACCCAGATACATCGCGCACATGTCATGCGCCCGTTCAGCGGGCAATACCGCCTCGGCTTTGGCGTTTTTCCCAAAGCTCTCACCGCTATAGGTCACATCCGTCAACGGGGAGAAACAGAATGTGCCGGCGGGCATCGGGGCATCCTCTTCCGCAAGCTGCCCCAAAAGGGACAGGGTCAAGGCACCCCCTGCGCTATCCCCACCGATCACAATTTTATCGGGTGAAATACCACTTTTCAGCAAGCTCTGCCAAGCCGTGCATATGTCGTCAAAAGCTGCCGGAAAGGGATGTTCCGGTGCCAGACGATAGCGTGGCAGGATCACCCGTGCCCCAAGCCGCCGGGCCATTTGCCCCGCCAGCGCGGAATAGGCCGTTGGGCTGCCAAAAACAAATCCGCCACCATGGACATAAAGCACCACCATGTCAGAGGTCAGCGCGCGCGGGGCCACCTCAAGCGCGTCTAAACGGTTATGCCCATGCTCCAAAACCTGCCACTGCATCCGGGTGCCGCGCGGTGCGTGGAAAAACAACCGCGCATGCATCTCCATCCGGCGGCGCAATTGCGCAGGATCTTTCGCCCGCGCCATCGCAGGTTTTTCAACCCACCTGAGCCAAGTGTTGAGCAATCCTGCCCTCAGGCTCATGTCAGACGCCCCTCAATCGCCTCCCAGATCTTGCCCGCGATATTCTCACCGTCAAACCGCTCCAACTCCTGAATGCCGGTGGGCGAGGTCACATTGATCTCTGTCAGATACTCACCAATCACATCAATTCCGACAAAAACCTGCCCCTTTTCCTTCAACAAAGGACCGATGGCGGCACAAATCTCCAGATCACGATCGGTCAGCCCCACCTTTTCCGGGCGCCCGCCTACGTGCATGTTGGACCGTGTTTCCCCCTTTGCCGGAATACGGTTGATCGCCCCCACAGCTTCGCCATCCACCAGAATGACTCGCTTGTCGCCTTTGGAAACAGCGGGCAGGAACTTCTGCACGATCAAGGGCTCACGGGAGAACCCGGTGAACAGCTCGTGCAAGGAGGTCAAATTCCTGTCCTCCGCATCCAGCCGGAAGACACCCGCCCCGCCATTGCCATAAAGGGGCTTCAGAATGACATCGCCATGCTTTTCCTTGAAAGCTTTGATGGTATCAAGGTCACGTGCAATTGTTGTCGGTGGCGTCAAATCAGGGAAATCCAGCACCATCAGTTTTTCAGGATAGTTACGTACCCAAAACGGATCATTCACCACCAGCGCCTGACCTTTAAGCCGGTCCAGCAGATGGGTCGAGGTGATGTAATGCATATCGAACGGTGGATCCTGCCGCAGCCAGATCACATCGAAATCCGCCAAATTTACCTCAACTTCCGGGCCAAGCTCCGCGTGATCCCCTTGGACACGCTGCACCGTAAAATCATGGCCCCGGGCGGTGATACGCCCTTCCTGATAGGCCAGTTTGTCGGGCGAATAGAAAAACAGGCTGTGCCCGCGCAGCTGCGCTTCTTCAGCAAGACGGAAACTGCTGTCGGCGTTGATGTCTACATCCCCAATGGGGTCCATCTGAAAGGCGATTTTCATGGGTCTATCCTTGCTACACCCCCTTTAGATGGCGCAGCAACCGGACAGGTGCAATGGGTCAGCCGTGACCAAAAGCGTTTTCGATGATCTGCAGATCGCCCCGACCATCAACCAAAGCCACGTCAAAACGCACATCCGTCAGACTGCCCAGCGGCTCTGTGCCCAAAAACTCCTCGGCAGAGGCATAGATCCTTTGCATCTGGCGCGGTGACAGGCTTTTCGCTGCACGGGCCAAATTTCGGCTTTTCTTCACCTCAACAAAAATCAATCCGTTGCCATCGCGCAGGATCAGATCAATTTCACCACCCGCGCCGCGCCATCTGCGCCGCGCAATGGCGAAACCGCGCCGTTCATAATCCTGTGCAATCCGCAATTCCGCCGCAAGCCCGGCATGATAGGCCATACGCCCCCGGTGATGTCTCGCATTTGCAACAGCCATGGTCCCTGCCATCCTATCTTGGTTTCCCAACTGTATCCTTGGTTCCCCCGCTAAGCCTTATCCAGCGCCAGCGCGATCTGGTAAACTTTACGGCGGGGCAAATCATGCGCCTGTGAAACCATATCAGCCGCATCACGCACCGACATTTCCTTCAAAGCGGCACGTAGGCTTTCTTCTATGTCAACTTGATTAACAGATTCTAAATGCCCACGGTCCACCAGCACTACAATCTCACCTTTCGGGGCATTTTTCTCATAAATCCGCGACAGTTCTTCCAAAGATCCCCGACGCAGCTCTTCAAATTTCTTGGTCAGCTCACGGCAAACAGCAGCAGAGCGCCCTGCCCCTAAAACCGTGGCGGCATCGCGCAGCATGGCCCCCAAGCGTTTCGGAGATTCGTAAAAAACCAAGGTGCCTGCAACATCCTTCAGTTTTTCCAGTGCCGTTGATCGCGCGGCCATTGAATTGGGTAAAAATCCGGCAAAAAAGAACGCATCTGTCGGCAAACCGCCCAATGCTAATGCGGTCAGCACCGCCGAAGGTCCCGGCGCGCAGGTCAGATTGATCTCTTCCTTTACCGCCAGCCGGGACAACTCGAATCCCGGATCCGCAATCAAAGGCATGCCTGCTTCCGAAGCATAGGCAACCGACCGCCCTTCTTTCACCGCCGCCACCAGCCGCGCTGCGACTCCATCGCCACTATGATCATGCAACGCCACAATCCGCCGGTCGCGCAAAGGGACACCATGAATGTCCATCAGCTTACGCAGGGATCGCGTATCCTCCGCCGCCAGCACATCCGCAGAAGCCAGCACATCAAGCGCCCGCAGGGTGATATCACGCGCCGTACCAATCGGCACGCCGACAAAGTATAAACCCGCCGCCAAGGGCACCATTTGGTAATTCACGCTGGACCCGCCTTTCGCACCGTCTATGATCACGCCCAAGTGATGCGAAGCGCCTGCATCCGTCAGACTTTGGGGAGTGAGTACCGATGATTGCCTTTTTAAACGCCAGCCGCAAGAAGCTGCGGTTGCTGATGTTACCTTTTGCCGCCCTTATGTTGGCAGCCTGTGATCCCGCTGCGGTTGGGTCCCTTGCCACGGGAGGCGGCGTTAAGATCGACGCCAACGCACCTGTGCCCGTCGCCCTGCTGATTCCGCGCGGCGGATCGCAAAGCGATAACTTGCTGGCCAAGAACCTTGAAAACGCGGCCCGCCTGGCGATCCGTGATCTGGATGGCGTCAAGATCGACCTGCGGGTTTACGGCACCGCTGGCAATGCCGGCACTGCGGCAAACATGGCTGCACAGGCGGTCAACGATGGTGCCAAGATCATTCTGGGCCCGGTTTACGGCGAATCGGCAAATGCGGCAGGTGTTGCTGTGGCAGCGCAGGGCGTGAACGTCCTGTCCTTCTCCAACAACCCCACAATCGCGGGGGGCAATGTTTTTGTTCTGGGTCAGACCTTCGCAAATACTGCAAATCGGCTGGTGGGCTATGCCAAACGCAGTGGTAAAGACCGCATTGTTGTGCTGCATGCCAGCGATGTTGCTGGGCAGTTGGGCCGCAACGCGATTCAGCAGGCCATTTCGGCAAATGGGGCAACCCTGGCCGGAACCGTCGACTATGCGCTGAGCCAGGAATCCGTTGTTGCCGCCGTCCCTCGCGTCAAGGCAGCAGTTGATTCAACCGGTGCAAACGCGCTGTTCCTGACAACCTCTTCTGCCTCGGCCTTGCCGTTGTTTGCACAGCTTTTGCCTGAGGCCGGTATCAACTCTGCATCATCGCAGTATATCGGCCTGACACGCTGGGACATTCCCAAACAGACGCTGGACCTGCCCGGTGTTCAAGGCGGCTGGTTTGCCAAACCAGACCCTGCTGCGACCAATGCCTTCAACCAGAAATACAGCGCTGCCTATGGTGCGGCACCACATCCGCTTGCCGGTCTTGCCTTTGACGGAATCGCAGCCGTGGGGGCACTGGCGAAATCCGGCAAGTCCACCGCGCTGACCGGGGCGTCACTGACACAGGGGGCAGGCTTCCGCGGGGCGACCGGCATTTTCCGCCTGCGCCGCGATGGCACCAATGAGCGCGGCCTTGCGGTGGCAACCATCCGCAACCAGTCGGTTGTGATCCTTGAGGCTGCACCACGGGCCTTTGGCGGAGCTGGTTTCTAAACTTGGCCGACCCAACACCCTTGCAAGAAAAATCAGGCGTGGCCGCTGTGCCGCGCCTGATTTGCCCACCGGAGGTTATTTTCGACAGCCTCGCAATCGACGCGGCACTAAAAGAGGCCTGCGGTGATCTATCCCCACAGGAACAACGCGCCGCCGCTGTAAAAACCCTGCGAGAGGCCCAAAAGGCCGGACGCGCGGTGATCGCAGACAGCTTTGCCGCCGCACCTTTTGACGCCCGCCCGATGACCCGTGCCTATACCTATCTGACCGACCAGCTGGTACGCAGTGCCCTGGCCTTCTCGACAGAGGTGCTGCATCCCAAACCAAACCCAACCGAGGGAGAACGCCTCTCTGTCATCGGGGTTGGCGGCTATGGGCGCGGCGAAATGGCGCCGTTTTCCGATGTCGATCTGCTGTTCCTGATTCCCTATAAGGCCACCGCCTGGTCCGAAAGCGTGATCGAAAGCATGCTCTATATGCTCTGGGACCTGAAGCTGAAGGTCGGCCATGCGACCCGCACCGTGCAGGAATGTGTGCGCTTGGGAGGCGAGGACTTCACCATTCAGACCGCCTTGCTGGAACATCGGTTTATCACCGGTGATACCGGCCTTGAGGCCGAATTGGTGCAGGCGCTGGAGACCCAGCTTTTCTCGGGCAATGGCCATGACTTTATCGAGGCCAAGCTGGAAGAACGCGACCGCCGTCACGAAAAGCAAGGCCAGCGCTATGTGGTGGAGCCAAACGTCAAAGAGGCCAAAGGTGGCCTGCGCGATCTGCATTCGCTGTTCTGGATCGCCAAATTTATCTACAAGGTGAATCATTCCTCCGAACTGGTTGGAAAAGGTGTGTTTCGCGCCGAGGAATACGCCACCTTCCGCGCCGCCGAGGATTTCCTCTGGGCGGTGCGCGGCCATTTGCACCTGCTGACCAACCGCGCCACCGAACAGCTGACCTTCGACATGCAGGTGCAGGTGGCCGAAGCGATGGGATATAAGGACACTGGCGGCAGACGCGGTGTAGAGGTGTTCATGCAGGCCTTCTTTCGCCATGCCACTGCCGTGGGTGATCTGACCCGGATTTTCCTGACCAATCTTGAGGCGATCCACGTCAAGGCAGAGCCGCTGCTGGAGCGCCTTTTCCGCCGTCGGCCCAAGATCAAAAAGGGATATATCGTGGTGCACAACCGCATCGCCATCCCTGACGAGGCCGCCTTTCTGTCTGACAAGCTGAACCTATTGCGCCTGTTCGAAGAAGCCCTGCGCACCGGCATGTTAATCCACCCGGATGCCATGCGGTTGGTCAAGGCGAACCTGCATTTGATTGACGCCGATCTGCGCACCAATCCCGAGGCACGGCGGATCTTTTTTGATCTGCTGTTGAAACATGGCAACCCCGAACGGGCACTGCGGCGGATGAACGAACTGGGCGTGCTTGGCGCCTTTATCCCCGAATTCGAACCCATCGTCGCGATGATGCAGTTCAACATGTACCACAGCTATACCGTGGACGAACATACGATCCAGACCATTGCCAACCTCGCGCGGATCGAGAAACACGAGCTGGAAGAAGAACTGCCTGTGGCCTCCTCCATCCTGTCGCGAGGAGTGAACCGTAAGGTGCTCTATACTGCCCTGCTCTTGCATGACATTGGCAAGGGCCGCCCAGAGGACCATTCGATTCTGGGGGCCAAGATTGCCCGTCAGGTGGCCCCGCGTCTGGGGCTGAAGCAGGAAGAGGTGGACACCGTTGAATGGCTGATCCGCTACCATCTGCTGATGTCGGACATGGCGCAGAAACGCGACATTGCCGATCCGCGCACCGTGCGCGATTTCGCCAAAGCGGTACAAACGGTAAAACGGCTTGATCTTCTTTGTGTGCTGACGGTCTGTGATATTCGCGGGGTTGGACCAAACACATGGAACAACTGGAAAGCGGTGCTGATCCGCGGGCTGTACCGCCAGACCAAGCGGGCGCTTGAAACCGGATTGGAAGACCTGAACCGCGAGAACCGCGGTGCGGAAGCCAAAAAAGCGCTGCGTCTGGCGCTGTCAGACTGGCCGCGCAAGGATTTACAGATCGAAACCTCACGCCATTACGATCCCTATTGGCAGGGGTTGCATGTCACGGCCCATGTGGCTTTTGCCAATTTACTGCGCGGTATCGAAAACGAAGATGTGCGCATTGACCTGCACCCGGACGAAGACCGCGACGCCACCCGCGCAAGCTTTGTCATGCCCGACCATCCGGGCATCTTTTCACGCCTTGCCGGTGCCCTTGCTCTGGTCGGGGCCAATGTGGTGGATGCACGCAGCTATACCACGAAAGACGGCTTTGTGACCGATGCCTTCTGGATTCAGGACGCCGAAGGCAATGCCTATGAATCCGCGCGCCTGCCGCGTCTGCGCCAGATGATCGAAAAGACCCTGCGCGGCGAAGTTGTCGCCCGCGATGCGCTGAAATCCCGGGACAAGATCAAGAAGCGCGAAAAAGCGTTTAAAGTACCGACGCATATCACCTTTGATAATGACGGATCCGAGATCTACACCATCATCGAGGTCGACACCCGTGACCGCCCTGGCCTGCTTTATGATCTGGCGCGCAGCCTGGCAGACAGCAACGTCTATATCGCCAATGCGGTCATCGCGACCTATGGCGAACAGGTGGTGGATACCTTTTACGTCAAGGATATGTTCGGGCTGAAATATTACACCGAAGGCAAACAACGCACGCTGGAAAAACGTCTGCGTCAAGCGATTGCAGAAGGGGTAGAGCGGGCTGAAGGATTGTAATTCGCGTCGTTCTTAATTGGCGGCTGATAAAACGTCAGTTGGACGGGACTGCTCTTAAACCTTTGATAACCATCGCAATCCCGACACCAGCAAGACCTATCCCGCTTAAAACATCGACATTCATCCACCGCGAGGTCGTGCGCCGGACAGTATGCATAGCAAGCATCGCATACCCAACGATCGAAAGCGCATCCATGATTACAAAAATCGCGCCGTAAACAATACTTTGTACAATGACGTTATGATCTGGCGAGATAAACGCCGGAAAAAGAGCCACAAAGAAAACGATTGCTTTCGGATTGGTCACACACGCGAAAAAGCCCGCCCAGAATGACGCTTTTCCTGTGGTTTGCCCCCCAGCCTTTGACTGCGAACCGGCATCCCTAAATGAGTGATAGGCCATGAACAGTATGAAAACGCCACCGGCGACCTGTAAAAACGGCAAAACCAGTGCCGACAATGCCATCAAAGCCGTCAAACTGCTGACAGCAACTGCGATATGCACCACGGTCCCCAAAGCATCCCCGGCAACCGTGACAAACATAGCGCGCTGCCCATATTTAATGGCCTGTGCTGATGCAAATGCAACAGATGGCCCAGGTGTCGCAACGAAGAAGAGTGTTGTGGTCAGAAAGGCTACGAACAGAAGATAGTCCACAATTTCAATGTCCCATGATGCTCCGAGAGGTCGGCAGCTTTGATGCAAAATACTTGCGCCCAGAGTTTTCTGCAACGCGCAAAGTCGAGATCAAACTGTTTCAGACAGCTTACCAGAAGATTGCGATATGGTCGTTTGTAAGACGCGCATCTGACAATACCACAAGCCACCCAGCTTGTTGACTTTGCCTTCACCACCGTGATCCAGATTGCACCAGAACCTGCCACAGGATAAGCCTGCCTTAACTCTATGGCTGAAAGAACCCGATGAAACCCATCCGACTCATGTCAGGCTTTTTCACTGTTGGCTTCTGGACCCTGCTCAGCCGTGTTTTGGGCTTCCTGCGGGAGGCGCTGCTGATAGCGCTGATCGGTCCGGGCCCGGTGATGGACGCCTTTGTCGCAGCGTTTCGCCTGCCCAATATGTTCCGCCGGTTCTTTGCCGAGGGTGCGTTTAATGCCGCCTTTGTACCGATGTTCTCCAAGAAGCTGGAAGGTAGCGAAGACGCGAAAAGCTTTGCGCAGGAGGCCTTTAACGGGTTGGGTTTTGCCGTATTGATCCTTGTCGGCCTCGGCATGGTATTTATGCCCGCCTTCGTCTGGTTGACCGCCGAAGGGTTCGCGGGCGATGAACGTTTTGACCTGACCGTCGGTTATGGCCGCGTGGTCTTTCCCTATATCCTGTGCATGTCACTGGCGGCACTGTTTTCCGGCATCCTGAACGCCACCGGTCGGTTTGCTGTTGCGGCGGCTGCTCCTGTACTGCTGAACATCCTGCTGGTCGGGGCGATGGTTGTCGGGGCGCTGACCGGCGGGCCGATCATTACATGGCTGATCTGGGCAGTGCCGGTTGCAGGGGTGGCGCAGTTGGCGCTGACATGGCGGGCGGCGGCACAAGCCGGGTTTGCCCTGCGCCCGTCGCGCCCCCGCTGGTCGCCCGATATGAAAGCGATGGTGGTCATCGCCCTGCCCGCCGCCCTTGCCTCTGGTGTCATGCAGATCAATCTGGTGGTCGGACAGGTCGTCGCCAGCCAGTATGACAAGGCCGTGTCATGGCTGTTTGCCGCGGACCGGCTGTACCAATTGCCTCTCGGTGTGGTTGGCATTGCTGTCGGCATTGTCCTATTGCCCGATCTGTCACGCCGGCTGCGGGCAGGGGATGACACAGGTGCACGCATCGCCCTTAGCCGCGCGGGGGAAATTGCGCTGGCGCTCACCATCCCCTCTGCCGTGGCCCTGATGGTTGTCCCGCAAACACTGGTGTCAGTGCTGTTTGAACGTGGCGCATCCGATGTCGATGACACCGCCGCCATTGCCGCCGCCGTCGCGGTTTACGGGCTAGGCCTGCCTGCCTTTGTGCTGCAAAAAGTCCTGCAACCGATCTATTTCGCCCGCGAGGACACCCGTCGCCCGTTCCACTTTGCGCTTGTGTCGATGGTGGTGAACATCGCCCTTGCCGTCGGCCTTGCGCCTTTCATCGGCTGGATCGCCCCCGCCATCGCCACCACTTTTGCGGGCTGGGCCATGGTGCTTTGCCTCTTCATCGGTGCGCGAAAATATGGCGAGGCGGCACGGTTTGACGACCGGTTCCGCAAACGCATCTGGCGGATCATCGCGGCGTCCCTTGTGATGGGTATGGCTTTGGTATTGGGCAATACCTTGTTGGAAGCCTTACTGAACACGCCATGGTGGCGCGGTCTGGGGCTGGCCTTGCTGATTGGCATCGGTGCGGTCAGTTATTTTGGTGTGGGCCAGATGTTCGGGGCTTTCCGACTGGCCGAGTTCAAAGCGGCGATGCGGCGCAGTTAACGCCGCCGCATCATATCCACGATCCGCACCCATTCACCCGGTACCATAACAAAACACAGACCAAAGCCCAAGAAGAAGCCGATCAATTCGGCCACCCATTGTGTGCCCACCTCAAAGAACACGCCCCAAA
The DNA here is from genome assembly GCF_030159975.1 of Sulfitobacter pacificus. Lineage (NCBI taxonomy): Bacteria > Pseudomonadati > Pseudomonadota > Alphaproteobacteria > Rhodobacterales > Roseobacteraceae > Sulfitobacter > Sulfitobacter pacificus. The sequence continues at coordinate 2,695,452 of NZ_BSNL01000001.1, forward strand.
ACAGCTGAATGCCCATCAGGAGTGCAATCAGTGTGAAGGCGCGATATTGCTGCGCACCAGTGCCGGCCAGTTGCCGCCACATCACAAAGGAATAACCGCCGATCAGCCCGTAAACGCTGGGGTAGGCCCCGACCATCCACGCCGGATCATCCAGCAACAGCCCGTATAGAACCGCCCCGCCCGCCCCCGCGAGGATAAAAATCACTGCAAAAGTCAGCGGCCCCATCGCCTCGGCCACCAGTTTGCCAAGTGCCAAAAGCAACACCATGGCAAACAGCGCATGGGTGAACCCCAGATGAATAAACGGATAGGTGAAGGCCCGCATGGCATCTGTCAGCGGCCATCGCCCGTTCGCCACCATCCAATCAAAGATCTGCCCCGAAAAGCCGAAGTCACGGATCAGGCCCAGCCGCCAGCCCACGGCACCGGGTCCGCCGATGATCCCCGCCTCACCCAGTGACAGACCCGCCTCAACCCCCGCAATCGCCAGAAAGGTCAGGGTAACGATGGGCGGCAGGGGATTTACCGGTGGCTGGAATTCAGGGTCTTGCATGGCCGCTCCTTGACGCGATGAAGCCATAGAGTTACGCCGCAAGCATCCGTTAATCCACCCCTCGAGGTCCGCATATGCCCGACACCCAATTTACCCCCCGCGTTTTCTCTGGCATCCAGCCATCCGGCGGTCTGACGCTGGGCAATTATCTGGGCGCGATCAAACGGTTCGTGTCAATGCAGGAGGAAGACTACGAGACGGTTTTCTGCATGGTTGATCTGCATGCGATCACCGCGAAATTTCTTGACCCCAAGACGCTGGCCCATAACACCCGCGAATTGGCAGCAGGCTTTATTGCCTCGGGTATTGATCCGGCAAAATCCATTCTCATCAATCAGTCGCAGGTGCCGGAACATGCGCAGCTGGCGTGGATTTTCAACTGCGTCGCGCGAATGGGATGGATGGGTCGCATGACCCAATGGAAGGACAAGGCGGGAAAGAATGCCGAAGCTGCGTCTTTGGGCCTGTTTGCCTATCCTGCCCTGATGGCAGCGGATATTCTGATCTATCACGCCACCCATGTGCCTGTGGGGGACGACCAGAAACAGCATCTTGAACTAACACGCGACATTGCCGCCAAATTCAACCATGACTACGGGGTTGATTTCTTTCCCATCACCGAACCGGTGATCGAAGGGGCCGCAACCCGCGTGATGTCGCTTCGCGATGGATCCAAGAAGATGTCCAAGTCCGATCCCTCCGATGCCAGCCGCATCAACATGACCGATGACGCTGATGCAATTGCCAAGAAGATCCGCAAAGCCAAGACCGATCCAGATGCCCTGCCCTCCGAAGTGGCCGGGTTGGAAGGGCGGCCGGATGCGCGCAATCTGGTGAACATCTACGCGGCCCTGAACGAGCAATCGGTGGAAGAGGTTCTGCGCGATGTCGGCGGACAGCAGTTCGGTACGTTCAAACCGGCATTGGCCGAGCTTGCAGTCTCCAAACTGGCACCAATCTCGACCGAAATGGCCCGCCTGATGGCAGAGCCGGACGAGATTGACCGCATCCTCAAGAAAGGCTCCGAGCAGGCGCGCGAGATCACCGCACCGATCCTTAAAAAGACCTATGAAATAGTCGGCATGGTCGGCTGAAGAAACTGCCTGGGGGCATGCGCCGCGTGCCCCCTTTCGCAACCGTCTGCACAGGTGACCTGCGTTCGCAGAGGTTGCAAAACATCATACAACCTCGCAGGTTATGGTCATCCCAACACAGGCGAGCCCCATGACCCATCCACATCCTTCTGTCGGCCATATCCACTTGCGCGTCGCCGACCTTGAGCGCGCGATTGCCTTTTACCGGGATATCCTTGGCTTTGAGCTTACTCAGCGTTTTGGCACCTCGGCGGCCTTTCTCGGCGCGGGCGGCTATCACCATCACATTGGCCTGAACACATGGGACAGCGCCGGGGCCACACCACCACCCGCCGGGCATACCGGTCTTTATCATGCCGCTTTCCTCTACCCGGATCGCGCATCTCTGGGGGCCGTTATCAAACAAGTGCTGGCGGCAGGTATCACACTGGATGGTGCTGCGGATCATGGCGTGAGCGAAGCGGTCTATCTGCGCGACCCCGACGGCAACGGGGTTGAACTTTATCGCGACCGCGCCCCGCAAGACTGGCCACGGGATGTGGAAGGCGGGCTGCAAATGGTGAACACCCCGCTTGACGTCGACGCGCTGATTGCAGAGGCGGCAACACCCTAACGCAAAAGCACAATCCGGCCTGCCCCATGGACAATCCTTCCGGTCTGATACAGGTTCACGCCGATCAAAAGGAGCATCACCATGGCCACAGGATTTTTCTGGGATGAAAGCTGTTTCTGGCACGCAGGCGGCAACTATGCCTTCACCATCCCTTTCGGTGGCTTGGTCCAACCACTTGCGGCAGGTGGCATTCCCGAAAATCCCGAGACCAAACGGCGGTTGAAGAACCTGATGGATGTAACGGGCCTGACGTCAGAACTGGCTGCGCAATCCGCACCCAATGCCACCCGCGAGATGCTGGAGCGGGTGCATCCCGCCTCTTACCTTGACGCATTCAAGGCCGCGTCTGACGCCGGTGGCGGCGAGATGGGCCCGAACGTGCCATTCGCTCGGGGCGGTTATGAAATTGCGACCCTCTCTGCGGGATTGACCGTTGCGGCGGTGGATGCCGTCGCCAGTGGCGCGTTGGAAAACGCCTACGCCCTTAGCCGTCCGCCGGGCCATCACTGTGAACCCGAAAAACCGATGGGCTTCTGCCTGCTGGCCAATATCGCCATCGCCATTGAAGCGGCCAAGGCCAAGGGGCTGGTGGCGCGCGTGGCGGTGCTGGACTGGGATGTGCATCACGGCAATGGCACCGAAACCATATTTTATGACCGTGATGACGTGCTTACCCTCTCTCTGCATCAGGAGGGAAACTATCCTTTGACCACCGGCGGGCTGGACGACCGGGGCAGCGGGGCCGGCACGGGATACAACATCAACCTGCCGATGCATGCGGGCTCCGGGCACACCGCCTATCTGCATGCGCTGGACCGTGTTGTCATCCCCGCGCTTGAGGCGTTCAAGCCCGATATGATCATCGTCGCCTGCGGTTATGATGCGGCAATCATTGACCCGCTGGCCCGGATGCAGGCCACTGCCGAAACCTTTGGCGCGATGACCCAAAAGATCAAGGAAACCGCCAAACGTCTATGTGAGGGCAAGCTGGTGCTTGTCCATGAGGGCGGCTATTCCGAAGTTTACGTCCCCTTCTGCGGACATGCCACAATTGCCGCCCTGTCAGGCAGCAGTATTGATGCGCCAGACCCATTGGCCATCGCCCTGAACACCCGCCAGCCTTCGCCAGCTTTTGATCTTTTCCTACGCCAGTCGATTGATGACATGGCCCAAAAACTGGACCTGTAAGCTATGCTCGAAAAGAACCCAGACGCCCTGAAGTTTCTGCAAACCCGCCGCTCGCGACCTGCCAAGACACTGGCCCTGCCGGTGCCTGACCGCGACGCCTTGCTGCCGCTGTTGACCGCTGCTGCCCGCACCCCTGATCACGGAAAACTGGAGCCTTGGCGCTTTATTGTGGTGGAAAAACCCGCCATGGCGCGGCTGGCCGATATTGCAGAGGCCCGCGGCCGTGCCCTTGGGCTGGACGCAGAACAGGTCGCCAAGGGACGGGGGCAGTTTGATCAGGGCAACCTGGCCGTTGTTGTCGTCGAGGTGCAAAAACCCTCGGCCAAAGTGCCCGCGATCGAACAAAGCTATTCCGCTGGTGCGGTCTGCCTTGCGCTGGTCAATGCAGCACTTGCCTCCGGCTGGGGTGCGAACTGGCTCAGCGGCTGGCCATCACACGACCGCGGTTTCATGACCGAAGCCTTTGACCTTGCGGAACACGAACGCATTGCCGGTCTGATCCACATCGGCACGGAAACCTCTGTACCGCCAGACCGCCCCCGCCCGGAGATTTCAGAAATCACAACATGGCTTTCCAAATGATCTTTCGCGCCTTCCTGCTGGCCCTTGGTCAACTGTCCGACCCGCGTTTTCGCCGCGTGTTTTTCATCGGCATTGCACTGGCGCTGGCCCTGCTGGTCGGGTTTACCGCCCTCTTTACCGGCTTCATCAACTGGCTGACCCCCGAAGAGGTCTGGCTGCCGATCCTCGGCGAAGTCCGTTGGGTCAGTGATCTGGTGTCCTGGGGGGCCGCGTTTCTGCTGATGTTCCTGTCGGTCTTTCTGATGATTCCGGTTGCCTCTGCCATCACGTCGATGTTTCTGGACGATGTAGCAGAGGCTGTGGAATCCGAACATTATCCCCAACTTCCACCGTCCACCCCCGTGCCCTTTGGTGACGCACTGCGCGATACGGTGAATTTTCTGGGCGTGCTGATCGGGGTGAATATCCTTGCGATTGTGCTTTATCTGCTGTTCGCCCCGGCAGCCTTGTTCATCTTCTGGGGAGTAAACGGCTTCCTGTTGGGGCGGGAGTATTTCACCATGGTTGCAATCCGCCACGTTGGCCGCGCGCAGGCAAAGAAATTGCGCCGTCAGTTCATCGGCACGATCTGGCTGGCCGGTGTCCTGATGGCCATGCCGCTTTCGATTCCACTGCTAAACCTGATCATCCCGATTCTGGGTGCGGCGACCTTTACCCATCTATTTCACGCCCTGACCACGCGCCCGCCCGAAACAGGCTCTCTACATCATCCACAGTGATCCACCCGGACAGGATAATCGTCGCCACGATGCCCCAGATCACCAGAGCCACAAGCGTGGTCCAAAACGCCTTTTTACGCAAATGGTGATGTTCGGGTGATCCCGCATGGGTGCCCGGCACGACATCGCCCAGATCACCTTGGGTCTGCACACGGATTGGCAATGCGATCAGAAAAACCATTGACCAGATCACCGCAAACAGGACCAGCCCCGATACAATACCCATGGTTTATACCTGCTCCAGCTCGACAAGCGCGCCGTTGAAATCCTTGGGGTGCAGGAACAACACCGGTTTGCCATGGGCACCAATTTTGGGTTCGCCATTGCCCAGCACACGTGCGCCGGTTGATTTCAGATGGTCGCGCGCCGCAATGATATCGTCGACTTCGTAGCAGATGTGGTGAATGCCGCCTGAAGGGTTCTTTTCAAGGAACCCGTTAATCGGGCTGTCATCGCCAAGTGGATACAACAACTCAATTTTGGTGTTCGGCAGTTCGATGAAAATGACGGTGACCCCATGATCCGGCTCATCCTGCGCCGGTCCCACATTTGCCCCCAGTGCGTTGCGGTATTGATCTGCTGCGGCTTCAAGGTCGGGCACAGCAATGGCCACATGGTTCAGACGTCCGATCATCTTCTCTTCCTTCAAATTGGCACGGTAGCGGCGTTTATGGCCGCAAGAAAGATGAAGGGCAATGCGTCATGTTAACCTGCTGTTAGCGACCAATGGGTAACCATAAAGCCGGATCAGCTGGAGGCTATCATGGACACAACAGACCCTTTTGCCGCAAACATTCCCACCCCCACGTCGGCCCGCCCTCTGTTGGGTCTGACGGTTCTGGTGGTCGAGGACAGCCGATACGCCTGCGAGGCGCTGCGCCTATTGTGTCTGCGGTCCGGTGCGCGGATCAGACGGGCCGATTGCCTGCGCTCTGCCCGGCGTCACTTTCGGGTCTACCGGCCCTCTGTGGTACTGGTGGATCTGGGTCTGCCTGATGGTGACGGCACCGATCTGATCATGGAGTTGCACGAGGCTGTGCCAAGGGTCGATGGTATCCTGGCGATTTCCGGTGATCCCCATCTTGAGGCGGCTGCCCTCGCTGCGGGCGCGGACGGCTTTATGGAAAAACCCATTTTGTCGATTGGCGGGTTTCAGGAGAAAATCCTTGCCATGCTTCCCCCCGAACGGCGCCCTAAAGGCCCGCGTCAGGTGGATAACTCTGCCGTTGCACCCGACCGGCTGGCTTATCAGGATGACATGGCGCATATCGCGGATGTCCTTGATGAAGGGCTGAACGATCACACGCTTGATTACATCGCGCAGTTTCTTAGCGGGCTGGCCCGGTCCGCAGATGACCCTGCGCTGGAGGACGCTGCCAAGGCACTTGCCGAAAAACGGGCCATGGGCAAAACCGCCGCCTCTGAAACGGCGCAGATTGCTGGCCTAATCCAAACGCGACTGGCAGAAAAAATAGCGATTTAGGTCAGGGTCCAAATAGCTATGGAACCTATAATGACGGGTCGCTGGCGACCCGCACCAAACGGGTCAGATCGCCAAGGCGTTCACGTTGCTGCCCGTTTTCATCAAAATTCGCCGGGGCCAACCAGGCCTCAAAGGCTTCTTTCAGCGCCGGCCATTCACTGTCGATCACCGCAAACCATGCCGTGTCGCGGTTGCGCCCTTTGACAACATCTGCCTGACGAAACACCCCTTCAAAGCTGAAGCCCAACCGCTGCGCCGACCGGCGGGACGGCGCATTCAACGCATTACACTTCCACTCATAGCGGCGATACCCAGCCTCAAACGCCCATTTCATCATCAGATACATCGCTTCGGTCGAGGCACGGGTGCGCTGCAAGGCGGGGGCATAGCTGATATACCCAACCTCGATCGACCCTGCCTGCGGCGCGATACGCAAATAGCTGGCAACACCTTCCCAGTGACCGCTTTCAAGGTTGCGGATGGCGTAAAAGAACGGATCAACCGACCCTTCATGGTCCCTCACCCAGCGGTGATATTGCGAGGCCGAGGAAAACGGACCATTCGGCATATAATCCCAGACATCATCATGCCCGGCAAACTCCCGATACAATAGCGCTGCATGAGCCTCTGCTGACAGCGGGGCAAGTTCAACATATCGACCAGCAAGCACGTCACCCACAGGTGCGTCAGGCGCTGTCCAGTCGGGAACCTGCGCGCCAAGGGGGCGGGAATGTAACGTTTCGGTATTCATACCCGTACGTTAGGCGGAACGCCGCCGCACGCCAAGCCCTCAATCGCATGCGACCAACGGTGGTTTACCCGCTATTTCAACACTTTCGGATCGACCCCAAGGTCAAGCCCAGGGAACACCGCCTCTTCCAGCACCACACGATCAAGGCCCAGCAACCCCCGCATGATCCATGCCACCGGCGCACGGACATCGGCAGTCGGCATCAGGTCGCGTTCCTGATAAAGTGCATTTGTGGCCAATCCCGGCCATTGCCCATAGATTCGCCCACCACGGATCGCGCCACCAGCCATCACCATCACACCTGCGGTCCCATGATCCGTGCCGCCCGTGCCGTTTTCACGCGCTGTGCGGCCAAACTCGGTCAGGGCAACAACCGCTGTCTTTCCCCAGACATCTGCACCCAATCCCGAACGCAGCGACAAAAGCGTCTCTGACAACTGTCCCAAACTGCGCGGCAAGGTCCGCGCCTGCCGGCGGTGCGTGTCCCAGCCGCCCAGCGAAAACGCTGCGATCCGCGCATCTTCTTTCAACCGCGAGGCGACAAAATCTGCGATCTTACGATGTGGGCGCCCCTTGTTTTGCATCCGCCCTGTCTCTGCCGACAACATCTGCGCCTCGGCCAATGCAGCATGCAAGGCGGGGTCTTCCTCCATCACCAATTCGGCAAGGCGCATCGCCTGCGGGCTCAGCCCAAGCGTCGCGTCAGGGGCCCAATCCGCCACCGGGGCCGCCCCGTCCAGCACCCGTACATCATTGTTTCCAATGGCATAAGCTGTATCAGCGCGGATCCCCGGCACCTGTTGCAGCATCCGGTTCAACCAACCGTCCCGCACCCCGAGGTGCAGCCGCTCGGTGCCTGCTTCCAGTATATCCTGTCCGTCAAAATGGCTGCGTTTGTCGCGATAGGGTGTAGAAACCGAATGGAAAAAACCTAACTCCTCTGCCCGCCACAGCGACATCAACGGGGCCAGGGCCGGATGCAAGGTGAAATATCCGTCCAGATCCAATCCCGCATCTCCCGCAGCCAAGCTCGGGCGCAGCGATGCATAGGCCGGATCCCCAACCGGGCGCACCACATCCAGCCCGTCCATACCGCCACGCAGTATGATCACCACCAACCGTCTGTCCCAAGGGGCGCTGGCCAATGTCACCGGGGTCAGCAACGGGCTGGCTGCCAGCGAACACCCGATGACCCCTGCGCGGGTCAACAGTTGGCGTCTGGAAAGCCTGTCCTGCATCATCCCCCCCTTATCGCCGTTGAAACGCGGGCGCGGCAAGGATCAATCCGATGGCCACCTCACGGGTTTCAGCAGTATTCGCGGCAAAGCGGACAGCATCCGGCACCTGCCCGCCCAATACCGCCTGCACAAATCCGCGGGGGTCAGGCAGATCCGGCATCAACCGCGTCGGGACCGTGACCGCCCATTCCAGCCGCGCCGAAATACCTTGCGGTGTGGCCCATGCGCCATCCGCTTCTGCAAACCCGTCAGGACCGGCAGGGGTCAGCCAAGCCTGCCCCATCAATTGCAAAGGCCGAAAAAACACCTCGCGCACCCCGCGCAGATCCATCTGATGCAATGTCTGTGCCGTGACCCCAAGAGCACGTAAGGAGGCGCTGACAAATTCGTCCGGCGGGCGCATGTTGGTGGATTTCGGATACCACGCATGCGGATGCTCCAGCAGCGCAGCATAACAGGTCATCAAATCGCCCTCGCTGCGCAGATACGCGGCGGTGATATGGGCGATCAGATCGTCAGACGGTATGTCAGAGACAAAATGCACCGCCAGTTTACACGCGATATGGTCAGCGGTGGCAGGGTGGCGGGCAAGATCGTTCAGCACCTCGCGGATCGTGACCATGCCACCACCCGCATCATAGGTTTTGCCCAACACTGTTTCCGCACCCGGTTCAACCATGGCCGGACGAAATTTAAACCCGTAGTGTCGCGTTGCACCCAGTCCGGTAAACGCTTTGGCCAATTCGCGCACATCTGTCTGGGTATAAGGGCCATCAACGCCCAATGTGTGCAGCTCCAGCACCTCGCGGGCAAGGTTTTCGTTCAAACCGCGCCCCCGCCCCCGCCGCATGGCCGCACGGCTGTTGGGACCAACAGAGCTGTTCTGATCAAGATAATGCAACATCAATGGGTGCGTCACGCAGGCCGTCAGCAGCCCGGCAAAACTGCCAGTCATATTGGGGCGTACGGCCTCTTCCACGTAAAGCGGGCTCGCCATGCGCAGCAGGCCACCACCACCCAGCGCGGTGAAATGATCCGCCCAGAAGGCGGTCAACCTCTCGCGAAACCCATGGGACGCAGTGATGCGGCGCAACTGCGTTTGAACAAACCACTGGCTGTGGTCCCCGCGCATGTCGCGCAAAATCTGGCGGGCCTTCTTCTGCGCCTTTTTCCCTTCAGCCGTTTCGGGATGTTTGCGGGCATAGCTATTGAACCTGATCCTCAACGCCAAAGCGTCCTGCATCACGCGAAAGGGCGGGATTGGAAAAGCGGCCTGCGCATCATCCGCCCTACGCAGTTCCGCCAGCATGTCCCCCACATCTTCGGGCGGTGCCACACGCGCGCTGCGCCCATAGCCAAAGCGGTGTTCGGCAAGGAAAGGATCAAAATTCACCGGAAAGGCTTATGCAATGCGGGTTTCATTGCGGGCAATATAGCCGAAATCACACAAGTATTCATCCGACGTTTTGCGACATTTGGCTGTAACTCGCGGGCCGGGCGTTGGGATAGGGCCGCATTCCCGCGGCCCTGCCCTTAATTCTGCTGTGCTTATTCCTGTGGAATGACCCGCAAGCCAAGCTCCATCAGCTGATCAGAGGATGGATCGCTCGGTGCGTTCATCATCAGGTCTTCGGCACGCTGGTTCATCGGGAAAAGGATGACTTCGCGGATGTTCTGCTCATCCGCCAACAGCATCACAATCCGGTCGATCCCCGCCGCGCAACCGCCGTGAGGGGGGGCACCATATTGGAAGGCATTGACCATGCCGCCAAAGCGTTTTTCGACCTCTTCCTTGCCGTAACCTGCAATCTCAAAGGCTTTGAACATGATTTCCGGCTTGTGGTTCCGGATCGCGCCCGACACCAACTCGTAACCGTTACAGGCCAGATCATATTGATAGCCCAACACCTTCAGCGGATCGCCCTGCAGTGCGTCCATCCCGCCTTGCGGCATGGAGAAGGGGTTGTGTTCAAAATCGATCTTGCCAGTTTCTTCGTCCTTTTCGTAGATCGGAAAGTCAACGATCCATGCAAAGGCAAAGCGGTTCTGGTCGGTCAGGCCCAATTCATCACCAATCACTGTGCGCGCGCGACCGGCGACCGCTTCAAAGGCTTTCGGCTTGCCACCAAGGAAGAAGGCTGCATCGCCAATGCCAAGGCCCAGTTGTTGACGGATCGCCTCGGTCCGCTCTGGTCCGATGTTCTTGGCCAGCGGTCCGGCAGCTTCCATGCCGCCTTCAACCTCACCTGATTTCAGCTTGGCCTGCGCCTCTTTCACGGTGATACCCAGTTCCTGCGCCACCGCATCCGCTGTTTTTTCACGCCAGAAGATATAGCCCATGCCGGGCAGCCCTTCTTTTTGCGCAAATACATTCATCCGGTCACAGAACTTGCGCCCGCCGCCTGTGGGTGCCGGAATGGCGCGCACTTCGGTGCCTTCCTGCTCCAACAGCTTGGCAAAGATCGCAAAACCGGAGCCTGCGAAATGTTCCGACACCACCTGCATCTTGATCGGGTTGCGCAGGTCAGGTTTATCGGTGCCATACCAAAGGGCCGCGTCCTTATAGGAAATCTGCTCCCATGTTTCGTCGACTTTACGACCGCCGCCGAATTCCTCGAAAATGCCGCCAATCACCGGCTGGATCGTGTCGAACACGTCCTGCTGGGTAACAAAGGACATCTCAAGGTCAAGCTGATAGAAATCGGTCGGGGACCGGTCCGCACGCGGGTCTTCATCGCGGAAACAGGGCGCGATCTGGAAATACTTGTCAAAACCCGAAACCATCAACAGCTGTTTGAATTGCTGCGGGGCCTGCGGCAGGGCGTAGAATTTGCCGGGGTGCTGGCGTGAGGGCACCAGAAAATCGCGCGCCCCTTCAGGCGAGGATGCAGTGATGATCGGAGTCTGGAATTCCTTGAACTCCTTCTCCCACATGCGTTTGCGGATCGAGGAAACCACATCGGAACGCAGCACCATGTTCTGCTGCATCTTCTCACGGCGCAGATCAAGATAGCGATACCGCAAACGGGTTTCTTCCGGGTACTCCTGATCGCCAAACACCATCAGCGGCAATTCACCAGCGGAGCCCAAGACTTCGATGTCACGCACAAAAACCTCGATTTCACCAGTCGGGATTTTCGTGTTGATCAGGTCAGCGGCACGCGCCTTCACTTCGCCATCAATGCGGATACACCATTCAGACCGCACCTTTTCCATCTCTTTGAACACGGGGCTGTCAGGATCACACAGAACCTGTGTCATGCCGTAATGATCGCGCAGGTCGATGAACAGGATACCACCGTGATCGCGCACACGGTGCACCCAGCCGGAAAGACGCACAGAGTCGCCTTTGTTTGAGATGTTAAGATCGGCGCAAGTATGGCTGCGGTAGGCGTGCATGTCGGTCCCTTTCGAGGGCTGAATTTGTTGGCGCAGGTACACCTTTTGGCAGCGCAAAAGTCAAGGGCGGCCCAAAGGGCATTCCACAGGTCTAACCGGGCACCTGAATAGCCCGATATGTCGCAAGACACTTCACATCAAGGAATGTTGTCGTATAGATTTTGCGCATTCTTACAGAAACCAATTGGACGATAGACATGGAACAGGATTTTTCCGACGCGCTTGCACAGGCGTTTGGCTCTTTTGGTGCCCTTGGCGCCTACGGTGGTTTAACCGTACCAACCTCACCCGATGACATCTTTAACTGGACGGTTGGTGAATACCTTGCCCTGATCGACGCAGCTGAAACCGCACTGACCTCGCTGGACAGCTCAATTTTCTCAAGGCTCTTGAACGACCCCAATGTTTCTGCGGGGCTGGATGCGGAGACCCGCGCGACCTTCGAAGCATGGGCAGCGGGTGATTTTTCCTTGATCACACAACCACTTGCCGAGGCGCGCGCGCTGATGGCCCCCTACTCCGCAGACACGCTGCTGCGCGACGCGATAGAGGGCATCGATCCCAGCGGCGGCAGCATCGAAGAAATCGAAACTGCCTTTGCCGCAGCCGAGGCGCGGATTGCAGAACTGTTGTGGGACGATCAGAACGGCGTTTTCTCTTCGCCAACATTTGCGGTCGATCTGGCTTCTGGCAACTGGTCCTCAGGTGCCGCCGGGTTCAGCGGCTCCACCCTGGCAGAGTTCTTTAACCTGTTGGGCGAGGCAGCAGGCAACGCCATCATGTCCTTTATCGGCAGCCGCGACAGCGTGCTGGGCCAGTTGATCAACGAAGGTGCAGATGCCGCCGCAATTGCCGCAGCCTCTGGTGCCGCCGAAGCCGCAAGCGCACAGGCGTTACAGGCGCTGCAGGAAATCGGCACATTGGTCAGCACCCAGGGCACAAGTGATCCCGCTGGTGTAGAATCACAAGCTGCGGCGCAGGTTCAGGGCTTGATCAACGCCCTTGCGACAATTCTACCGGGCCTTGGTGGCGTCCTTGACACGTTGATCATCGGCTCGCGCAATTCCGACCCCAGCTTTGTTGTAAGCCCTGAAGGGGATGTTGCGGGGTCCGAACATGGTGATTGGTTCTACCTGTCGAAACTGGCCGATATCTTTGACGGTGGCGTAGGGACGGATGTCCTGTTCGGGTTTGAAGGCGACGACACCCTGCTTGGTGGCGCGGATGCGGATAATCTGTTCGGCGGTGTCGGCAATGACATGCTGCGCGGCGGCAGCGGTGATGACGCCATCAATGGCGGCGCAGGCGACGGCGATGTTGCTAGCTTCCTCAACGGCTTGGGTCAATTCACCCTGCAATTCGCCAATGATGGCAGCGTGACCGTGCAGGACCGTACAGTCAATGGCGAAGGCACCGATCTGTTGACCGGAATCGAAACCCTGTCCTTTGGCGGCGGTGCATCAATCTTTACCGACGGCATGATCAACCTGTGCCAGTTCCAGGGCATCGCGGGCCTTGATGCGGCCCAGATCAGCACCTTTGTTGAACTCTATGTCGCCTATTTCAACCGTGCCCCTGATGCGATTGGCCTGAATTTTTGGGGCTCCGCCTTTGCCAATGGCACCTCGCTGGAGGAAATCGCCAACCTGTTCCTTGATCAGGATGAAACCCGCGCGACCTATGCCTCTGACATCAGCAACCTTGAGTTTGCCACGCAGGTTTACGAGAACGTGCTTGGCCGCACACCTGATGCGGGCGGGTTGACCTTTTGGCAGGGACAGCTGGACAGCGGCAACATTGGCCGTGGTGCCTTTATCCTTGAGGTGCTGAAAGGGGCGAAAGTGGACCTGCCTGCAGGCGCGTCACAGGCCGATATCGACCTGCAATTGGCCGACCGGGACTACCTTGCCACCAAGACGGATATCGGCACTTATTTCGGCGTTATCAAAGGCCTGTCCGATGTCGGCGATGCCTCCGCCGCGATGCAATTGTTTACCCGTGGCTCTGACAGTTCGATCCAGTCAGCGGTTGATCGGATTGACGCTGAATTCGCAACGGCCCTGACAGAGGGCAGTGGCGAATTGCTGATGCAACTGGTGGGCGTCGCCGACGATCCCTTTGCGGTCTGATCAAACATCCGGGTCTTGGTTGGTCCAGCGCGGCGGGCAGAATTTGCCCGCCGCGCCGAGGTCCGGTTTGTGCTTCCTGGTATTTCACGGAAACGAGGGGGACATCGATCCGATGCCCATTTGACAGATCACGCCAAGCGAAGCTGAAAAAACATACATTGCAAAGCTCACCACAAAGCAAACAAATGATTGTTCCAGCCGATGTCAACCGGCGCAGCTGGATCAGCTGCGCCGGTTGAGCAATCAGTGTGTAAGGCCGCTGCCCCCAACAACACTCACATTGTAGGGAACACCAGTGACCGCAATTGTATCAATCTCGGCTAGGCTCTCCGTATTGATGACACGCAAAGTTGCGGCCAGCGGGTCAGAAAGGATCAGTTTTTTATCCGCGATGGTCATACGTGGCCGTGGGTCACGCCAGTGGCCATCCATGGAATAGGGTTGAGTAACTTTCGCGCTCTGCTCGATTTTCGCTGACAACATGTTCAAGCGGTGCAACGATCCATCTTCGGTGAGAACATATGCGAATTGAGGTTTCGCGGGATCGAGAATGAAATCAACCTCGCGGAATGGCAGCGCGACTCGGGTGAAATGTGGTTCTGTCGCCGGATCAACAATGACAAGTGACGTTCCATCGTAATCGCCCAGAAATGACTGCATTGCTTTTGCCCCGACAAGGGTGCCGGTGCTGGCTTCCGGGAAGTCAGCAGGATAGGGCAACATGGCAAACGCATCCGGCCCGCCGCGGGTGTCATGCGCGATGATCCCCTCTTTACACCCTGCTAGCAGGAAACTTCCAGAAAAAGCCTCACCATGAAGATCAGTACAGGTGTGGGTTTTACCCATCGGCGTGCCATCAGCGGCAAAACTGCCGATACCGATACGCGGCGGCGCTTTGCCTTCTTCCTTCGGTGCTTCTGCGGCAACAGAGCTCACGAAATATCCTCCCATATCCGCCACGAAACCATGATGCGCGACATTCATTGGAACATTCTGCGGTGTCAGCTCACCATTTAAGATGGCCTTTTCACCAAGGATGGATGCGTACCCGCCCTTGTCAAAAGTCACCGCAACCGTGCCGCTGTGGTTGACGACGTGGAACGGGCTGGGCCCTTCAATTTTGCCGATATGGGACGGCTCGGATACCTCGATGTCTGCGTGGTCACCATGAGCGTCAAGGGAAAGTCCGCTGTTCAGGAAGTCGACCTGCGCATTGCCGGATTGCACAGCAACAATCAGCGCCTCGCCTGCTGATGGATAAAGCTTTGCCGGTCCGGCAACCTCAAACGTCCACCGCTGATCCGGCGCATTAAGGTCAATGGCTGTGATCGTCGGCGCACTGTGATCTGCTACAAAAATACGCCATGCTGTCGCTTCGTCCTCTGCCCAGGCAGGTGCGGCGATAGCCGTAAATGCGCCAAGTAGGGCGGCAGCAAGTCCGGGGTTGTTCATGTTCTCTCCTTTTACGTTTTTCTGATGTTCATAAGTCGCGGCGTGGGTGGATGGCTTGCGATCTGTGAGGACAAAACGGGTCCCTTGCTTGCAACATCATCACGCAACTTATTTAGTTACTTAACTAGGAGCAACCGGAAAGTGTTATAGTGTAACGAACTCAGAAAATTGGCTGATGTACCTTAAATTCCTCCTCATTTCGCATCAGACTGCGCGGAAGCATGCGCATTCCGACCGCGCTACTGAGGTTTTGCAAAGCGACTATAGATGTTCTGGCTGTTCGGTTGCGCATAACAAAAACACCTGCACCTGACAGAAAACCCCGAACGCGCATCGCATAGAACTTGCTGGCGTTTTGCCCCGCATTTCGGCTCTCGGAGGTATCTTGGCATCGGGAGAGGCTAAAACGACAAAACCCGCGCAGATTGCACGGGCCAAGTCAGTTACTTTGGTTGCGGGAGTAGGATTTGAACCTACGACCTTCAGGTTATGAGCCTGACGAGCTACCGGGCTGCTCCATCCCGCGCCAAGTTCGGACCGTATACGAGCAAGAGATTGGGACCACAAGGAGAAAAATCACCCTGACATCAGTTTAATTTCAATGTCGAAAAGAAACCTGCTTGTTCGCGGTAATCCAGCTGTGAACTGCACCCAATTCAGCCCCAATGACCGCTTACAATCAGCGCGGAAATACCTCTCCGGCCCCGCGGCCAGAAACGGAAAAAGCCCCGCGCGATCTGCGCAGGGCTTTCCCAAAATCTCTGTCTGTCAGCGCTTAGGCTGCCAGCGCATCCTGTGCTGTTTTCACAATCGCACCAAAGGCATCAGGCTCATTCACTGCCAGATCGGCCAGAACCTTACGGTCCACTTCGATGCCGGCGAGGTTCAGACCATTGATGAAACGGCTGTATGTCAGCGCTTCGTCATGCGAACGAACAGCAGCGTTGATCCGCTGAATCCACAGCGCGCGGAAGTTGCGCTTGCGATTCTTGCGGTCACGGGTTGCATATTGGTTGGCCTTATCGACCGCCTGTGTGGCGACCTTAAAGACATTTTTGCGACGACCGTAATACCCCTTGGCGGCTTTGACGATCTTCTTGTGACGGGCGTGGGTAACTGTCCCACCTTTTACTCGTGCCATGCTAGGTCTCCTATCTTAGCGGTCGTAGGGCATGAAGCCCTTGATGATCTTTGCATCAGGCGCAGACAATGCTGTCGTGCCGCGTGCGTTACGGATGAACTTTTTGGTCCGTTTGATCATGCCATGCTGTTTACCAGCCTGACCCGCGATGACCTTGCCGGTCGCCGAGATCTTAAAGCGCTTTTTGGCGCTCGATTTCGTCTTCATCTTAGGCATTTCCGTCTCCGTATATTTAGGTTCGGTTTACGCACGACTCGGCATGCCACATGGGCCGGACGTGCGGGTTGAAGCTGTGCCTATAGGGGGGAAAATCTTCCTTGGCAAGGGCTATGGGCGAAATGCCGGCCCATCCTTGCCTTGTGCGGGGCCCTGCCCCAATCTGGCCCAGCCTGCTACGCCCCAGATAGCAATTTAACCCCGAGGAAACAATGTCAGATCACGACCCCAACGCCCTGATGGGCATCATCACTGTTCATGAGAAAAAAGTCTGGGAGGCGTTGGTTTCCGGGGACCGCGCCGCAGATGATGCGCTGCTCAGCGACCGGTTTCTTGGGGTATATCCGGATGGATTCGCCGGCAAACAGGATCACTGCGGGCAATTGGATCACGGGCCGACCATCCACAGCTATGAGATGCAGGAGATACAGCTGCTTTTGCTAGGCGCAGAGCACGCTCTGCTCAGCTATCGCGCCAATTTCCAAAGGGAAGCCGCATCACAGCACGAAACCATGTACGTCAGCTCCGTTTGGCAAAGGGCAGCAGATGGCTGGATCAATATCTTTAGCCAGGACACCCCCGCAGCACCGTCCTAGGCGGATCAGGGCATATAACGCGCCAGCACGCTGACAAAAACATCCGGCACCTGCTCAAAAGTATAGCCGCCCGGCTTGTTCTGCATCGCATAAAGAATCAGCGCACCGCCCATAAGTATGGTCAACGCTGATGCCCGTGGCGCACGCCGGTCGGTCAAAGCTGATAAAATGGACGGCACGGAAAAGGCGGCAATCACCATACCAAGGGACAATGCCAAATCAGGGTCCATTTTTGCTCTCCCACTACAACCTGTGGGATATTACTCTGGATCGGCGGGAAAAATCAAACGTTCGTCACAAGGGGCGACACGCAGGATGTTTGTGCTGCCTGGAACGTTGAACGGCACACCGGCGGTAATCACCACGTGATCCTCTTCCTCGGCGAACCCTTCTTCGCGAGCGGCGCGCACGGCACTGACAACCGCCTTTTTGAAGCGGTCCACATCCCCGGTGATCACACAATTCGTGCCCCAGCTCAGCGCGAGCCGCCGCGCTGTGTTCACTAAAGGCGTCAGCGCAATCACCGGCACCCGTGGGCGTTCCCGCGCGGTCAGCAATGCGGTTGTGCCGCTCTGCGTAAAACAGCAGATCGCCTTGATATCCGTGGTCTCCGCAATTTCACGAGCAGCGGCAACGATGCCATCCGCTACGGTCATACGGTCCGCCTTACGTGAGGATTCGATAATCTCCGTATAGGTCGGATCAACCTCAACCTCGCGGGCGACGTTGTCCATTGTGGTGACAGCCTCGATCGGAAAATCACCAGCAGCAGATTCCGCACTCAACATCACCGCGTCCGCACCTTCATAAATCGCCGTAGCCACATCAGACACTTCGGCGCGGGTCGGCATCGGGCTTTCAATCATTGATTCCAGCATCTGCGTCGCGACAATAACTGGCTTGGCAGCCGCGCGGCACTTGCGCACCAGACGCTTCTGGATCGGCGGCACGTTCTGCACCGGCAGCTCCACACCCAGATCACCACGCGCCACCATGATGCCATCGCTCACTTCAAGGATATCCTCAAAGCGATCAACCGCAGATGGTTTTTCGATTTTCGACAGCAAGGCCGCGCGGCCCTTAGCCAGTTCGCGCGCCTCTGTCACATCTTCGGGCCGCTGCACAAAGGAAAGCGCCAGCCAATCGACACCCAATTCGCAAACAAACTCCAGATCCGCGCGATCTTTCTCGGACAGGGCCGCCAATGGCAGCACCACATCCGGCACGTTCACACCCTTGCGATTCGAAATCACCCCGCCGATGACCACTTCGCAATTGGCAAAATCCGCACCACACTCAATGACCTTGAGGCGAATCTTGCCATCATTGACCAACAGGCTGGCCCCCGGCTTCAGCGCGGCAAAAATCTCCGGGTGGGGCAGGCAGACACGGGAGGCATCCCCTTCTTCAGGATCCAGATCCAGACGGAAGGCAGCGCCCACAACCAATTGTTCACTATCACCAGAAAACACACCAACCCGCAGCTTCGGTCCCTGCAGATCCGCCAGAATGCCAATGGTACTGTTCAGGTTGCTCTCTACCTCGCGGATGATCCGGTGTTTTTCACGAATTTCCGCGTGGCTGCCATGACTCATATTCAACCGGAACACATCTGCTCCCGCTTTATGCAGCGCCTCAATCATCTCGTAATTGTCAGATGCCGGACCAAGGGTCGCGACGATCTTTACATTGCGCAGGCGTCTCATGGGCTGTGTCCTTTGGTCTGAAGTCACTATTTAGGCGCACCGTTAGCGATAACGCACCATTCGGGTTTCGAGTACACGTCAACAGCATGTCTGTCAAAGATTTCACAAATATGACGGCTCTTCCACAGATGATTGTGCCACAGAAACTTGACACCAAGGCCGCCGCGGCCCAGCAATACTCAAAACAGGAGACCACAATGTCCAGCACTCAGGCACCGACCCAACAGGAAATCGAACTTCAAGCCGCCGCTTTTCGCCGCCTACAGCAACACCTGATGCAAGACCGCACGGATGTGCAGAACATCGATATGATGAACCTCGCCGGGTTTTGTCGCAATTGCCTGTCACGCTGGTATCAGGAAGCCGCCGCCGAACGGGGCATCGACATCGGCAAGACAGAAGCCCGTGAATTATTCTACGGGATGACGATGGACGAATGGAAAGCCAACTACCAGACAGAGGCTAAACCAGAACAACAGGAAGCCTTCAAAGTGACCTTTGCCCAAAACGTCGAAAAAGGGTAAACCCCGGCGGCCAACCCCACAATCGCCCAATTCTGTCAACGCTTCTGCCACAATCCTCAGCACATAAAGGAACGTTAACCATTTCTTAAGGTGGCGTACCCGTGTTAGAGCTTATCCTTCTCCCCTCCCTGCTGGGCCTTGGCCTCGCGATCGAACTGCTTAGCCCGGCCAAGGAGTCTTCCGACGACGACGATTTGCCGATCGACATCACACTGGCGGAGGATATTGCCGATTTTGAGGGCACCGACGCCAAGGAACATGTGCAAGGCAACGCGCTGGACAATCTTATGTCCGGCGGCGCGGGTGATGACCTTCTGGGTGGCCACGACGGGGATGACACCCTGCAAGGGGGCACCGGCGACGACCGTCTCTTCACCAGCGCCGGCGATGATGTGGGTCTGGGCGGTGAAGGCAACGACAAGATTTTCCTCGGCGATGGCGATGACACCACTTTGGACTCTGCTGGCGTCGCTCAAGACGCAGGTGATGATTTCATCCGCGGTGGCGACGGGCATGACATGCTGGTCGATGCACAGGGACATAACCTGATCCACGGCGATCTAGGCCATGACACGATCATCGCAATCGACGGCCTGAACCCGGATGGCAGCGTCAGCGACACCGATACCGGCACAGCTGATACCATCCACGCAGGTTATGGCAATGACACACTGGTAGGGGATGACGGCGACGTCATGACCGGCGGCGAGGGCGATGATAATTTTGTCGTGGCAACCGCATCAACCGCCCCCGGTGCCCCGGCGGTTATCACGGATTTCGATTTCCGCGATGATCTGTTCAGCCTTGTGTTTCTCGACGGTTCCCCCGCCGATCCCACTGTACGGTTCGAATTTGACGCAGAAACCAAACTGATGCACGCCTTTGTCGAAGAGCAAGAGGTGGCCACCCTATACGGGCTTACCCCAACCGACATACCGTTCATCCAGACCTATGTGACCACCCTGCCGGAACTCCTGTCCGCCTAAGGTCGGGACGCATTTATCCTTTTCTCAGGCAGTGAGCCAGCCTGCTGACCCCGGAACCAGAGCCTCAGACTGCAACCTTGCGCATCTCATCAAGGTAAATTTCGCGCAGACGCGGGGCCACACGTCCCGGCGTGCCATCACCCAACGCAACGCCGTCGATCTCTACAACCGGCATCACAAAAGCACTGGCCGAGGTGGTAAAGGCCTCATCCGCCTCCTTCGCCTCATCAATGGTAAAGTTGCGCTCTTCCACTTCCATCTGCGCCTCGCGGGCAAACCGCAATACCGCGGCCCGGGTGATCCCGTGCAGAATTTCATTAGACAGCGCCCGCGTGATGATCTTATTGCCTTTCACGATGTAAGCATTGTTTGACGTGCCTTCGGTGACAAAACCGTCCTCGACCATCCATGCATCGTCGCACCCGGCTTTCTTGGCCATCATCTTGCCCATCGAGGGGTACAGCAATTGCACCGTCTTGATGTCACGCCGCCCCCAGCGAATATCCTCAATGCTGATGATCTTGGCACCCTTCTTGGCCGCCGGGCTATCCGCCAGGCCGGGCTTGTTCTGGGTGAACAGCACAACTGTCGGTTCCGTCGTCTCAGGATCAGGAAAGGCAAAATCGCGGTCGCCATCAGAACCGCGTGTGATCTGAAGATAGATCAACCCCTCGTCGATCTCGTTCGCCCGCACCAATTCGCGATGCACCTCCAACAGGTCTTCCTTGCTGATCGGGTTGCGCATCTCCAACTCTGACAAGGACCGCGCCAGCCGCACCGCATGGCCGTCAAAATCAATCAACTTGCCATCCAACACAGAGGTCACCTCGTAAACTCCGTCCGCCATCAAAAACCCACGGTCAAAGATCGAAATCTGCGCTTCATTCTCTGGCAGGTAAGCGCCGTTCACATAGACTGTTCTCATCTTT
Organism: Sulfitobacter pacificus; assembly: GCF_030159975.1. Lineage (NCBI taxonomy): Bacteria > Pseudomonadati > Pseudomonadota > Alphaproteobacteria > Rhodobacterales > Roseobacteraceae > Sulfitobacter > Sulfitobacter pacificus. Next base: position 2,716,751 of record NZ_BSNL01000001.1, read on the forward strand.
TATCCCCAAAGCGCAGCGGCAGGCGGATGTACCCCCTCCGCGTCGAATTTCAATGCATCTTCACGATCTTCGCCTAGCAAAAGCGGACCATCCAGATCAACCACCTTTGCGCCCTGCGCCACCAAGGTCGCCGGTGCCATCGCCAGCGACGAACCCACCATGCAGCCGACCATCACCTCATAACCCTCAGCCAGTGCTGCCGCCCGCAACTTCAACGCCTCGGTCAATCCGCCAGTCTTGTCCAGCTTGATGTTCACCACATCATATTTGCCGCGCAATTTGGACAAGGTGCTGCAATCATGCGCAGATTCATCTGCGCAAACCGGCACGGGCCGCGCCATCCCGATCAATGCATCATCCTCACCGGCGGGCAAAGGCTGCTCAACCAAAGCCACCCCAAGGCGCAGCAGATGCGGTGCCAGATCAGCATAGACATCCGCCGACCAGCCCTCATTGGCGTCGATGATAATTGTCGACTTCGGGGCCCCTGCCCGCACCGCTTCAAGCCGTGGCATGTCATCGGGCGTGCCCAACTTGATCTTCAGCAATGGTCGATGCGCATGTTTCGCCGCCTGCGCCTGCATCTGCGCAGGCTCTGCCAGTGACAGGGTAAAGGCGGTGATCTCCGGCCCCGGCGCGGCCAGCCCGGCCAGTTGCCAAACCCGTTTGCCTGCCTGTTTGGCCTGCAAATCCCATAGGGCACAGTCCACCGCATTACGCGCCGCGCCCGCTGGCAGCAGGTCATAAAGCGCCTTACGGGTCACATTCCCCTGCAACCCTTCAATCTGCGCCGTAACCGATTCCAGCGTCTCACCATAACGGGCATAGGGCACGCATTCGCCCCAGCCCGTCACACCGCCCTCAGTTATCCGCACGGTCAGCACTTTGGCCTCGGTACGTGATCCGCGACTGATGGTGAATACTTCCGCCAGCTTGAACACATCCGACGTCACTTCAATACGCATCTCTTGCCCCTCTTTTTGGCCTTATATACTGTCCGCACCCTCAACCCGCGCAGGTGTCAAAGGGCCGCAATAGCATCTGCCAAACGCGCCGCACCCTGACGGAAAGGATCAACCGCAGGCAGGCCCATCTCTGCCTCGACCTTCGCCAAATACTCAGTCGCCTCTTCCTCGGACATATGCTGTGTATTCACCGAAATGCCAACCACCTGACAGCCCGCATTCGCCACCCGTGCAAGCGTCAGAGCCATATCGCTCACCGCCTGCATGCTGGGCAGTTTATAGCCGGGCAGGCCACGCATATGCGCGCGGGTCGGCTCGTGACAAATGATCAGGGCATCCGGTTGGCCACCATGGATCAGCGCCATGGTCACACCTGAATAGCTGACGTGAAACAGGCTGCCCTGTCCTTCGATGATGTCCCAGTGATCCGCATCATTGTCCGGTGTCAGATACTCCACCGCACCTGCCATGAAATCCGCAATCACCGCATCCAACGGCACACCGGAACCGGTGATCAGAATGCCGGTCTGGCCCGTGGCGCGGAAGGTGCTTTTCATGCCTTTCTCACGCATCGCCTCATCCAGCGCCAAGGCGGTATACATCTTGCCCACGGAACAATCCGTGCCCACCGCCAATACCCGCTTGCCCGACCGTTTGGTGCCATCTGCAATCGGATACTGCACATTCGGAACCCGCACATCATGCAGGGTCTGGCCGCTCACTTGGGACGCCGCCACCAGATCGCCTTCTTCCGCCAGCAGGTTATGCAGGCCCGACGCCAGATCAAACCCCATGCCCAGCGCTTCGATCAGCACCTCTTTCCACGCCTGCGAAATCACCCCGCCCCGGTTGGCCACACCAATCACCAGCGTCTTGGCACCGGCATCTTTCGCCTCTTGCAATGTCAGATCGGTCAGCCCGACATCGGCCTTACACCCTTCCATACGGAACTGGCCAACGGCATTGTCAGGACGCCAATCCTTGATGCCCTGCGCCACCTTGGCGGACAACTGGTCAGGCGCGTCGCCCAGAAAAAGCAGATAAGGTGTTTGGATCATTGCATATACTCCGACAGAGGATTTCGCCTCATATTGAGCAATCTACAGCGCAATTCGGTTGCAACATTGCAGGCTTCCGCCAGACCTATGCAAAATTCTTGCGTCAGTTATACACTTTTCGCAAATTTCTCCCAGCAAACCTTCACATCAAATGCTGCGCTTGCGAAATGACTCTTGCAGCGCCTCGCGCAATTTAATACCCACAATACAGCAATATCCCGCAACAATGTTTCGCCAAGGATCAACTCATGTCATTCCGCCTTCAACCCGCCGCACCTGCCCGTCCGAACCGCTGCCAGCTTTTTGGCCCCGGTTCCAACACCAAGTTGTTCGCAAAAATGGCGGCCTCTGCAGCGGATGTGATCAACCTCGACCTTGAGGATTCTGTTGCGCCCACTGATAAAGATACCGCCCGAGCCAATGTCATCGAAGCGGTGAACACAGTTGATTGGGGGAACAAAACCCTATCCGTGCGCATCAACGGCCTGGACACACCTTACTGGTACAAGGACGTTGTGGACCTGATGGAACAGGCGGGTGACCGGCTCGACCAGATCATGATCCCCAAGGTGGGCTGCGCTGCAGATGTTTACGCCGTCGACGCGCTTGTCACTGCGATTGAGGCCGCCAAAGGTCGCAAGAAACGCATCTCTTTCGAGGTGATCATCGAATCCGCTGCTGGCATCGCCCACGTCGAAGAAATCGCCGCCTCCTCCCCCCGCCTTGAGGCGATGAGCCTCGGTGCCGCCGATTTTGCCGCCTCCATGGGGATGCAGACCACCGGCATCGGCGGCACGCAGGAGAACTATTACATGCTGCGCGACGGTACACAGCATTGGTCCGACCCATGGCACTGGGCACAGGCCGCCATCGTTGCCGCCTGCCGCACCCATGGCGTCCTGCCAGTGGATGGTCCCTTTGGCGACTTCTCTGATGATGAAGGCTACCGCGCACAATCCCGCCGCTCTGCCACCCTTGGCATGGTTGGCAAATGGGCGATCCACCCCAAGCAGATTGCATTGGCAAACGAGGTATTCACCCCATCCGATGAAGCCGTGGCAGAAGCCCGCGAGATCCTCGCCGCGATGGAAGCGGCCAAAGCCAATGGCGAAGGCGCAACCGTTTACAAAGGCCGTCTGGTGGACATCGCCAGCATCAAACAGGCCGAAGTGATCGTGCACCAGTCCGAAATGCTGGCCGGCTGATCCAGTCCAGACGGCGGGCTCATGCCCGCTCGTCCTTGGGGGACCCCATAACCACGTAAGAGGTGATTCCATTCACCTGCGGCAAGGCCCCCAGCATATCGGTGTGAAAATGCTTGTAGGCTTTGAGGTCGGCACATTCGACACGCAGCAGATATTCGATTGTTCCCGTGATATTGTGACACTCCCGCACCTCGGGGGCCGTTGAAATCGCCTTTTCAAATGCCTCCTGACTGGCCTTTGAGTGGTCATTTAACCCCACTCCGATATAGGCAACAAACCCCGCCCCCATCGCCGCGCGGTCCAGCACCGCACGATAGCCGGTGATCACGCCGCGCCGCTCCAGCTCCTGCACACGGCGCAAACAGGCAGAGGGCGACAGGCCCACGCGATCCGCCAGCTCGATATTGCTGATCCGGCCGTCGCGGCTCAGCTCACGCAATATATTCTCCGAAATTTGATCCAAACCCATCATTTATTGCAAAATTTTCCGAATTCCCTGCATATTCACAATCACCCATCGCCGGATACATGTCAAATATTGTGCATGAATTTCGATATCCTCCCTGCGCTTGCGCTCTTCGCTTTTGTCAGTTCCGCCACACCGGGGCCGAATAACCTGATGCTCATGGCCTCGGGCGCGAACTACGGTTTCCGGCGCACCGTGCCGCATATGTTGGGGATCTCTGTGGGTTTTGCGGTCATGATGCTGCTGACGGGCATGGGCCTTGCGCAGGTCTTTGAGCGCTTTCCCATCTCATACACCCTGCTGAAAATCGCCAGTGTCGCCTATATGCTGTATCTGGCGTGGAAAATCGCAAATGCCGCCCCGATCCGGGCCCGCAGCATCGACAGCCGCCCAATGACATTCCTTCAAGCTGCCAGTTTTCAATGGGTCAACCCCAAGGCCTGGGCGATGGCCCTGACGGCCATCACAGTCTATGTCGCCGACAATGGCGCATGGATGTTGCTTATCGGGGCGCTGTGTTTTGCCATGGTAAACCTGCCTTCTGTGTCCTTCTGGACCGTCATGGGCCAGCAAATGGCACGTTTCCTGACCAATCCCGGACGTTTGCGCCTGTTCAACTGGACAATGGCCGCGCTGTTGATTGCATCGCTTTATCCTTTGCTGCAAATGGGCTGATAGGCGTCACGGGTGCCGCGCTATTGATTGCAAACCACCCGGACAGTCGCCATATAAGGGCAGCGCAAAGGCGGAGTAAGCAATGACCCAGTATCTCGATTTTGAAAAACCCCTGGCCGAAATCGAAGGCAAAGCGGAAGAACTCCGCGCCCTGGCCCGCGCAAACGAAGACATGGACATCACCGATGAGGCAAAGGCGCTGGACGCCAAAGCCGCAAAAATCCTTGATGATCTTTACGGCTCGCTGACCCCATGGCGCAAATGCCAGGTGGCCCGCCACCCCAACCGCCCGCATTGCAAAGACTACATTGATGCGCTGTTCACCGAATATACCCCGCTTGCCGGTGATCGCAATTTTGCCGACGATCTGGCCGTCATGGGCGGGTTGGCGCGGTTCAACGATCAGCCTGTTGTGGTGATCGGCCACGAAAAGGGCAATGACACCAAATCCCGCATCGAACGCAATTTTGGCATGGCCCGCCCCGAAGGCTACCGCAAGGCCGTGCGCCTGATGGAGCTTGCCGGCAAATTTAACCTGCCAGTGATCACCCTTGTCGATACCCCCGGTGCCTATCCCGGCAAAGGTGCCGAGGAACGCGGCCAATCCGAGGCGATTGCCCGTTCAACCGAGAAATGCCTGCAAATCGGCGTCCCCCTGATCAGCGTAATCATCGGCGAAGGCGGCTCTGGCGGCGCTGTGGCATTCGCCACGGCCAACCGTGTCGCGATGATGGAACATTCGGTCTATTCCGTGATCACACCGGAAGGCTGTGCCTCCATCCTGTGGAAAGACAGTGAAAAAATGCGCGAGGCCGCCGAAGCCATGCGCCTGACCGCAAGCGATCTGCGCAAACTGGGCGTTACCGACCAGATCATCCCCGAACCCAAAGGCGGGGCGCATCGTGACCCCAAGGCCGCAATTGATGCCGTGCGCAGCGCGATTGTCGACATGTTGAAAGACCTCAGCGGCAAGGACGCCAAAACCCTGATCGCCGACCGTCGCCGCAAATATCTCGACATCGGCGGCAAAGGTCTGGCGGCCTAAGTGTCAGCACTTAAATCTTGATCCTGAACCGCGGACCGGGGGGTGGCAGACTGTCAAACCCTGCCGCCTGATAGACCATCGCGGCTTCACTATTGTCAGGATGTGTGCCGACAGTCATATACCGACAGCCCAGCAATTTTGTCAGCGCAATAGAGGCGTCAATCAACGCACGCCCCACACCCTGCCCCCGCGCATCGGCGCAGACAAACAGATGATGCATGTCCATTCCCCGCACGCCGAACTGCATCTGCGCAAGCGGGCAAAGCGCCGCATAGCCCAGAATGTCTGCCCCCCGCACTGCCACCAAAACCCGCAGCCATGGAACCGCACCAAGACAATCACGCTCTAGCTCCGTCAGGCTGATCTGCGCCGCGTCACCGTGATGCGCGGCCAGTGCCCGCACCATCTCCAACACCGATGGCAAATCCGCATCTTCAACATTTCTGATCGATAACTCTGTCATTTGAGGTCTCCAAACCGGACGCCACAAACGAAAAACCGCGCAAGTGGCGGCTGGTCTCTCTACAATAGGAAAAAGGGCCGCGTTCAGGAGAAGCGGCGGTAATAACGGGTATTTTTAATCATACTCATGGCCGCATCTAGGCAAAGACACCGCCACAGGTCAACCCGCCAGCCATTCAGATACCCCCGTTTCGTAGAACAGGGTTCCCCAGCTAGCCGGCCAGCATCCGCAATCCCTGCGTCACATCCGAACGCACCGCCAAGCGCAGCCCGGGTTCATCCCCCGCCTTTAACGCTGCAATGATCAAGCGGTGAAACTGCGGCGGTTCGGTGCGGCGCAGCCGCCCATACAGCAAACGCATGGTCGGCCCCATCTGCAACCACACTGTTTCAGCCATCGCCAGCATCGCCGGAGCCTGCGCGCGCAGATAGAGGGTCCGGTGAAACTCAAGGTTGGTGCGGATATAGGCCACGGCATCGCCACGCTGCACCGCATCCGCAATCACCGCATTGATCGTCTGCATCCGTTCGATCAGCGCCATATGCGCACGTGGCAAGGCGCGGCTGGCAAGCTCAACCTCCAACAGTGCCCGCAGGGCCGCCAGCTCCTCAATCCGGTCATTGCTCAGCTCAGGGGTGGCGATTCGGCCCGAATTCGACATGGTCAACGCACCCTCGGCCACCAACCGCCGTGCCGCTTCGCGTGCCGGTGTCATGGAGACCTCATATTCCTTGCCAATCCCCCGTATGGTCAGCGCCTGACCGGGCAGCAGATCACCATGCATAATCCGGCTGCGCAAATGCCGAAAAACGCGGTCATGGGCGACAGTCGTCGCGTCGGATGGGCGGGCAGTAAGGGCCATGCGCCCTTGTGATCACAAAATTTCAATCGGTCAATACGCTAAAGATATGTAACCTTTGCGTTGCTTTTAAGTTGAAAGAAGTCACCTTTAGGTTACAACTGACTAACCAAATGGAGTGCACAAATGATTTCCGCCCAAGCTTTAACAATTATCAGGACACTCGCCTTCGCATTTGGCGGTCTCGTCTGCGCCAGCTATGCACTTGCCGCGCTTGCCGTAGCCACCCCGGATAAACTTCCACATTGGCTGCCGCCATTCACCGCTGCCTGCATCTTTGTGGTGATCTTTTTCGCCTCCCTAAGCGCCGGCAAACGCAACACCAAGGCCGCATTGGATGAAAGCTACCAAAGCGACATCAGTACCGCTTCCGGTCTCGGGTTCTGGACCGCACTTGGTACTGGAACGGCGCTTTGGGTGTTGGACATCGGCGGACATTTACAACTGGCAATCACACTCACCAGCGCCTCAGCCGTGTTCTTTATCAGTCAGGTCACGTTGGACCTCAGAGGCTGGAATTGAGACTGATCAACCATCTGGCGGCACATCGCCGTGCAGCCGGGTTAACGCAAGCACAGCTGGCAGAAGCCATTGGCGTGTCGCGCAAAACCATAAATACCATTGAGAACCGCGTGTTTATTCCGTCGACCCTGCTGGGGCTGAAGCTCGCGCAGCATTTAGGTGTCAGCCTGCACGATATATTTGAGCTACCACCTGAAATCCCCGAAAAGGACATCACATGACATCACCCTGGATCTTGCTTTTTGTCGCTGCACTGCTCGAAGTGGTCTGGGCAACGTCGATGAAGGCCTCTGACGGCTTTACGAGAATCGGGCCCAGCATCCTGACCGGCATTGCGGCATTCGCCAGCTTCTGGTTGCTTGCCGCTGCGATGAAGGACCTGCCGCTTGGCACAGCCTATGCGGTTTGGGTGGGAATCGGCGCGGTGGGTGCCGCTATCATGGGAATGGTGATGTTCGGCGATGCCGCAACGCCCATACGGATCGCGGGCATTGCCCTAATCGTGGCGGGTATTGCCGCCCTGAAACTGGCCTAAAACTTGTAGCGGTGCAGCTGGTTGCCTTCTGTGCGCAGCCAGCCGCGCGGGGCCTTATAGGGGCCATAGATCCGTTCGACCCCTGCCCAGAAAGCGGGAGAATGATTCATCTCCGCCAGATGCGCAACCTCATGGGCGGCCACATAATCCAGCACCTCGGGCGGGGCCATGATCAACCGCCACGAAAACATCAGGCCGCCATCGCTGGTGCAGGAGCCCCAGCGCGACCGCGTGTCACGCATGGTGATACGTGAATAACGCCGGCCCAGTCGCGCGGCATAATCATCACAGGCCCCCGCCAGACGGTCCCGCGCCACCTGCTTCAGATAGGCCCCCAATCGTGCACCCACACGATCCGCCGCCCCCGGCACGGCGATTTCATCCGCACCAATCTGCACCGACCGCCCGGTACCTGCCACAACCTGCACCATCTGCCCGCCAACCGGCAGGGCCACACCCAGACCAACGGCAATATCCTCGCCACGCGCCTCAAGATGTTGCCGAATCCATATCTCTTTGGATTGCGCAAAGGCCATCGCTTCATGTTCGGCCAGCCGTTTGGGAATGGTCAACGTCACCCGCCCGTCAAGTTGCGAAATACGCAGGGTGATCCGTCGCGCCCGCGCAGATCGACGCAAAACCAGAGGGATCGGAGGGGTGCCGGGCAGAAAGATATCGCTCAACGGGGCGTCTCACATCGCAACTTGGGGCTAAAGCCTTTGACTATCCCCCCCTCATATGGCACTTGGCCTGAATCAGCTAGACCAACATCACCACGCAAACGCAATTTACCAAGAAGGGGTGTTTCATGCCCAAGGAAGAATGGGGAACCAAACGTCTTTGCCCAACCTCGGGCAAGCGGTTCTACGACCTGAACAAAGATCCTATCGTCAGCCCGTACACCAGCGAAGTGCTTGAGATCGACGCGGCCAAATCGCGGATGATCGCAGCCGATGCCGAGGATGCCGTGACAGCCAAGGCCAAGAAGATGGAGGACGACGTAGACGAGGATGTCGTACTCGACGATGATGACGACGTTGATGTGGATCTCGACGACGATATCCTGGACGATGATGACGACGATGATGATACCGTCCCGTTGGAAGATCTTGCCGACGTTGCAGCACCTGACGACGACTAAATGTACAAAAGGCGGGATCAGGACGGATTTTCCTCTTGATCCCGCCCGCGCTTGGCTCTAGTCACGCGCCACGACCCTAGGCCAATGGTCAAATGGGGCATTAGCTCAGCTGGGAGAGCGCCTGCATGGCATGCAGGAGGTCAGCGGTTCGATCCCGCTATGCTCCACCAAGGCTTTCCATAGGAAAGCCGCCGCGCCGGAAAACGTTCTTCAGGAACGAGGAATGGCCACTATTTCCAGCCTCCGAAACATCCAGAACATCGCCTGTACTCCACTGACTGACGCCCGTCTGCTACGCAGCCAGGTTGAGATAGCGGTTCGATCCCGCTACACTCCACCAAGGCCTTGGGTCTGCGCGGTTGCAGGGGTGGCGCTGATCGTCAACGCAGGATGACCTTGACCGACAGCACGAAAAGTGAACGACGGCGTCCTTCGCCATTTTCGGCCTTTTTGCCCATAGGAATGCAACATTGCTTTCAAATGACTGCTTCCGGGTCAGTATCCGAAATCTTACTGGGTTAAGGATACGAAATCCGTCGTTTCATTGAATCCTCTTCAGCGTTATTCGTCGTCTTGATCAGGCGCAAACCCAAATTGGGCACCCCAGATACAAGCTGTCATCGAACACCCAAGGCCAAGCGCGCCCGGGATACTGTTGAACAGGAGATAGCCAAAGGTGGCTCCGATTGTTGCCCCAACAAACGCGCCGCTCGCGAGCTTCCTTTTCATCATAAATAATCCTGATTTCTGCCGCGCTCTTGCGCGCGCATTGCTGCACGTTTGAGAGCAGGGGTATGAAAGGAGCAAATTTCCGGGAACCGACCCAGGTGAGACCTGGATCGGTGGAAATCGTTCCAAACTTGGGAACGGGTAAAGCTTTCTTGGTTGTCGGATATTTGCTTAATCCGTGAGGCCTATCCTTCAGAACCCTGCCGCAGTCGTTGCAAGCGCCTGATTTCGCGCATCGACCCTTTGCTGAACCGCGGCACAGGCGTGAATGTTGCCTTGCAAACACGCCTCATCCAATCGCTGGCTGGCCGCAATCTCGGTTGGTGAATCGCAGGCGCTCAGTCCAAGTGCCACGAGTAGAAGGTATCGTTTCATATCAGTTCCTTTTCTGGTTTTCATGTTCTGCACGACATCAAGTGTCCCAATGCCAAATGAAGTGCCGCGCGCGATAAAATCGCGCGTGTCGCTCCTGTCCGGTTTGCGTGTTTGTAAGTGGTGGTTTGGCGTGGGCGTCCTTGATCCGTTGTCGTGGATCTGATGTCCCTCAATCAGGCGCTTATGTCGTCCAAACCGGCAGGCCGAGACATATTCTTTCTGAAATATGATGGGGTTTGGCCAGTTATGCGCTTGAAAGCATTATAAAATGAAGAACGTGCGTTGAAGCCCACGTCATAGGTGATCGTCAAAATTGATTGGTCGGTTGTCGTTAGCAGATTTTTGGCCTCTGCGATGCGGTACCCATTCACAAAGTCAAAAAAGCTCTCCCCTATCTCTTCGTTGAGCGTCTGAGAGACGTAGTTTGGTGATGCGCCGATATGCCGGGCCAAGGCCCAAAGCGACAGGTTTGGATCCCTGTGCAGATGGTCAACCTCCATGGACGCCCGGAGCTTACGACCAAGTCGATGTGATGCCTCAGCACTCAGCGCTGACTTTTCGTATTTGCTGGGTGACTGACCCTTGGTCGGTTCAGGTGTATTCTGATCATCATCAGGGACCAAGGGCGGGCGTTGCCGCAATCCCCAGAGCACTGTAGCCGCAACAACAGTCAGACCCGCGAGGCTCGCAATGTTGATGAAGACAGGCGGCACCGCCGTGTCCGCAGCGTCAATCACCACGAGGAGCAGAACAGTTTGAGCCAGCCAGAACAACGCATAAAACCCGCAAATCACATAGATCCAGCGTAGTTCGTGTTCTTCGGTGCTGGCATAGACGTCGCGCAGCCTTTGACGGAACGCCATCAACCGCCGCCAGATCAGGAAAAGGTAAACCGCAATCTGAGGATACACAGCGAGTTGAAGCAAGCCAAAGCCAAGCACAACAGCCATGCTCCAGCCCGTGTCCATCTTTGGTTCATCTGCACTCAGGATGGCTTGGACATCTGGTGGAGATAGTAACACCAACACGGTCAGAACCACCGCAAGGCCCGGCAATACGAAATGTCGAAGACGGTTTTGCGGCTGTTGTTGTGACGAAGATGTCAGCGTGAACACATAGATCCAAAAGAGTGGCGCGAGGAAGAATGAGCTCGGCCAGACCGCGACATCGATCATTGCGTCCAACGAGCTTGGCTCTGCCTCAATCAACCGCCTGAAGGCATCAGGAATATTGTTGATGGCCACCGTTGCGAGGAACGCGGCAAAGCTTGCGCTCACGCGGAACTCTCTCGACTGCATCAAGCAAAATACAGCACCAAAAACCGCGATTGCGAACGTGCCGGTCGCAGCCAATTCAATGATGATATCATCCATTCTGTAATCTCTCTCAAAGACGTCAAAGACACCAGACCGCAATGATTGCAGGATAGGCATGCACAGGATCTTCGAGACTAATGGGCCAAGAGTTGCTCTGTGTAGCTCTCGATCGCGCCATTTCGGTTTGTGACCGCCGCGCGGACCTGACCAGTGTTAAGGTCGGCGGCCACAATCGAGTCAAAGCCAAAGTTGCGCCCTTCATGTGAGATCGTTGGGCCGGCGGAGACAAAGACGCCTAGGCCAACCTTGCGGCATACAGGCGTCACCATGCGTTCGGCCAACGCCATGGGGATGATGGCATGACGGGTACCAGCCAGCGCTTGCAGAACCCCGTGAAAGAGGTTCGCAAGGTCCGAGGCCGTCGCCCAAAGCCCAGCTGCAGCACTTTCCGGGTGTCTCATGTAACCACCTTCGACCGCCTGACCGTTCTCATAAGATCCATACGCAAAGGGCCGGGTCGGAGTGATGGCAAATGTCGCATGAGAAGCCCCGACAGGTCTGAGCACCTCATTCGTGGTGTAGGTTGCGAAATCCGTGCCTGTTATGTCTTCGATCAGGGACTGCAGGACCATCGTACCACCTCCGCTGTATCTAAAACGTCCGAATATTCTGCGTTGCGCCAAGATCGGATCAGAGTTTGCAACGCCACGCCCGGTCAAAATATCGTTCAATGTCGGGAGCTTGCCTGTCGGGCCATAGCCCGCAAACCCGTGAACCGTCGTTCCCGCCGTATGCGACATCAGTTCAGCAATCGTCGCAACGGCACCTCTTGGCCCTGGCAATTGCCAGCGCGTCAAATACCGATTGACTGGCATATCAAGATCGACACGTCCGTCGCGCACGAGGGTCATGACTGCAAGGGCGGTCGCCGTCTTCGAGCACGAGCCCACCTGAAACAGCGTCTCGTCATCAACTGCGCTTTGACTGTGCGCCATACCGTTATGCCGCGCGGTTAGAAGCCCATTATTGATCGCGGCAACTTGGTAGCCGTGGCGCTGGGAAACCGCAGTTTCGGCCAACGTCAAACGCGGCAAGTGTGCCAAGATCGTTGCCAATCCAACAGAATTAAATTTACGTCGATTCATGTTTCATTTGTCCTCAATCCTAAGTGGCCACCATTTACAGTGGTGGTGGGACTGACTTTGGTTGCGACCTTTCAATAGTCGCCCGGACCTATAGGATTGGACAAAAACTGCGCCCAAAAGACGGCGCTGCCTTCCATGGTTTCAAATCAACACAGCGAGTGTCAGCAAAGCATGCTGCCACCGAAGCATTGCGAAGGGCCGTTGAATGCCGACTAGGTAGCACAAGAAAACAACCAACTACGTGCTGCTCCGCGACAGTAAGGTACGGATGTCAGTGCGGCTCGATCACAAATGCATCTTCATCACCGTCTGTTTCGCCTTCGTATCATGCACCATATGGTTTCGATTGCCATTCAGGGTTTCCTCTACAAAATGGCTATGATACTAAACGATGAGCGAACGTTCGTTCGTATCTGAAACATTTTGCGGACAGGTCAAGATGAGCAAAGAGAAAGGCAAGCGGGAAATGGCTTCCGACGCGCGGCGGAAGCTTCTGATGGAAGCGGCAATCACCTGTTTTGTCGAAAGCGGGATCTCCCGGACCAGCATGCGCGACATCGCAGGAAAGGCCGGGGTCAGCATCGGCAATCTCTACAACCACTTTCCGGGGCGTGATGATCTGATCGCGGAAATCGCAAAGATGGACGCGGCAGATCTGGCCGGCGTGGTGGCACAGGTCGCAGAATGCGACACCGCACAGAATGCCGTTGATACCTTCGTCAAAAACTACTTTGTCTACTGCGCCGACCCTGTTTCGGCGGTCTTGACGGTCGAGATCACATCGGAGGCCCTGCGCAACCCTGCGATTGAAAATCTGTTCAGCGGCAATCGGGCAATGTTGGTAGACACCCTGGCAAGGACCATCTCCGGGTGCGGACTGGAAAAAACCCGCGCCACTGAAACATCCGGTCTGGTCCTCGATACCATAGAGGGCTTTGCTCTGCGTGTCGGGCTGGCTGGAAAGAAGCCGCGCAAGCGGGATGTCGAGGCGCTGCTGTCGTTCGTGCGCAGTACGTTGCCGCGCCACGACGACTGAAATGCGCCGCGTGGCTGTCATCGTCGCCGGACTTGTTATGCTGGTCCTGTTCGGTGTCGGGCTGATCTTCACATTTTCACGGCTCGGGGACTTCGAGCTACCGCAGGACAACCAGCAGACCGTGGCGTTCTCTCAGGGCGGCAACACATTGGAAGGCACGCTGATCACCGCGTCGGGCGATGGCCCTGTCGTGCTGCTGGTCCATGGCGACGGGCCGCAAGACCGTTGGTCCAGCGGTGGCTATCTGCCGCTCGTTAACACTCTGCTGGATGCGGGGATTTCAGTATTCAGCTGGGACAAACCCGGCGTTGGCACGTCCACGGGCAACTGGCTGCACCAATCCATGAACGACCGCGCGGACGAAACTCTCGCGGCGATCGAAGCGCTCCGGCAATTGCAGGGGGCCGGTCAGCGGCCCATCGGCCTGCTGGGATTTTCACAAGCAGGCTGGGTCTTGCCGCACGTGCCAGCGCTGACAGATGATGTATCGTTTTTACTCCTGATGGGCGGCGCGATTAACTGGCAGTCTCAAGGCCGCTACTACGCAACCATCCGACTGGAACGAGAAGGCAAGACGCCAGCCGAAATTGCGACAGAGCTGACACGGCAGGCGAAAGCGCACCGTGTCTGGTTCGGGGACGACGCGACATATGATGAATATCTGGCAGCAGAACGCTCCGCCGGTCAGCGGGAGGACAGCACTCTATCCAAAGACAGATTCCTCTTTGCCCGACTGAACCATCACGAGGATGCCCGCAGCGATATTGCTGGACTCACCCTGCCAGTGCTGGTGTTGTCCGGGGCCGATGACCTGAACGCAGATCCGCAGGAGACGGTCTCAGCCTACAGGTCTCTGCTGAACGGGGTGCATACGCAGAGCAGGTTCCACATTGTGCCGGACGCCACCCATTCGCTGCTCTCGGCAAGACGGTACAACTATCAACGCCTCGATCAATGGCCCTTCACGACACAGGCAAGATTCCTTTTGTCGGGTCGCAATGCCTATGCGGATGGTGTTCTGAAAACCGCGACAGACTGGATTGTCGAAGTTTCAACGGCCACGCACAAAAACTAGAAATTCTTATCTCAACGAAGGTCTTGCGTAAACAAATCCATACGCCTAAATATGAACGAACGTTCACTCATTTATTGCTGCCGCGATAACTACCTCTCCGCAGGCTTAACAGGTAAAAAGGTCATGATAAGAGAAACAACCGAACAGCGCGCCAAGGCAACAATGTGGCTCTGGATTGTGCTGGCGTTCGGTCTGTTGGCGGCCGTAGTCGTGCTCTTGTCCAAGGTCGAGGACACGGCAGATGTGGCCAGAAGTAAGACAGCAACTCCATTGCAGCCTGTATCGGCACGCGTAGTGAACGTTGCAGATACTGAGGCCTCGATCGAGGTTTGGGCCGAAGTGCGCCCGCGCTGGTCGGCTGAAATTCGTGCCACCGTAGGGGGACATGTGATCGAGGTAAGCAATGCAGCTCTTGCCGGTCAGCGTGTCGATACCGGAACAACCCTGTTTCAGATCGAGCGGATTCATTACGAGACAGCCGTGGCAACAGGAGAGCTTGCGCTTTCAGAAGCGCAGCTGGCCTTGCTCCGTGCGCAGAACAAAACGACGCTTGCGCAAAAACGGTTCGAGCGTGATGGAATTGAACCGCCAAATGAGCTCGCGCTGCATCTCCCCGAATTGCGGATTGCTGAAAGCGGAGTTGCATCCGCCGAAGCACAACTGCGCGCGGCAGTGCGGCAGCTTGATGAAACCACCGTCACCGCCCCCTTTTCCGGCTTTGTCACCAATAGGATGATCAGCCTTGGTCAAACAGTTGCAGCAGGGGAGCCCATGGTGACGCTGGTTGACGGAACGATGTTTGAATTGACGCTAGAGGTATCCCGCGAAAACTGGGCGCTGCTGGATCATCCGATTTCAGGCCAGACCACACGGATTGAAGATATGGCAGGTAACCTGCTGGGGACTGCCACCGTCCGCGAGGGCGGCGGATTTCTGGACCCGCAGACCCGCCAATACCGCATCTTTCTGGAGGTCGCCGGAGGCGAAAACCAAGCGATCTTATCAGGCGATTTTGTCCGTGTTGTCCTTTCTGGCCGCATGTTTCCCAACACGCTCAACGTCCCCGAAACGGCACTGACCCGCGAGGGGCATATGTGGTTCATTGATCCAGATAACCGTCTGGTACGCCTGTCGCCTGACATCATATTCCGCCGCGCAGACCATATCGTGATCCATGCACCGAATGGCGATGCGCCCTGGCGCTTGGCCGTCACACCGCTGGCTTCCTTTCTGCCGGGACAACTGGTTGCGCCACGAATCGCAGGGGATGGGTGAATGCATGTTTTGACCGGATGGTTCATCCGCAATCCCGTTGCCGCCAATCTGTTGATGGCGCTGATCCTGTTTCTGGGCGTGATGACAGTGCTCTCGATCAGAATTGAAGGTTTTCCCCATATTCCGCCTGAAAACATTCGGATCACGACCACATACAATGACGCACCTGCAGGGCAGGTGGACGAATTGGTCACCCGCAAGATCGAGCAGGCCCTTGAGGGGTTGCAAGGGGTTCACAGTGTCACAGCCAAGTCTAGCAATGGGGTTTCCACCGTAGCGGTACGCCGTGCGGGCGGGCAGGATCTGCAAAAGCTACTCGATGCCGTACGGCTCCGCATCGACGCTGTGACGGGTCTGCCTGCAAATGTGCCCCGCCCTATGATTGACGCCGCCGGGTTCGACTTTCCAGCGCTATATCTGAACCTGCATGGCGGCACTGATCCAACAACACTTCAGACTCTCGCGCAAAGACTAAAGGAAGAGCTGTTGTCGCAGCCGGAGTTGTCGCGTCTCACCGTTTGGGGGCTGATCCCGCGTGAAGTGCGCATTGAAGTAAACCCGGACCGCCTGCGCCAGCTGAACTTGACCGTGGCTGATGTGGTCGCTGCGGTTCAGGCAAATTCCTTGAACTCTCAGGCTGGAAGCCTACGCACAACGGGGGGTAATATCTTTCTGCGCGCCGATGATACCGCGCGCTATGCACCCGATTATGCCGCACTGCCGGTGATCACGCGTTCTGGCGGTTCGACTGTACCACTGGGCGATATCGCCACCATTAAGGACACATTTCTGGAGGGCGATTTCCTGTTTCGCTTGAACGGCGATGCAACCGTCGGGATGGAAGTGTTGGTTGGGCAAAAGGAAAACCTGCTGGAAATCTCGCAAGTGGTAAACCGCGTTGTCACCGAGTTTGCCACGCAATTGCCACCCGACATTCAGGTAACGGTCTGGGGCGACAGTTCCAGCTATATCTCGGATCGCTTGGCGCTGCTCCGCTCGAATGGGGTGCAGGGATTGCTGCTGGTCACGCTGATTCTCGCCATCTTTCTCAATGTACGCCTCGCCTTTTGGGTGGCGATGGGGATTCCTATTTCTGTCATGGGCGCGCTCGCGGCGGCGGGCACCAAATGGGTCGACTATTCATTGAACGACGTAACCACGTTCGGGCTGATCATCGCGCTTGGCATTCTTGTGGACGATGCGGTCGTGGTCGGAGAGAGCGTTTTTGAGGAACGCCGCAAAACGAACGACCCTATACAAGGCACCGAAGAAGGCGTGAACAAAGTCGCTGTTGCCACAGTGTTTGGCGTGCTTACAACCATCGCCGCATTCTTTCCGATGCTGCTGATCGACAACCCGCTGGGCAAGGTGCTGGCGGGGTTTTCAGGGATTGTCATTCTCGCACTGATCTTCTCACTTATCGAAAGCAAATTCATCCTGCCGGCGCATCTCGCGCATATATCGCTGGACGAAACTCCGAAGTATCTGCTGACCCGTGGCTGGGCACAGGTGCAGCGCGTGGCACGCACTGCTTTGGGATGGGTGCGCGACTGCCTATATTTGCCAACACTCGGTTTTTCACTGCGGCACCGCTATGCGGTTCTGATCGTGTTCTGTGCAGCCGGACTTTTGGGTGTGGGCCTGATCGCCAAAGGCAAGATTGCGGTTGCCTTTTTCCCCGATGTGCCGGGGCAGATCGTCACTGTGAATTTGGAGATGGACGCCCGTGCGCCGTTTTCACTGACACGCGACAACGTGCAATGGATCGAGGAATTGGGTAATGGCCTGAACGCTGACTTGCAGGCACAGAACGGGCTGGACGAGCCGCCAATCCGCACCATGTTCGTCCTCATCTCAAACGCCCAGAGCGCGCAGATATTTGCAGAGCTGTCACCAGTTGCCGCGCGCCCAACGGTCGGCGTTCAGGATATTGTGGCACAGTGGCGCGACAGAACCGGCCAGCTTGAAGGCGCGACCAAGTTACATTTCTCAGGATCGGAAGAAGTTGGTGGCGGCTTTCAGGTGCGGGTACTCTCGCGTGACGCGGATCAGCTTGCCGGTGCCAGCGAGATGTTGCGCGCCTTTCTGACGGGCATCGAGGGACTTACAAACATCCGCAGCACTTTAGCGGGCGGGCAGCCGGAGTTACGCCTGCGCATCCGACCCGAAGCGCGCAGTCTGGGCTTTAGCGCTGAAACGCTGGCCACCCAGATCGGCAATGCTTACGGCGGTGCCGAAGTGCAGCGCGTGCGCCGTGGGAATACCGAACTACGTGTGCGGGTCCAGAATACCGATGCGGCGCGTGATACCATCGACGACCTATTACGCACGCAATTGCGCAGCGATACGGGCGCTTGGGTGCCACTGCTGACCGTGGCCGAGGTGTCTGGTAGCTATGTTTCGGGGGCGATCAACCGGCTGAACGGGCAAACCGTCAACACCGTCTCAGCCACAATCGACCGCACATTAGCAGTGCCCGCCGAAGTTTGGCAGGCGGTGCAGGAACAATTGGTGCCGCAACTGGCCCTGGAATTTCCGTCAGTGAAAGTGTCGCCGGGCGGTGAATTGGCAGAGATGGGCGAGATCAGCGGCGGTCTGAAGCGCGCGCTAATGCTGTCGGCGGTGCTGATCTACGTCCTGATGGCCGTGCCGCTCAAATCCTATGTGCAGCCATTCATTATTCTCGCCATTGTGCCGTTCAGCTTTGTCGGCGCAGCGATCGGGCATCTGATCATGGGGTTGTCCTTGTCGTTGTTTTCCTTTTTCGGGATGCTGGCGCTGACAGGTGTGGTGGTTAACGACAGTCTCGTTCTGATCACGCGGTATAATCAAAACCGCGAAATAGGTATGGCGGTGAACGCGGCATTACATGATGCAGGTAAGGGCCGGTTTCAGGCGATTTTCCTGACCACAGCAACCACCGTTATCGGCCTGCTTCCGCTGCTTTCAGAAACCTCCGAGCAGGCACAATATCTGATCCCCGCAGCCGCATCGCTGGCTTACGGCGAGATTTTTGGAACCGCGCTGATGCTGATCCTCGTGCCGGTTCTGGTCGCCATTGTTGAAGATGCGAGAGCGGTATTCTGGCCCGCCCACCGCGTCAATTTTGCAAGACAGCAGTCGGAGCCGCACCAATGCTGAAAGATGTTCCAATCACCATTCCCGCCTTGCTCGCGGCCTTCCTTTGGCGCATCGGGCTCACATGGGTGCTGACGTTCTGCGAAACGGCCCTCATTGCCTTGATTCCACTTTTTATCGGGTTTGCAATCGACGGCTTACTGACAAAAGACACGACCGCTTTGTTCCAACTGGTCGCCGCGATGGCGGTCTTGATTGCAATCAGCGTTATCCGCCGCGCCTACGACACCCGCGTGTTCGGAACGGTTCGCGTTGAGGTGGGCAAGGCGCAGGCCGCTCGCATACCGGATCTGCCTGTCTCGAAACTGAACGCCCGGTTGGCCATGGGGCGCGAGATGGTGGATTTTCTGGAAAATGATTTACCACTGGTGATGGCCGCACTGGTCCAGCTCATTATCTCGATCATCGTGCTGTTTGCATTTGATAGCGTACTTGCCCTGGCCGGAGCAGGGGCCGTGGTTACGATGCTATTGATATATGCGCTGTTTCACCGTCAGTTCTATCGCCTGAACGGCCACCTGAACCAACAGGCCGAGCGGC
The DNA here is from genome assembly GCF_030159975.1 of Sulfitobacter pacificus. Classification (NCBI taxonomy): domain Bacteria; kingdom Pseudomonadati; phylum Pseudomonadota; class Alphaproteobacteria; order Rhodobacterales; family Roseobacteraceae; genus Sulfitobacter; species Sulfitobacter pacificus. The sequence goes on from NZ_BSNL01000001.1 coordinate 2,736,314, forward strand.
AGGTCGGTATTCTTGAAACGCGCAAGCCGCAAAGACTGTTGTTGCATCTGTCGCGGCTACGCAGTGTCGAAGTGCGCCTGTCCGATACAGAATCCATCCTTTATGGTGCAATTTTCGTGGTTCTTTTGGGTCTTGTCGTTTTCAACCTGTGGTACGCGACCACGAGCCTACCAATCACCTCCGGCACAATCTTCTCCATCGTCAGCTATTCATGGGAGTTTGTTGAATCAGCGCTCGCCCTTCCGGTCACCTTACAGGGGTGGTCGCGACTGTCCGAGATCACCAAGAGGATCAATTCAGCCAAATAGCGCTGGCGTTACATTTTTTCTCACGCGCTATCGACTCAACTCCAAGGATTGGATCCGACCATGTTACGAAACTCCCTTCAACTCGCGGTGCTGTCACTTTGCATTGGAACTTTTGCAGACAGGGCCAGCGCTGAATCAGGGATAAATCTGATCGTCGAGGGCGTGCGCAATGAGCACCGCAATATTCTGGTTCTGGTTTTTGACAATGCTGCAGGTTTTGAAACCCTGAACTATGAAACCGTGGTAGATATAGCCGAGATCAAAGCTCAATCTGGCAGTGTGCGTTATACCTTTGGCCAATTGAACGAAGGTCCCTATGCGATCTTCCTGTTTCATGACGAAAACGGCGATGATGATCTCAACACCAAAGGTGGTCGATTACTCGAAGGGATTGGTGCCACTGGCGCACCGAACCGCAACGATGAACCGGATTTCATGGGGGCTTCTGTTATGCCGGGTAATGTCACCGTCCGCCTACATTACGACCAATAGGCCAATGCGGCGCGACAGGGACTCACAAAAACATTCTGGAAACCCGACGCGTCGCTACAAGATCACGGATAAGCGAAGCGACCGATACTCTAGGTACAGATACCCGGACGGTCCGCCCATTGATCAACTGCGACCACTTTAACACCGCTTCACCCTTTTCAAACAGATACCAACAGCGCTGGCGCATTGTTAGACACGCACCCATCGCTGAATACGACAAGCAGTACATTCCCCTTAGGGCTCTTTCGAAGGTGTAGGGAAAACCAACAAACGCGACAAGCCAACAGCTCGCATAGGTCGACATTTTCGCTCTCGCCCGGAAGCCGGAAGCGCAACCGTTCCAGCACTCCCTCTCTTGATCGCGACCGACTGACGCAGCAGCTCAATACCTGTACCTGAACGCCCACCGCGATGTTACCCTGACTGCACGGACCCAATGGCGTCAAAGGATATCCCATGAACATCCCCGTCCTGATCGTGGCCTCAATCACCCTGCTTGCCACCATTGCCCACGTCGTCGGCGGCACCCGCGAAACTGCCAGCCTTGTCCCGCCTTCGGATGATACCACCCGCACCCCACATTGGGTGCAGGCCATGTGCGCCTTTCAGATGTTAACGGTTGACCTGCTGGCGGTATCTCTTGCCCTCTTCGCCATCGCCCTATGGGATATGGGCCCGCATGAGGCTACATTTATCACCGGTTTTGGCCTGCTCTATCTTGCATGGGCTGTGGCATGGGTGATCCAGCTGCGCTGGCTTAACCGCGCCTCCGCCTCCCTGCTGCGCCTGCCCCATTGGACCGTCTGGCTTCTCTGCGCGGCACTCTTGCTGATCGGAGGCTGAACGCTGGACCTTGCCCACAGACCAGATACATAAGGCAGGTATCTGTACAAAGGCATCCCATGACCCCCTTCACCCTGACGGACCTGACGGACCTGCAAACGCTGAAGGCGGATACCATCATCGACGTGCGCGCGCCCACAGAATTTGCGCAGGATCATATCCCCGGTGCCATCAACCTGCCCGTCCTGAATGATACCGAACGCGCTACCGTCGGCACAATCTACGCACAGGAAAGCCCGTTCAACGCCCGCAAGATCGGCGGCGCATTGGTGGCGCAAAACACCGCCGCCCATTTGCGAAACGCGCTGGCGGATAAGGACGGCGGCTGGCAGCCGCTGGTCTATTGCTGGCGTGGCGGGCAACGCTCAGGGGCATTTGCAACAATCCTCAGTCAAGTCGGCTGGCGGGTGCAATTGCTTCAGGGCGGCTATCGCAGCTACCGCCGCGCAGTGGTGCAGATCCTTTATGACGCGCCCCTGCCCCACCGGCTGATGCTGATCGAAGGGGGCACCGGCACCGCCAAAACCGCGCTTCTGCACCAGCTCTCACAGCTTGGCGCGCAGGTGCTGGATCTTGAGGCAATGGCCGACCACCGCGGTTCGCTGTTCGGGGCCATCACAACACCACAACCCGCCCAGCGCATGTTCGAAAGCCGCGTCGCCCGCGCACTCACCCCGCTGGACCCTGACAAGCTCACCTTTATCGAGGCGGAAAGCAGCAAGATCGGCCAGCGCATCATCCCGCCATCCCTCTGGACCCGCATGGGCGCTGCACCCCGCCTCCAGATCAACGCCCCGCTCACCGCCCGCGCCCAATTCCTGTGCCGCGCCTATACCGACCTGACCCAGAACACAGAGCAACTTGGCAGTGTGATTGACCTCTTGCGCCCCTATCACGCCGCCAGCCAGATCGCCCAATGGCAGACTCAGGCAGAGGCGGCGGAGTGGCAATCCCTCGCCGCCAGCCTGATCGGCGAACATTACGACCCGCGCTATATCAGATCCGCCGCCGCCAAAGATGCCCCTATTGCGCAAATCGACATGCCTAATCTTGAGGACGAAACGCTGGCCCAAACCGCCAAAGACCTGATCGCGCGGTTTACCTAAGGGTTAAATTCCCGCTGCCCCGCGACAACTGCCCTATCTTGTGGCCTTCACAGCCCTGCGCAGCCAATTGCGCCAAAACCGCTTCAACTTGCCCCTCAGGCACCGCTGCCAATAATCCGCCCGCCGTCTGCGGATCAAACAACAGCGGATCATCCCCTCCCAGAACCGGCGCATCAGCGCGGTTCGATGGCATCAAACTTGACGACACCCCCGCATCCGACAGCCCCCGTGCGCCCGCGTAAACCGGCACCGCATCGCGCCACAAAACCGCATCCATCCCCGAGGCGGCACAGATCGCCTGCACATGCCCTGCCAGACCAAATCCGGTCACATCCGTCATCGCATTGGCCACTTCTGCCAACACCAACGCCTCGCGATGCTGGGGCTGGCCCATCACCGCCAATGCTGCCGCCATATCACGCCCGTCGGCCTGCCCTGCCATATCTGCCGCCAGTATCACCCCCGAGCCGATGGGCCGGGTCAGGATCAACACATCTCCCTCCTGCGCTCCGGACACAGTCAGCGGCATCTGAGCCCGCGTGCCTGTCACCGTAAACCCGATGGTCAGTTCCGCCCCCATCGTCGTATGCCCGCCAACCAGCTGCGCCCCGGCGGCCTGCATCACCGCTTCGGCTGCACGTGTCACCTCGGCCAGACTGCGTTCTTGCAAGGAGGCAGACATCTGCGGCAACACAATCTGCGCCAGCGCCACCTGCGGCTGCGCCCCCATCGCCCAGATATCGCCCAGCGCATGCACCGCCGCAATCCGCGCCATCTGCGCGGGATCCTCAACCAATGCCCGCAAATGATCGGCGCTGATCACCTGAAACCCACCACCGGGCTGGCGCAATACCGCCGCATCATCCCCCGCACCGGTCACAACATCACCCTGCGCCGCGGCGATCCCTTTCACCGCCCCGGACAGGACACCACGCCCGACCTTTGCACCACAACCACCACAAAGCGGCTTGGCCGCCAGCATGTCGCGCACCCCTGTCGCCATCTCCCCGGTCACAGCCGGCCTTGCCATCGCCGGCAAGTCCCCCAGCCGGTCCATGAACTTCCGGTCAATCCGGTCTTTCCAGCGCCATAGCAAGGGTGCCTTCACACTCACCCCGAAATTTTCAGCCATTGCGGATTTGCTGCCCAATGAAATCAGCTTCAGATAGTATTTTTGCGGCTGCCACGTCTTGCGCCTGCCCCCGCTCAGGGCCGCGCGCAGATTGTGATGCAACACCGGGGCCGCGCGCACCGCAAACACCCCTGCTTTGGGCCTTGGCGCATGGGGCATTACCGCGCAATCGCCCACCGCAAACAACGCCGCATCCCCGCTCACCCTCAGGTCCGGCCCCACCTCAATGAACCCATCACGCTGCGGCAAATCCGTCTGCGCAATCCAGTCATGCGGAAATGCCCCCGCCGCCCCCACACAAAGCGCGGCTGGCACCGCCGGCTGATCCGCCAGAACAACGCAATCCGCCGTCACCTCCATGACCCGCGCCTCAAGCCTCAGCTCGATTCCCAGCTCTGCCATCGCCGCCAGTATCTTGCGCCGCGCCGCTGCCCCCATGCCAGAAATCTGCGGCCCCGCTTCAATCACCGTCACATGTGGTGCCACACCGGCCTCACGCAGAGCATATGCCATCGCCATCGCCAATTCACAGCCCGCCACACCGCCGCCAATCACCGCCACATCCGGCGCAACCTCTCCCGCCACCGCACGCGCCAGAAACCCGCGCCACCGCGCCGCATATTTATCCAGCGGTTTGGCCCCGATCCCATGTGCCGCAAACCCCGGCAGATCCATTTCCGCCGTGATCCCCACATCAATCGAGGCCACATCATATGCCACCGGCTCGCGCCCTTCCAACAGCACCTCGCGCCGATCCCGGTCAATACCAACCGCCTTGTCCAAAATCAGCCGTGCCCCCGCATGCCGGCACAGGCGTACCAAATCAATCTCCAGATCATCCCGCCCGTAATGCCCCGCCACATGCCCCGGCAACATCCCGGTATAAGGTGCCGTCGACCCCGGATTGATCACCGTCACCCTTGCCCCGGCCAGCCGGTCCATCCCCCAGGCCCGCAACACCAAAGCATGAGCATGCCCGCCCCCGACCAACACCAGATCCCGCGTATAGGGCACAGTATTCAACACAGTTTCATTCTCTTTTTGGCCCTATATCCTGCGGAGGTTTGGAGGCAGAGCCTCCAATAGTCAAATCGAATGCGGGCTTGCCCGCTCCTTTGCGTAACAGCTATCCCAATCACCCGGCCAATGAAAATCCCGCGACCGATCGACAACCCGCCCAGTATCAACGCTACATATTATCAAGACTACACATTCAAAAGTTTCGACGGGTAACCGACAACTGCCCTGGCAGACAGATCACCACAAGGCGCGTCAAACCCGATGTGATCGGGTCGCCACTGCAACCCGCCAACATGCTAGCGGATCAGTGGCCGCCCCAACCGTGCCTCAAGCAGATCACTGCTGTGCTCGGTCATTTTGCGCAGGATCACATCAAGCGCCTGCACCTCATCAATACTCAACACGTCGAGAATACGTTCATTGCTGCGCATGACTTCGGCAAATACCCGGCGATACAGAACAACACCCTCTTCAGTGGGTTCCAGCGCAATCGCCCGCCCGTCGTCAGGATCAGGAAAACTGCGGATCAACCCCTTGTTCAATAAGGATTTCGTCACCCGGCTGGTCTGACTTTTATCCATCAACAAGACATCCGCCAACCCGCCGGCCCTTGCCGGTGCCCGCCCTTTGACCAGCGCCAACAACCGCCATTCATTCAAACTCAGATCGAACATCCGCTGGGACCAATCCTGGCCCGCCCGTTCCCCGATCGCCACCAAACGCTGCAATCGAAACGTGATGACATCCTCAACGGTCTGCACTTCCGGGTGTTTGCGCAGCTCCCCAGCGTCAAAGGAAACGTGAAAATTATCGGCCATAGTATTCTCCCGATACGCCGGTTATAAGACTTAGTTGCATATGTCCACTATGCATCCCGACAAACCGCACCCCGGGTAACACGAACTCAACAAACCCATGTACATTCCTGCCCGAACCCCTTACAGGCGGGCAAAACACATGCCTCGGCCAGACGCCTGAGGCTGCCGCGCCCCTTGCACGGCCCCCCTCAGAACAGGACGACACACGTGATCCAGACAATCGCAGATGCGCTTGAAGCGCAAGGCTATGAGACCTTAACAGCCGTTCAACAAGCTGTCACCGACGAGGCGCTGAACGACAAGGACCTGTTGGTCTCGGCGCAAACCGGCTCGGGCAAAACAGTTGCCTTTGGCCTCGCCATCGCACCGACCCTCTTGCAGGACGAATCCCGTTTCGGGCCAGCCTCCTCACCCCTTGCATTAGTGATCGCGCCCACCCGCGAACTTGCCATGCAGGTCGCCCGCGAACTTAGCTGGCTCTACGCCAAGGCCGGGGCCATCGTGACGACCTGTGTCGGCGGCATGGACCAACGCACCGAACGCCGCGCCCTTGATCGTGGGGCCCATGTCGTTGTGGCCACACCGGGGCGCCTCTGTGACCACATCAAACGCGGCAATATCGACCTCAGCGCGTTGCGCGCCGTGATTCTGGACGAGGCGGACGAAATGCTCGACATGGGCTTTCGCGAAGAGCTGGAGTTCATCCTCTCCGAAGCCCCCGAAGACCGCCGCACCCTGTTGTTCTCCGCCACTGTGCCCGCCGCAATCGCAAAGCTGGCGAAATCCTACCAAAAAGATGCCCAGCGGATCGCAACCGTGGGCGAAACCAAACAACATGCCGACATCGAATACCGCGCTATGCAGGTGCATCCGCGTGATACCGAAAACGCCATCATCAATGTGCTGCGCTTTTACGAGGCCAAAAACGCCATCGTCTTTTGCAACACCCGTGCCGCAGTTGCCCGGCTGACGACCAAATTCACCAACCGAGGTTTCTCGGTTGTGGCCCTCTCCGGTGAATTGTCGCAATCCGAACGCACCAATGCGTTGCAGGCCCTGCGCGATGGTCGCGCCCGCGTCTGTATCGCCACTGATGTTGCCGCCCGTGGCATCGACCTGCCCAACCTCGAACTGGTGATCCACGCCGATCTGCCAAGCAATGCAGACACACTGCTGCACCGCTCGGGCCGTACCGGACGCGCCGGACGCAAAGGGGTCTCTGCCCTGATCGTACCCGCCAAAATGAAAACCAAGGCCAGCCGCCTGTTGGGCTGGGCTAAGCTCACGGCGACATGGGGCCCTGCCCCCTCTGCCGAAGAAGTAAACGCTGCGGATGAAGAGCGCCTGCTGTCGGATGAGGCATGGTCCACCTCCGCACCAGAAGATGCCGCCGGTTTTGTTGCCTCCCTGATCGAGAAATTCAGCGCCGAACAACTGGCCACCGCTTTCGTCAACCTTTACCGCGCGCGCGCTTCCGCCCCCGAGGATTTGACCGATCCGGGCACCAAGGACGACCGCTCGCGCCCCAGCTTTGGACCTTCGGTCTGGTTCTCGGTCTCAACCGGCCGCACCGATGGGGCCGAACCGCGCACCCTCTTGCCGATGCTCTGCAACAAGGGCGACCTGACCAAGGATGACGTCGGCGCGATCCGTGTGCAGCAGGATCACAGCTTTGTCGAAATCCTCGCGTCCTCAGCGGATAAATTCATGAACGCCCTCGGCCCGGATCGTGTGGTCGAAGCTGGCGCCATTGTCACCAAACTCGACAAGGCCCCCGATCTGCCCCGTGGTCGCCCGGACCGTGGGCCCCGCCCTGATCGCGGCCCCCGCCCCGACAGAGGCCCAAAACCGCCACATCGCAAGTCCAGCTATGATCCCGATGCCGCAGCGGCCCCGCGTAAACCGCGCCCTGCCCCTGCAAACGCCCCAGCGGGCGAGGCACGTGCGGAAAAGCCGAAATTCGACAAACCAAAACACAAACATGCGGATAAACCCAAAGGCGAACGCCCGCCCAAGTCTCACAAGACAGAGCGCAGCCCGATGAAACCCGGTGCTACCCCAAGGCCAAAGGCAAACGGGGACGCGCCTGCAAAACCAAAGGCCAAAGCGGTCTGGAAAAAGGACGGCCCCAAGGCGGACGGTCCACGCGGTGCAAAACCCAAAGGCGGCAAACCCTTCAAAGCCCGCGAGGAAAGCAGCGGCGGCGCGAAAACCTATAAACGCGCCACAGATCCATCCAAACGCTTTACCCCGCCCAACAAGATCGGCAAGCAGGGCGGAAAACCCAAAGGCAAAGGCGGTGCCACCACCCCGCGCCGGGGCAAGTAACAGCGGCCACAAGGACCGGAAACTTTCAAAGTTTCCGACCGCTTTCTTTGAAAGAAAGCGTGACCACCCAGCACAAACAAAAAACGCCGAAGATTCTCTTCGGCGTTCTTCTTTTGCGTATCACATCGGCATCTTAACTCAGGGCAGGATCACCCCTTACCCTTCCAAGGCACCAGAAACTTCTCGGCAGCGCGCATCATCATATCGATGCCGAAACCGATCACACCAATCAGGATAATTCCCATAATCACGATATCCGTGTTCTGGAACTTGGACGCGGTCATGATCATCATACCCGCCCCCTGTTCCGCCGCGACCAGCTCCGCCGCCACAACCGTGCCCCAACAGACCCCCATGGCAACCCGCGCGCCGGTGAATATCTCGGGCAGGGAATTGGGGATGATCACATAGCGCATGATCTGCCACTTGCTGGCCCCCAGTGAATAAGCCGCATGCACCTTGGAAATTTTCACACCCGACACACCAGAACGTGCCGCAATCGCCATGATCCAGAGCGCCGCAAGGAACAGCAGGATAATCTTGCCGCCTTCACCGATGCCAAACCAGATAATCACCAGCGGGATCAGCGCCAAAGGTGGCACCGGGCGCATGAATTCCACAATCGGATCAAACCAGCCACGGAACCAATTGCTCAACCCCATGGCATAGCCCAGCGGAATACCGACAATCGCACCAAACAGGAAACCAAAGATCACCCGAAACAACGAGAAGCCCAAGTGCTCCAGCAGTGTAAAGTTACGAAACCCTTCGGACGCGATCTGCACGGTCCGGGTCCAGACCTCTTCGGGGGAGGGCAGATACAACGGCTGCATCTGCCAGCCTTTGGAGGGCTCAAAATTCGGAGTGCCCTTGTCAGACAGGGTGACCGCCCCGTTTTCCGTCTTTACTGTCTCGCCCGGTGCAATCTTCTTGCCATCAATCGCAATGACCCGTGCGCCGTCCTTCTTGGTCAGTTCATCGTTTTTATCCACGGCAACCAATCCGGTGCGCCATTGTGCAATGGCCACGCTGTCATTCTTGGCAAAACCGTCACCGGGTTCGACCTCCGGTGCGTCAACCGCGTCACCGCGCGGGTAGACCACAACGGTCACCGTCGCATCATCCGGTGTCTGCCCCTCTACCTGTGCCGTATAGGTAAAACTTGTCGTGCCCAGAAACGGCGCAGGCGCATGCAGGAAACCGGGCAAAAGGCTTGATCCGGTGAACATGCCCCACATCAGGAAAATCGTCAGGATCGAGATGATCCCCGCCGCACGGTTGGGCCTTACCGCGCTTTCATCCCCAAAGGTCACCGTTTTCAACGAGGTATAATCCTTTACCCCCCGCCCCTGTGCCACTTTGGTGACGATGAAAAACGCAGCAATAAATATCAGCACATAGATGATCAGAGGAATCATGCCGCATCCTCCTTGGTGCCCATAATCTCTTCTTCCATGTCCCAGATCATGTTCAGGATCTCTTCACGTTTGGGCCCGAAATCAGGATGTTTCTTCACCTCACGCAGATCCGCACCAACACCCAGCTCTGCAAAAGGCAGACGGTATTCCTTGTGAATGCGCCCGGGACGCGGGGCCATCACAATCAGACGTTCGCCCAGCAACAGCGCCTCTTCCACCGAATGGGTGATCAGGATGATCGTCTTGCCGGTCTCTTTCCACAGCTTCAACACAAGGCTCTGCATCTTCTCGCGGGTCAACGCATCCAGCGCGCCCAACGGTTCATCCATCAGGATAACATCAGGATCGTTTGCCAGACAGCGGGCCAATGCCACACGCTGCTGCATCCCGCCAGACAGCTCATAAACCGCCTTTTCCTTGAAATCCTGCAATCCCACCACATCCAGCAGATGATCCACAATTTCGTTCTTGTTGTTCTTCGGCATGCCCTTCATCGACGGGCCGAAACCGACATTCTCGCGCACCGACATCCACTCAAACAGCGCGCCTTGCTGGAACACCATGCCACGTTCCGCATCCGGCCCGGTGATCTGATGCCCGTTCAAGGTCATGACACCGCTGGTCGGGGCCAGAAACCCCGCAACAATATTCAAGAGCGTGGTCTTGCCACAGCCCGACGGCCCCAAAACGCTCAGCAATTCGCCCGCTTTCAGGTCAATCGACACATCCTGCAAAGCCTGCACATGCCCGCCATCCGGCAGATCAAAACGCATCGAAAGTTTATCTATGGAAAGTCCGGTCATATCCGCGGTCCCACCCCTGTCAGGGTTAAAGGGCAGGGTTTTCCCCACCTCAGTTTCGTTCAATTGACGATCGCAGGTACAGTGCGGCCCCAATTCCGGGGCCGCACCTTGGTCGTTTACATGCCTTTGGCAGCTTCCAGCGGGCCAGTGTTCACTGTGCCTGCATAGCTGTCCAACGCGGAGTCGATGGAACCCGCTTCAACAAACACATCCGCCACACCCTTCATAAAGGGGGCCGCATTGCCGCCAAACCATGCCGAAGACAGCTGTTCTTCGATAGAGGGGAAGACAAAACCAGAGATTGACGCCTTTGCCGCATCAACATCCATACCGGACTGCTCTGCAATCACCGCCAGCATCTCATCGCTCTGGTTCGCGTTCCAGTCGGCATTGGCATCCGCTGTGACTTTCACGAACTTGGCAACCGTGTCACCATTCTCGGCAATGTAGGACGCCGGTGCGGATGTCACATCAAACACCAGAATGCCCAGCTCGGTCTTTTCATCACCGGTCAGCAGGATGTTGCCGTATTCCTTCATCCGGCTCAGACCGCCGCCCCAACCACAGGCGAAATCAACCGCACCCTGTGACAGCGCCGCCGCACCTTCCGGTGGTGCCATGTCAACAACCTGCAAAGTCGAAACATCTACGCCAAAGTGATCCATCTGACGCAGGAAACCGTAATGTGCGGCGGTACCCAAAGGCACGGCAACTTTCTTGCCCGCCAGCTCACCGGCAGAATCCTTGTCAATTTCCAGCTCCGAACGCACAACGCAGTTGTCATTGTCAGAGTAGGAGACCGCTACATCCACAATCTGGATGTCTTGCCCACCGGAAGTCGCCACAACAAATGGCGGCACACCCTGTGAAACTGACAGCTGCACGTCACCAGACGCCATTGCCGCAGACATGGCTGTACCGGTTTCGAATGAAACCCAGTTCACCTTCATGCCCAGCGCTTCGTCATAGGCACCCGATGCTTTGGCAGCAAGGAAGGGCATCGGCCATTCAAGGAAATAGCCAACGGTGATTTCGCCGTGACCGTCTGCAAATGCGGCCTGACCTGTCATGGCCATAACCGCGGCGGCAACAAAGCCTGTTGTCGTTTTTTTGATCATCTTGTTCTCCCTAGTGAACATACCCAAGCGCAAGGCGCCCGATGGTTTAGTTACTCCGCCGACATCATTGCCGGTCTTGGTTTGACTGACAGCGGACTTAAGGAAAATGAAACCTGATATCTCAATTTTCCGTAAAAAATCCGCCATCATCCGGCAACACCATGTCGTTTCTTTCTTGTTAGAGCAATCAAATCCGACTGGCTTTCCACTCAAATTCACAAGTTACTCTTAAAATTCACACCACGTTGCATCGTGTTCAAACAGTGCTGTTGAAACCGGCAAACAATAAACTGCCACTTGCGGCAGACGCATGAGTCCAGTTCGGCCCAAATCAAAAGATCTGGACTGAACCGCTTTTCTTAAGCTCAGCCCGCAACCGCGAACGGATCGTCCAACACGCCAACCAGTGGCATCAGGAACATGCCGCTGTCCGCTTCAAGCGCCGCCGCATGATAGCCGTCAATCGCGGCTTGCGCCGTGGCGACACTGCCCGCAGAACCATCATAAAGCGCCATCGCAGCCGATGCATTGGCCACATCCGACATGCCCTTGGTGACCGAATAATAAGCCCCGATGTCGGTCTTGATGCTCAGATGCTGTTGATCTGCCGCCTGCTGCGCAATCTGTTCGGCAGTGCCGCCAGCAATGGGCGTTTTGGCCCCCGCAAGTACACCCAGAATAAACTGGTCCCGCCCGACGGTACCGTCGTCCAGATGGCCAAGCCAGAAATCAATCCCTGCCTGATCCCCAACCCGGCCCAGCACATTGGCATAAACCGCTGTGACAAAATCCGCATTGCTCAGATCACTGGCATAGGTTGCGCGGGTTTCATCCTGATCGATAAACAGCGTCGCCATCTCTTCAAGCGTGGTGCCATTGGCAAAGGCCGTGCCCCAGAAATTCAGCCCCACCGCATCCGGCGCGCGGTTGAAATAGGCGATGTAAAGCTCAACAAAGCTCTCCATCTGCGCTTCGCTTAACGCCTCCGTGCCTGCAAACTTGGTTAAATCAAACGGCGCAAGCGCAGCGTCCCCAAAGGTTAAGGCTTCGATTGCCATCAGCGTGTCGGTACCGTCACCCTCTGCGCGGCGGTCTTCAATTGTGGTGCCACTGGCATTCAGCGTCAGGGTATAATTGCCCTGATTGCCGGAATAGATCGCGGTATCAAGCCCGTCACCACCATTCAGCATGTCGTTACCGCCATTACCGGTCAGCATGTTCGCCAGCGCGTTACCGGTGATTGTATCTGCACCTGAACCGCCGCGCGCGTCCTCAATCTCTACACCAAAGGCAATCGTGTAGCCGCCATTGGCAACCGTGCCGCCATTTGATCCGACAAATGAAAGATAACCACCGCCACCAATATCCGCCCCAAGTGTGGCCGGGCGCAGATCAATCACCGTGTCATCACTAACACTTGAGAAATCAATTCGATCATGGCCGCCATTGTCCCAGATGGTGATCAGTGTCGGATCAACGCCGTAAATCGTATCACCCGCACCTGTGCTGGTGTTCGCCCCGTAAAGCAGTTGCAGCGCCGCAATATCCAGCGCGCCAAAGGCAGACGGCTCGCCCGTGATGTCCAACCCCGGATGCAGGTTCGACGCCCCCGGGTTATAGGACATCCGTGTTGCCAATTCGGTATTGTGGTTGAAATCACCCAGATCGCCATCCGTCACCACACCCGGCAATTTGGCCGGCCCGTCAAACGGGTGGCTCAGCCCAAGGGAATGGCCGATCTCGTGGATCAACGTGACATCATCCAGATCGATGTATTCAGTTGGTACAAAAATCTTAGAAATCGCTGGGCCCTGCGGGATAGAAACCCCGGTTGTAGAAGGGTCGTCAAACTGGTCGATATGAACAAATTCAAGGTTCACAGTATCGCTCGCTGGCACTTCTTCGAAGGTCAGGTTCACCACTGTCGAAATATAGTCAAAGATATCCTGCACATATGCACGCTGCGCTGTGCTCCACGCCAACGAGGTGGTTAGATTGCCGCTGTCATTCCCCGGATCGACCTCTTCCCCCGCTCCAAGAAAGCTGAAGGTGACATTTGTGGTCGTGTGAACATCCGACTGCTCGTATGGCGACAAGGCGGCAAGCAGCGGTGAATTCGTTGGGATCATAGCATTTTCCTAATGTAAGGTTAATTCATAATGAACGGCAGAATAGTCCGCCCCGGCACAACCGCTGTCAACGACAATCCATTTCCTTTCCAGCCTCTGCGGGCCGGTTTAACCAGGAAAATATCCCTATTTTTCCACATCCCTCACCACCCGAGCCACCACCACAGAACCCCGCCAAACCGGACCTCCGCCGCCTTCTCTTCCTGTCACACAACGCCTCACCCATGCGCCACGCTGGACACCGCGAAACACTGGCCCTACCGTTATACAACTTTTGGCCCTACTTGATTCTGACATAAACCAGCAATGATTGACGAAAGCGGGGGGATCACACCCCCATTTCGTGCATCCCAAAACATCGAAAGGTCTGACCCATGGACGGCAACTTCAACGAAAATGACATCTCCCGCGTTGTCGAGGCAGACCGCGCCCACATCTGGCACCACCTCAGCCAGCACAAACAATACATGAACGACGATGCCAGCAAACAGGTCGACCCCCGCATCATCGTCGAGGGCAAAGGCATGCGTGTCTGGGACCAAAAGGGCAAAGAACACCTTGATGGTGTTTCCGGCGGCGTCTGGACCGTCAACGTCGGTTATGGCCGCGAACGCATCGCCAATGCCGTGCGCGACCAGCTGATCAAACTCAATTACTTCGCAGGGTCCGCCGGCTCCATCCCCGGCTCCAACTTCGCCGAAAAGCTGATCGAGAAAATGCCCGGCATGAGCCGCGTCTATTATGCCAACTCCGGCAGCGAGGCGAACGAAAAGGGCTTTAAGATGGTCCGCCAGATCGCACACAAGAAATACGGCGGCAAGAAACACAAGGTTCTCTACCGCGACCGCGACTACCACGGCACCACAATCTCGGCCCTCTCTGCCGGTGGTCAGGACGAACGTGGCGCACAATACGGCCCCTTCACACCGGGTTTCGTGCGTGTCCCCCACTGCATGGAATACCGCGCCTTCGAACAGGAGGGCGCGCCGCAGGAAAATTATGGCGTCTGGGCCGCCGACCAGATTGAAAAAGTCATCCTTGCCGAAGGCCCCGACACTGTGGGCGGCCTCTGCCTTGAACCGGTGACCGCTGGCGGTGGCGTCATTACCCCGCCCGATGGTTATTGGGAGCGGGTGCAGGAAATCTGCAAGAAATACGACATCCTGCTGCATATCGACGAAGTTGTCTGCGGCGTCGGCCGCACCGGCACCTGGTTCGGCTACCAGAACTACGGCATCAAACCCGACATGGTAACCATGGCCAAAGGGGTCGCCTCCGGCTACGCCGCCATCTCCTGCCTTGTGACCACCGAAGCGGTCTTTGACATGTTCAAGGAAGACGCCTCTGATCACATGGGTTACTTCCGCGACATCTCGACATTTGGCGGCTGCACCGCAGGCCCGACTGCTGGTCTCGAAAACCTCAAGATCATCGAGGAAGAGAACCTGCTCGATAACACCCTGCAAATGGGTGACTACATGCTCGACCAGCTGCACGCCCTGTCGGAGAAACATGCGGTCATCGGTGATGTGCGTGGCAAGGGCCTGTTCCTTGGTGCCGAACTGGTCGCAGATCGCAACACACGCGAGGCCGCAAAGGAATCCCTCGTTTCCGCTGTTGTCGGGGACTGCATGCAACAGGGGGTGATCATCGGCATGACCAACCGCTCTGTTCCGGGCAAGAATAACACCCTGTGTTTCTCACCGGCGCTGATTGCGACCAAAGATGACATTGATCAGATCATCAACGCCGTCGATGGGGCATTGGGCCGCGTATTTACCTGATATCAAAAAACAAAACTTCTTCCCAAAGGCCCTGCAGTTGCGGGGCCTTTTCTATTCGGCCTTCTGAAATGGCAGGTTTCTGCCGGTGTGCGCAGAAACATTGGAACCATGTCCTGCCAACGCTGTTCCCCCTACAGACTCATATTCGGAGAATAACATGAAAAAGCTACTTCTTTCCCTGCCGCTGATGGCTGCTCTCGCCGCCTGTGCCGATCAACAGACCAGCACTCTTGCCGGTGCCGCCGTGGGTGCATCCGCCGGTGCAGCCGTCTCCGGTGATGACGACAAAATCCTCGGCGCACTGGTTGGTGGTGCCGCAGGCGCAGCCGCTGGCAGCTATATCGGTCAGACCCAATCGGGTTCCTGTGTGTATCAGCGTCCAGACGGGTCGCGCTACACCGCAGCCTGCCCATAAACATCCAGCGCTAAGTGCGCGTTCCAAAGCCCCCGCATCCTGTGCGGGGGCTTTTCTTTTCAACCGCAACTCTCAACCGGACCAGACCCTCACGGAAAATCCTTATATTTTTCGCGCATCCGGGCATGCCCCCTGTTCAACAGGCGCGGCACATTGTTGTCATTCGGATAGCCCTTGATCCCACCGCCCAGCAGCGCCGTCCAGTAAATCCGCAAAATCTGGTTCATACGCGGGCCATAGCCCGGCCCCATCTTGCGAAACCAACGCAGCATGTCACTGTCAATGCGGATCGTCACCCGTGTTTTGGCGCGTGGGCTGGGTGACCCATATTCCATCCCGTCCCAATCCAACGGCAGACTGTCCTGCAACCATGCGTCCCGCATGGACAGTTGCAGATCCTCCAACTCATACATCATCTGCGTAAACGCATCTTTCTTGTTCATCACAGCCTCCTGTCAATCCTCAGCCTGCGCCGGATCTAGTGTGAAACCCCTTTCGCTTTACTCTATGCACCGCCCGGTGCATCGGGGGTGTACAGGGGGTGCACGCAGGCTGCCCCCCAAATGAACTCACTAGAAAATTATATTTTCGATACTAAAAGTCTCGATTTTAGAGATTTACGCATCCTGAAAATCAGGTTACAATCCAGAGACAGACAGAACATTATCACAATCCAATAATACCAGATTGAATGCCAATTCAGTCCAGTATAGGGTGATATCATGGCCCTCCCTGTTGAAACCTTCTTTCTCCACCCTGACGCGCAGGGAACACTGCAACAGCAAATCCAGCAGATGATTGCACAGGGCATCCTGTCAGGCCGTTTCCAACAGGGGGAAAAGCTGCCCTCGACCCGCAAACTGGCCACCCATCTAGGCGTCAGCCGGATCACCGTCACCATCGCCTATACTGAACTACTCGCCAATGACTACCTGGTGTCCAAAGGGCGCTCAGGCTATTTCGTTTCTGAAAACGCGCCTTCTCCCCCCTCTTTTACCGCCACCCCGGAAAGTCAGGACGCGGTGGATTGGACCCGCGCCATCGGCCAGAAATTCAGCGGCGGCGCGGGGCTGGCCAAGCCGCAGGATTGGGCGAAATTCCGGTTTCCATTCATCTACGGTCAGGCTGATCAAACCTTGTTTGATCACGCCAATTGGCGGCTCTGCGCATTGCAGGCTTTGGGGCAGAAGGACTTCACCGCCCTCACCACGGACTACTACGATCAGGACGATCCACAGCTGATCGAATTCATCGCACGCCATACCCTGCCGCGCCGGGGCATCACCGCACGGCCTGAACAAATCCTGATCACCCTGGGCGCACAAAACGCCCTTTGGCTGACCACACAAGTGCTTTTGACCCAGCGCCGAAGTGCGGTGCTGGAAGACCCCTGTTACCCTGCCCTGCGCGACATTCTTTCCCAGTCACGTTGCAACGTAACCCCTGTGCGGGTGGATCAGGACGGGCTGCCGCCTGATGCGATTCCACCTGAAACCCATGTGGTTTTCACCACGCCCAGCCACCAATGCCCGACCAATGCGACCATGCCGATGGAGCGCCGCCGCGCCCTGTTGGACCGCGCCCGCGAGATGGAGGCGCTGATCGTCGAAGATGACTACGAATTCGAGATGTCCTTCCTCAAATCACCCTCACCGGCGCTGAAATCCCTCGATACCGATGGCCGCGTGATCTATGTCGGCAGCTTTTCGAAATCACTGTTTCCGGGTTTGCGGCTTGGCTATCTGGTCGGCTCTGAACCCTTTATCCGCGAGGCCCGCGCGCTACGTGCGTCGGTCCTGCGCCATGCCCCCGGCCATATCCAGCGCACCGCGGCCTATTTTCTGTCTCTGGGCCATTACGACGCGCTGATCCGGCGCACGGGCACAGCGCTGCACGAACGCCGCCGCATCATGGAAGAGGCGCTGGCCGCCCATGATCTGCGCATCTCTGGCCGCGGGTATTTTGGCGGCTCTTCCTTCTGGATGCGTGCGCCCGATCACGTGAACACGGTAGAGCTTGCCCGCCGATTGCACGCCAAAGGCGTGTTGATCGAACCCGGCCATGCTTTCTTCGCCGGCACCCATCAGCCGTCCAACTATTACCGGCTTGCCTATTCCTCTATCCCCACGGCCCGCATCCGCGAAGGCGTCGATCTGATTGCCCGCGAGATTGAGGAGATGAGGTAACTTGGACATATTGGCTATCCCCATGTGGTCCTAACGCCCCCGCCTTCATAGGCCTAATTTGCCCCAGAATCGCACCCCCTATAAAATGTTAAGGACTAGCAGCTATGAAAATGACCACCGAAGAGGCCTTCGTCAAAGTCCTCCAAATGCACGGCATCGACAATGCGTTCGGGATCATTGGTTCTGCCATGATGCCGATCTCTGATCTGTTCCCTGCGGCGGGCATTAAATTCTGGGACTGTGCGCATGAAACCTCCGGTGGCATGATCGCAGACGGCTACACACGCGCGTCCGGCAAAATGTCCATGGCCATCGCGCAGAACGGCCCCGGCATCACCAACTTCGTCACCCCGATCAAAACCGCCTATTGGAACCACACACCGATGTTGCTGGTCACACCACAGGCGGCGAACAAGACAATCGGTCAGGGCGGCTTTCAGGAAATCGAACAGATGAAACTGTTCGAGGATATGGTCTGCTATCAGGAAGAGGTCCGCGACCCCTCACGCATGGCCGAAGTTCTGAACCGCGTGATCGAAAAAGCATGGCGCGGGTCCGCCCCCGCCCAGATCAACGTGCCGCGTGATTTCTGGACGCAAGTCATCGACATCGAACTGCCCCAGATCATCCGCCTTGAGCGCCCACAGGGTGGCGAGCAAGCGGTAAAGGATGCTGCCAAGCTGCTCTCCGAAGCGGAATTCCCCGTCATCCTGAACGGTGCCGGTGTGATCCTGTCCGGCGGCATCGACGCAAGCGCCAAACTGGCCGAGGCGCTGGATGCGCCGGTGGCCTGCAACTACCAGCACAACGACGCCTTCCCCGGCAGCCACCCGCTGGCGGTTGGTCCGCTGGGCTATAACGGGTCCAAGGCCGCAATGGAGATCATCCAGAAAGCCGATGTTGTTCTGGCCCTTGGCAACCGTTTGAACCCGTTTTCCACCCTGCCCGGCTACGGCATGAACTACTGGCCGACGGAAGCGAAGGTCATTCAGGTCGACATCAACTCTGACCGTATCGGGCTGACCAAAAAGGTCGATGTGGCAATTCAGGGCGATGCAAAACGGGTTGCCGAACAGCTGCTGGAAAACCTTGGGGCCGGGGCCGGTGACAAGGGCCGTCAGGAGCGTAGGGATCTGGTTGCACTGACGAAATCCCGTTGGGCGCAGGAACTGTCTTCAATGGATCACGAGGACGACACAGACGAAGGCATCGACTGGAACGAACGCGCCCGCAACCGCCAGCCCGACCATATGGCCCCCCGTCAGGCATGGCGTGCGATCATGTCGGCAATGCCAAAGGATGCAATCATCAGTTCTGACATCGGCAACAACTGCGCCATCGGCAACGCCTACCCGTCTTTTGACAAGGGCCGCAAATATCTGGCCCCAGGCCTATTCGGCCCCTGTGGTTACGGCCTGCCTGCGATCCTTGGCGCGAAAATCGGTTGCCCTGATGTGCCGGTGATTGGCTTTGCCGGTGACGGTGCATTCGGCATTTCCATGAACGAAATGACCGCCTGTGGCCGCGGCGACTGGCCTGCGATAACCATGGTAATCTTCCGCAACTACCAGTGGGGCGCAGAAAAGCGTAACACCACCCTGTGGTTCGATGACAACTTCGTTGGCACTGAACTGAACCTTGATGTGAACTATGCCAAAATCGCCGATGGCTGTGGCCTGAAGGGTGTGCAGGTCACCGGCATGGAAGAGCTGACAACTGCGCTGAACACTGCCGTGAAGGAACAGATGAACGATGGTGTCACCACCTTCATCGAAGTGGTTCTCAATCAGGAACTGGGCGAACCCTTCCGCCGCGATGCGATGAGAAAGCCTGTATCAGTGGCAGGCATCAGCAAAGACGACATGCGCCCGCAGGTGCATACCTAAGCAACGCCCGAACAGGCAAACACGACAAAAGGACAGGCCATGACAATGCTGCAAGAGCTTCGCATCCGCGCAGCATCCCAGCCTGCCCATATTGTTCTCAGCGAAGGCCACGATCCCCGGATCGTGGCCGGCGCGCTTGAGGCAACACGTGCCGGTATTGCACGGGTGACCCTGATCGGTCCGCAGGCCGAAGTTCGGGCACTTTTGGCAAAGGCAGGGGCCAGCGACAGCGATGAAATTGTCATTCAGGACCCGGCCAGATCTGATCTGACCGGCGACCTTGTCCAAAGCTACTTTGACTTGCGCAAACACAAAAACATCCGCCAGGACTACGCCGCCGAACAGCTCCATGACCCGCTGGTCTTTGCCGCAATGATGGTGCGCAACGGCCATGCGGATGGCACCGTCGGGGGCGCGGTTGCCACCACCTCCGATACTGTGCGCGCCGCGTTGCAGGTGATAGGAAAGGCCAAAGATGCGCCTCTGGTATCCAGCTTTTTCCTGATGGCACTGCCCGAAAATCACCCCTCCGGCCGCACCGCAATGACCTTTGGGGATTGCGGGCTGGTGATTGATCCCGATGCCGAAGAACTCGCCGCGATCGCCGTCGCCTCAGCGGCATCACACCAACAATTGCTGGGCGAGCCGCCCAAGGTTGCCTTACTTAGCTTTTCCACCATGGGCAGCGCAAAACATCCCAATGTGACCAAGGTGACAGAGGCGGCTACAATCCTGAAAGAACAACATCCAACCCTTGATGCAGATGGTGAGTTACAATTCGATGCGGCCTTTACACCTGACATCGGCGCAACCAAGGCTCCCGGATCACCGGTTGCGGGCCATGCCAATGTCATGATCTTTCCCAATCTCGATGCTGGCAACATCGGCTATAAAATTGCCCAACGCATCGGCGGGTGCAGTGCAATCGGTCCGGTGCTGCAAGGGCTTGCCAAACCGGCCAATGATCTGTCCCGTGGCTGCACAAGTGAGGATGTAACCAATATGATCGCGGTGACAGTCCTTCAGTCCCATAAAGGGCAGCCAGCATGATCGACATCCTTTGGAACACCCTTTCCCTGACACCTGGCCAAGCGGTTGCTTTGGCTGCAATCTTTGTGGCGGCGGGGCTGGTGCGCGGCTTTACCGGCTTTGCACTTTCGGCCTTTGGTCTGGCCCTTGCTGTCCTGATCCTGCCGCCGGTTGAATTGATCCCTGTTATGTGGTGGTTGGAGATTGGCGCATCGCTGATGATGATCCGCGCCGGCTGGGACGGGGCCGACCTGCGCGCCGCCGCCATCCTGACCGCCGGCAGCGCCCTTGGTGTATTTGCCGGGGTTGGCCTGACCGTGGCACTGGATCCCGCCGCCTCCAAACAGATCGCATTGGTGATCCTGATCGCCCTGGCGGCCTTGCAGTTGAGCAAGGTGCGCATCCGTGCCTTGGACAGCACCACCGGCACCGCCACAACCGGCATCATCGCGGGCATTGTGACCGGGCTGGCCGGGGTCGGAGGCATGGTTGTGGCCCTATATGTTCTGGCCCGCGACGCCGAACCGCGGGTGATGCGCGCCACCTTAGTCGCCTTCCTGCTGTTTGGCTCGCTGACCTCGCTTTTGACGCATCTTTACTACGGCACGATGAACACCACCGCCGCCACGCGCGGACTATTTTTCCTCATCCCCTGCCTGATCGGTGTCTTTCTGGGACAAAAGCTTTTCACGCCGAAATTCCAACCCTACTATCGCAGTGTTTGCCTGACCTTGTTGATCGGCCTTGGCGTCGTCTCTCTTGTGCGCAGCGCCATTTGAAGGAACGCATATGAACCAGCCTGTCATCGACCTGAGTCCCAAGGTATCAGACGAAATTCGCAAGACGACCTGCTACATGTGCGCCTGCCGCTGTGGCATCAATGTGCATCTGAAAGAGGGTAAAGTTGCCTATATCGAAGGCAACCGCGACCATCCGGTGAACAAGGGTGTGCTATGCGCCAAAGGATCGGCAGGCATCATGCAGCACAATGCGCCCTCGCGGCTAAAATCCCCGTTGAAACGGGTCGGCCCGCGTGGATCAGGCGAGTTCGAGGAAATCAGCTGGGACGAAGCCTATCAGATCGCCGCAGACTGGCTTGAGCCGATCCGCAAGGATAACCCTGAAAAGCTGGCATTCTTCACAGGGCGTGACCAGTCACAATCATTCACCTCACTCTGGGCGCAGGCCTTTGGCACGCCAAACTATGCTGCCCATGGTGGTTTCTGTTCGGTGAACATGGCCGCTGCCGGGATCTACACCATGGGCGGTGCGTTCTGGGAATTCGGCCAGCCTGATTGGGACCACACCAAACTGTTCATGTTGTTCGGTGTGGCAGAGGATCACGACAGCAACCCGATCAAAATGGGCATCGGCAAGATTAAGGGCCGCGGCGCAAGGGTGATTGGCGTCAACCCGATCCGCACCGGTTATAACGCAGTGGCCGATGACTGGGTCGGGATCACGCCTGGAACCGACGGGCTATTCATCCTGTCGATGGTCCATTGCCTGATGAAGGCAGGCAAGATCGACCTGCATTATCTGGCACAATACACTGACGCGCCGGTGCTTGTGAACGGCGATGAAAAATCACCCGAATTCGGTCTGTACCTGCGGGACGAGAATGGCAAACAGCTGGTTGTGGACCGGGTGACGGGCAAGCTGGCTGCCTATGACAAACCCGGCGTCAAACCGGATCTCTCTGCCACCCACCGCGCCAAGGGGGTGACCCATCGCCCCGTGTTCCACCAGATGGCTGATATGTATCTCAGCGATGAATACGCCCCCGAAGCGGTTGCCGAACGCTGCGGTCTGCCCGCAAACCGCATCCGCGCCATCGCCGCCGAACTGGCCCGTGTCGCCTTTGACGAGGCGTTTGAGCTGGATCACGCATGGACCGATTTCCGTGGTGAGAAACACACCAAGATGACAGGCCGCCCGGTGTCCTTTCACGCCATGCGCGGGATTTCGGCCCATGCCAATGGTTTCCAGACCTGTCGCGCTCTGCATGTCTTGCAGATCATCCTTGGCACCGTCGAGGTGCCCGGCGGCTTCCGATTCAAACCGCCCTATCCGAAACCTGCAACCGCGCATCCCAAGCCCCATATCGGCATGACCCCCGGCGCGCCGCTGAACGGTCCACACCTTGGGTTTGTGCACGGGCCTGACGATCTGGCCCTCAAGGAAGATGGCACGCCCGCCCGCATCGACAAGGCGTTCACATGGGAAAACCCGATGTCCAGCCACGGGTTGATGCATATGGTGATCTCCAACGCCCATGCCGGCGATCCCTATAAGATCGACACGCTGTTCATGTATATGGCGAATATGTCGTGGAACTCCTCGATGAACACCGGCGGCGTGATGGAGATGCTGACGGATAAGGACGAGAACGGCGACTACGTCATCCCGCATATCATCTACTCCGATGCCTATTCTTCGGAAATGGTTGCCTACTCCGACCTGATCCTGCCCGACACGACGTACCTTGAACGGCACGATTGCATCTCGCTGCTGGACCGTCCGATCTGTGAAGCGGATGCCGCCGCCGACGCCATCCGCTGGCCCGTGGTCGAACCAGACCGCAATGTCAAAGGCTTCCAATCCGCGCTATGTGATCTTGGGGCGAAACTGGGCCTGCCCGGTTTTGTGAACGACGATGGCAGCCAGAAATACGCCGACTATGCGGACTACATCACCAACCACGAACGCCGCCCCGGCATCGGCCCCCTGGCCGGCTGGCGCATGGGTGAGAAAGGCCTGCAATCCGGGCGCGGCGGCGTGAACGCCAGCCAGATCGACAATTACATTGAAAACGGCGGTTTCTTTGTCGAGCACATCCCCGATGGTGCAAATTATTATAAGCCGTGGAACATGGACTATCAGGCATGGGCCGTGGGCATGGGGCTGTTCGACAGCCCACAACCCTATCTGTTTTCGCTTTACGTCGAACCAATGCGCAAGTTCCAGCTCGCCGCCGAAGGCCACGGCGAGAGACAGCCCCCCGAACACCTGCGCCAGCGGATCAAAGACACCATGTCGCCCCTGCCCATCTGGTATGAAACCGATCAGCAAGGCAACGAGGGTTTCACCATCAACGCGCTGACCCAGCGCCCAATGGCGATGTACCACTCATGGGGATCGCAAAACGCTTGGCTGCGGCAATTGCACGGGCACAACCCGCTCTACCTGCCAACCAAGCTGATGCGCCGGAACGACCTGACAGATGGCGACTGGGCGCGGGTTTCCTCTCCGCACGGCGAAATCACTGTGCCGGTGATGGAGATGGCCGCGCTGAACGAAAATACCGTCTGGACGTGGAATGCCATCGGCAAACGCAAAGGCGCATGGGCGCTGGACAAAGATGCACCGGAAGCGACCAAAGGCTTCCTGCTCAACCATCTGATCCATGAATTGCTCCCACCCAAGGCGGATGGCATGCGATGGGCCAATTCTGATCCGATCACCGGACAGGCGGCCTGGTTCGACCTCAAGGTACGGATCGAAAAAACCGTCGCACCCAAAGAATCCCGCCCCGAATATCCACCAATAAAATCCCCTGTCGGCCAAGGCCCCGACACATTGGCATGGAAGGTCGGCAAATGAGCACCTCTTCATCTTGCAAATTAACCTCCGGGAGTTTGGGGGCTGGCCCCCGGCCCCACACCAGCAAGGAGCGCCACCCATGACGACCCTGCCCCAATCCACCGACAAAAAGCTCGGTCTTGTCATCGATCTGGACACCTGTGTCGGCTGTCATGCCTGTGTGATCTCCTGCAAAGGCTGGAACACTGAAAACTACGGTGCCCCCCTATCGGACCAGGACCCTTACGGCGCAGACCCCTCCGGCACCTTTCTGAACCGCGTGCATTCCTATGAGGTGCAGCCGGAACAGGGGGCCGCGCAGCTGATCCACTTCCCCAAATCCTGCCTGCATTGCGAGGACGCGCCCTGCGTCACTGTCTGCCCCACCGGTGCCAGCTATAAACGTGTCGAGGATGGCATCGTTCTGGTCAATGAAAGCGACTGTATCGGCTGCGGCCTATGCGCATGGGCCTGCCCATACGGTGCGCGCGAGATGGATCAGGAAGAGAAGGTGATGAAGAAATGCACCCTCTGCGTCGACCGTATCTATAACGAAAACCTGCCAGAGGTGGACCGTGTGCCCAGCTGCGTGCGCACCTGCCCTGCCGGTGCCCGCCACTTTGGCGATCTGGGTGACCCCGACAGCGATGTCAGCCAGCTGGTGCTGGAACGCGGTGGCGTGGATCTGATGCCCGAACAAGGCACCAAGCCGGTAAACAAATACCTGCCGCCCCGGCCCAAGGATGCCTTGCCGGAATTTGATGTACTGGCCCC
Organism: Sulfitobacter pacificus; assembly: GCF_030159975.1. Taxonomy (NCBI): domain Bacteria; kingdom Pseudomonadati; phylum Pseudomonadota; class Alphaproteobacteria; order Rhodobacterales; family Roseobacteraceae; genus Sulfitobacter; species Sulfitobacter pacificus. The sequence goes on from NZ_BSNL01000001.1 coordinate 2,761,485, forward strand.
TTTCCTCGACCCCGTGATTGCGGAGCCCAAAGGCTTCCTCGGTTGGCTTGATAAAGCACTGGAGAAAATCTGATGCATCCGGCACCTTCTGTCATCTTCTTCTCTGTGTTTTCCGGCCTTGGTTTCGGCCTGCTGGTCTGGCTTGGCCTTGGTGTTCCTGCGGTGACCGGCGGATCAGCTTTTGCCTTTTTCGCCATCGCTTATCTATTGGCGGTTGGCGGGCTGATTTCCTCTACCTTTCACCTTGGCCATCCTGAACGCGCGCTGAAGGCGTTTACGCAATGGCGCTCCAGCTGGCTTAGCCGCGAGGCATGGTGCGCCGTGGCGGCCCTTGTCCTGATGGGGTTTTACGGGCTTGGATTGGTGTTCTTTGATGCCCGCTGGACGCTTCTGGGTATCTTGGGGGCGCTCTTTTCGATGGCAACGGTGTTCACCACCTCAATGATCTATGCCCAGCTTAAAACTGTACCGCGCTGGCATATGCCGCTGACACCGCTGAATTTTCTGTCACTCTCCGTCGCAGGCGGTGCCTTGCTGGCGGGACAGGTTCAGGGCGCAATCTTGTTGATCGCAATCGCCGGGGGCATTCAGATTGCCACCTGGCTGATCGGTGACAAACGTCTGGCGCAAAGCGGCAGCGACATGGCATCGGCAACCCAGCTTGGCGGGATCGGTAGCGTGCGCGCGTTCGAACCGCCCCACACCGGCACCAATTATCTGCTGCGTGAATTTGTGCATGTGATCGGGCGCAAACATGCAACGAAGCTGCGGATCATTGCCTTGGTGCTGATGGCTGCCCTGCCGGTTCTGCTGCTGCTTTTGCCGTTCAACCACTTCTTGGCCGCACTTGCCGTGCTGGCCCATGTCGCTGGTGTTCTGGCCGCCCGCTGGCTGTTCTTTGCACAGGCCGAACATGTGGTCGGTCTGTATTACGGCAAACGATAAGGCACGGGCGGCGGGAGTAGCCCACCCTAAAGTGCATCGTGATGTAGGGCGGGGGTATCCCCGCCTTACTTCATTTGAGGGTCAGTTCAACAAGCCCGCATGGCGCAAGGCTGCATCGACCAGCGCCTTTGTCTCATCCGACAGGCTGGTCAGCGGCAGGCGCACCTCATCAGAACAAAGATCCAGCTGCGACATGGCGTATTTCACCCCGACCAGACCCGGCTCTGTAAAGATCGCCTTGTGCAGCGGCATCAACCGGTCCTGAACTTCCAGCGCGGCAGCATAGTCACCTTTGGCACAGGCCGCCTGTAACAGGCTGCACAACCGTGGTGCCACATTGGCCGTGACCGAAATACAGCCGACACCACCCTGTGCGTTGAACCCATGCGCGGTAGGGTCTTCACCCGACAGCTGGCAGAAATCCACCCCGCAGGTAATCCGCTGCATGCTGACGCGCGCCAGATCGCCGGTGGCGTCCTTGACCCCGACAATGCGCGGCAGCTTGGCCAGTTGCCCCATCGTATCCGGCGTCATGTCGATGACGGAACGCGGCGGAATGTTGTAGATGATGATCGGCAGAGCGCAGGCATCATGGATCGCGGTGAAATGCGCAATCAACCCGCGTTGCGTCGGCTTGTTGTAATAGGGGGTGACAACCAGAATCGCATCCGCACCAACTTTTTCGGCGTGTTGGGCCAGACGGATCGATTCAACCGTGTTGTTGGACCCTGCACCGGCAATCACCGGAATGCGGCCTGCGGCGGCTTTTACCACCTCTTCAACAACCGTTTCATGTTCACGGTGTGTCAGGGTGGGCGATTCGCCGGTGGTGCCAACAGGGACCAACCCGTTCGACCCTTCACCGATATGCCATTCCACGAGTTTCTTCAGTGTCTCCAAATCCAGCGCGCCGTTGCGAAACGGCGTGACGAGGGCAGGCAGTGAGCCTTTAAACATGTGCACGCTCCTTTTGTTGTGCTGGCAGGCATTCGCCTGACGGGGACAATACCGGCGTTGTGATTTGATTGCGCCGGCCTATTAGATATGATGCAAGGCTCTAGCCCTTTGCCCACAGGAAATGCAAGTGATGACACGGATTCTAACCGCAGTGCTGCTTGTTTTCCTCACTGCCTTTAGCGTGTCGGCCGAACGCCCCCGCCCCTTGGGTTGGGCAATGGAAGCCATGCGCAATGGCAATTGGCAGGTTGCGGGCCAATTGGCGGCACGTGACGGACAGGTTGCGGCAGATGTCATTGAATGGCAGCGCCTGCGGGCAGGGCGCGGCACCTACGGTGAGGTCACAACCTTTTTGAACCGCCGCCCCGACTGGCCCGGCGAGGCCTATCTGCGCAAACAGGCCGAAGAGGTGGTGATTGAACAGGACGACCCCGCCATCCTGTCGTTCTTTGCTGCAATGCCGGCGCAGACCCCGCGCGGCGTATTGGCCCATGCCGCCGCCTTGGCCCGTGCGGATCAGCAGGGCGAGGCAGAGGCGAATCTTGTACTTGCCTGGCGCACCATGGCGATGAACCCGACATCACAGGCCCTGTTTCTGGCCGCACATGAGGGGTTGCTCAAACCGCATCACAAGGCGCGTCTTGATGCGATGCTTTGGCAAAGAGAGCATGCCGAGGCGCGGCAGATATTTGATCTGGTGGATAAAGACGACATCGCCCTGGCCGAGACCCGCATTGCCCTGCAAAAGCGGGCCGGCAATGTGAACGAGCTGATTGATGCCCTGCCTGCCACACAGGCCGCCGATGCAGGGCTTCAGGCAGACCGGTTTGAATGGCGCATCCGCAAGGGGCTGGTGGACAGCGCCAAGGCATTGCTGCTGGCGCAATCAACCAGTGCGGAGGCTTTGGGCCGCCCCGAGGCATGGGCCAACCGGCGGCGCGCGCTGGCGCGGGGTGAAATGCGCTCGGGTGATCCCAAACGCGCCTATGCCCTGGCATCACAACATTTTCTGGAAGGCGGGTCGCATTATGCCGATCTGGAATGGTTGTCCGGCTATATTGCCCTGCGGTTCCTCAAGGATCCCACAGCCGCCTTGCAGCACTTTCTGAACCACGACAGCGTGGTACAATCCCCCATTTCACAGGGCCGCGCCGGATATTGGCAGGGCCGTGCATTGGAGGCGATGGGCAAACGCGAAGAGGCGCAGCTGGCCTATGAGATGGGCGCAGAATACCAGACGTCGTTCTATGGTCTGCTTGCGGCGGAGCGGGCTGGCCTGCCCTTTGATGCCCGTCTGGCAGGAGAGGCACCCGCGCAATACTGGCGTACTTCCCCGCTGGCGGGGGCACCCCTGTTTGAGGCCGGCATGCTGCTACAGGCCTCTGGCGAATTGAATCTTGCCGAACGGTTCTGGACCCATCTTGCGGATCAGCTGGTGCCCGAGGACCTTGCCCTGCTGGGACAGGCCGCGATTGACGCGGGCCAGCCGCATCTGGCGGTGATGATCGGCAAACGTGCCGCGCGCCGGGGGCTGACGATTGCCGCGCCCTATTACGCTCTGCACCCGTTGACGCAGATGGACCTGCCGATGGTGCCGGAAATGACCCTTGCGATTGCCCGACGCGAAAGCGAATTCGACCCTGTGGTGCAATCCGGTGTAGGCGCGCGCGGTCTGATGCAGATCATGCCAGCCACCGCCCGCGATGTGGCCCGCGATCTGGGCGTCAGTGATTTACACACAACCGACCGCCTGACCGCCGATCCGGTGTATAACGCGCGGCTGGGCGCGGAATACCTGTCACAGATGGCCGCCCGGTTTGACGGCAATGTGGTAATGGTATCAGCCGCCTATAACGCCGGTCCCGCACGCCCCCCGCGCTGGATGGCCGATTACGGTGATCCGCGTAAAGGTGACATCGACATCGTCGATTGGGTGGAAATGGTGCCCTTCCGCGAAACGCAAAATTACATCATGCGGGTGACGGAAAGCCTGCCGGTTTATCGCGCGCGGCTGAGCAAAGACCCGCTGCCCATACCGTTCTCTCAGGAGTTAATCGGCGCGACTTTGAAGCCGCTCGCGCCAGAAGGTGAATAGCCCCGCCGCTATGATGATCGCCGCACCGATGGCAACATTGGTGCGGATCACTTCGCTGAAAATGCTGATGCCGATGATCGCCCCGAATGCCAGCTGGAAATAGGCGAAGGGCTGCACCGCGCTGGCCTCAGCCACCTCGTAACAACGGATCAGCAACCAGTGACCGGTCACACCGGTGACACAGAGACAGGCCATATAGATCCAATCTGTCCCGCTCATCGGTTCCCAGAACCATAGCCCCACCAGCGTCATCGCAACCGCCCCCGCCGTGCCGGTCCAGAAAAAGCTGGTGGCGGTGGTGTCTTGCCGGCTGACAAATCGAGTAAGCAGCCCATAGACCGCAAACATTGCCGCCGCCAACAGCGGTATCGCTGCGGCCGGTTCAAACACACCTATCCCCGGCTGTAGAATGACAAGGACGCCGATGAAACCAACACCAATCGCCATCCACCGCCGCCAGCCCACTTTTTCACCCAGTACCGGCCCTGACAGGGCCGCCACAAGCAGGGGGTAGCAGGTAAAGACCGCGTGACTTTCAACCAGCCCCAGAATGGTAAAGGCCGCAACCATCACGCAAATCTCGGCCGCCAGCAGGAGGCCACGAAGGGCCTGTAACATCGGTTGCGACGTCTGCGCCGCCGCCCGAATGCTGCCCGCATTGCGCCGCGCAAGGGCGATAACAAAAGCCGCAAAGAACCAGTAGCGGATCATCACCACCATCAGCACATTGTACTCCCCTGCCAGATGGCGTGACAGCCCATCCTGCACAGCAAAAACGAATGTGGTGGCGATCATCAGACCAATGCCAAGGGGGATATTGTTGCTTTGGCTCATGTTGGCATTCTTGCGCGGGTCATATGGCGTTTGCGTCCGTATCCTGTGGTGCGTTCAACGGCAAAACCTGCGTCGCTTAGCCCACGCCGCACAAAACCTGCGGCGGTATAGGTCGCCGCCGTGCCTTGGGCAGCGGTATGTGTTGCGACCTCCTGCATCAGGTCGGGGGACCATAGTTCAGGGTTCTTCGCAGGCGAAAACCCGTCCAGAAACCACGCATCTGCACGCCCTTGCCACGCTGGCAAGGTCATCCGTGCATCACCCTCAATTACCTCGCAGCGCAATCCGGGCAATTCGATCACCGCGCCCCTGCCCTGCCATGCCGCCGCCAGCGCATCCCGTTTGCCATCAAATGCCGGGAAGGACTGATGGGCGCGGAGCATGTCAGCCGGTGCCATTGGAAAGGCCTCAAAACTGGTGAAATGCAGCGGGCCGTCAATGCCCGCCGCAAGCCATGCCTCCCAGACCACCAACAGGTTCAGCCCGGTGCCAAAGCCCAGTTCGGCAATCTGAAAACCCGGCGCAAACCGCGCGGGCAGGTCGTTGCCGTTCAGAAACACATGCTGTGTCTCGGCCAGACCATTCTCAAGACTGAAGAACGGATCGTCAAAACGGCTCGACACCGGCACATCGCCGTCCCGCCAGGTGATCTGATCCGTCTGGTTTTGCATGGGATTCCCGAGTAAAGAGGACATAGCGCAGGCATGCGTGAAGGAGCGGCCATTGGCAATATACGATCTGACAATTCGCGGCGCGGGTATCTTTGGCCTGTCGATTGCATGGGCCGTTGTTCAGCGCGGCGCAAAAGTGCAGGTGATCGACCCCTTCGGGCCAGCGGCGGGCAGCAGCGGCGGCGTGGTCGGCGCATTGGCCCCCCATGCGCCCGAGCATTGGAACCCGAAGAAGGCGTTTCAACTGGACAGCTTGCTGATGGCCAGAACTTTCTGGCCCAAGGTCGAGGCGGCAAGTGGCCAGGCAACGGGATATGCCAGAAGCGGACGCATTCAACCGATTTCAGACGATCATGCCTTGATCCTTGCCCGCAAACGCAGCCAGACCGCAACGGAGCTGTGGCAGGACCATGCCCAATGGGAGGTTCTACCCGCAACGTCTGACCCATGGGAGCCACAGAGCCCTGCCGGTTTCGTGATCCGCGACACGCTTAGCGCGCTGATCCACCCGCGACAGGCCTGTCATGCGCTGGTGGCTGCACTGGCCGCACAGGGGGTCACCATTCACACCGAAGGGGCAGATGCGGGCAAGGTGTTGTGGGCGACAGGCGTTGCCGGTCTGGAGGCACTGAACGCAGGGCGCAGCCGCCCCATGGGGAACGGGGTTAAAGGTCAGGCGGCGCTGTTGGATTATGACGCCCGTGGTTTGCCGCAGCTTTACGCGGATGGGGTTCACGTGATCCCGCATCACAATGGCACGGTTGCCATCGGCTCTACCTCGGAACGGGAATATACCTCTGACACGCTAACCGACAGCCAGTTGGATGACGTCATTGCCCAAGCCCGCGCCGCGCTGCCGGTCCTTGCGGATGCCCCTGTGCTGGAACGTTGGGCCGGTATCCGCCCGCGTGCGCGCAGCCGTGCGCCGATGCTGGGAGGCTGGCCCGACCGTCCGGGTCATTTTATCGCCAACGGCGGTTTCAAGATCGGCTTTGGCATGGCTCCGAAAATTGCGGATGTGATGGCCGATCTGCTGCTGGAAGGGCGCGACCATGGCATCCCCGAGGGTTTTCGCGTCGAACAGAGTTTCTAGGCCCGCGCGGACATGCATTGGCGTCCATCCGTCCCGCGCACCCAGAGATCGCGGCCCTTGCGACAAAGCATTGCCGTTTCATGGTGCATCAGCGCCGAGGTGGCGCGAAAGTCAAACGAGCTGAGCGGGCCAAGCTCTTCTTGTGCCATCAGCATCAACAATTGCGCCAGAAGCGGGCCATGCACCACCAGCCCGCCATAGCCTTCGACATCACGGGCATAATCAAGATCATAGTGGATGCGGTGCCCATTAAAGGTAAGCGCGGAGTAACGAAACAACAGGGTCGAGGAAAACGAAACCTCCCGGCAACTCTCCTCATCCGTGCGGGCCATCATTGGCGTGGGTTTAACCGCATCCGGCGCAGAATCTTCACGATAGACCAGATCCTGCCATTCAGTCAGGCAATGCACCCCTTCCTGATGCACCTCATGGCGCAGGGTGACAAAGGCCAAGGGACCGCTGCGGCCCTGTTTGGCCTGCGCGTTTTCGCAGATGCTGCTGCGGGTCGCAGGTATCCCGGCCCTGAGTGGCGCATGAAATGCCAGCCGTCCCGCCGCCCACATCCGGCGCGGCAGCCCCATATCAGGGATCAACCCGCCAACCATCGGATGCCCATCGCGCCCCAGTGCTGCGGCCGGTTGCGGCTCCCAGAAATAGAGTTGATGAAAAAACGGCGGCAGCGCGCTGCCAGTCGTAAAATCCGCAGGCTGCCCCAAAGCAACGTGCATCGCATTGGCGCGGGCCGGGTCCATCCCGTCGCTTTGACTTGTCTCTGGCTGTTGTTCACTATCCATGCGGATTGAGTAGAGGAAACCATCACAATGCTGCAAGCCCAACCCGCTGTTTGCGCCCTGGATCATCTGGTGCTGACCGTTTCGGATATCGCCCAGACAATCGCGTTTTACGAGGCCGCGCTGGGTATGGTGGCACAAGAGTTTAGCGTCGCGGACGGCAGTCGCCGCTGGGCGCTTGCCTTTGGCAGCTCCAAAATCAACCTGCACCCGCTGGGCGGCGAATTTGATCCCAAGGCCGCCCGCCCTACCGCAGGCAGTGCCGATCTGTGTTTTCGCACACAAACATCTTTGCAGGATTGGCTCCGGCACCTGAATGCCCTTGGCGTAGAGGTCGAAGACGGGCCAGTGCCGCGCACTGGGGCGATCACCCTGCTAACCTCCATCTATATCCGCGATCCCGACCGGAACCTGATCGAGATCGCAGTCGAACGGGAAAGCGACCCGTCCTAGATCATGCCCCGCAGCGAGGCCATAAGCTGCGTCAGATCTTTGACATAGACCTCACCCTTCAATTCACCGGTGCTTTCAAACCCGTCAAAGCTGGCGGCCAGATGCAGCTCCGGCCCTTGCAGGATACGCGGGCGAAACGGCACCATAAAGCCGCGCAACACCATCTGCGCCCGTTCCCCGCCGGCACGGCCGGCAGCGGCAGACATCACTGCAACAGGTTTGTCGTTCCACGGATTACCCTCTGCGCGGCTGATCCAGTCCAGCGCGTTCTTAAGCACACCTGACGGGCCTTTGTTATATTCCGGTGTCGAGATGATCACCGCATCCGCCGCTGCGATCTGTGCAGCAGCATCCTGCACCGCCTGAGGGATACCATTTGCTGCCTCTTCATCCCCATCATAAAGCGGAAAACGAATGTCGAGCAGATCAAACTCACTCGCGCCAAACAGTCCCGCAGCCGCGTGCAACAATTTGGTGTTGGTCGCCTCGGCCCGCAGGGAACCAGAGATGCCAAGAAGTTTTGGGGTGGTCATGGGAACGCTCCTATCGAAAACTAATATAGGCTATATCTGCGCTACCTCTGCGAAAATGCAAGAAGCCCCCGCGATATGCAGGGGCTTTGTGCGTTTTTGCGAAGGTCGAGTGATCAGGACGGGTTAGGCAGGATCACGATTTCTACGCGCCGGTTCTGTGCCTTGCCTGCGGGCGACAGGTTGCTGGCAACGGGCTGGCTTTCGCCACGCCCAAAGACGCTCAGACGCTGCGATGGGACACCGCTGTTGATCAGCACATTCGCCACAGAACGCGCGCGCCCTTCGGACAATGTCTGGTTATAGGCCGCATCGCCGTCACTGTCGGTATGGCCGATGATCTGAAGCGTGGAATTCGCATAGACCTGAACGTTTTGTGCCAAGGCCCGCAGATCACCCTGCAGTGTCGGCGTCAGAACCGTGCTGTCTGTTGCAAACAACAGATTGTTCGGCAGTGTTACGATCAACCGGTCACCGGTATTGTTGATCGCCACGTTCGACCCCATCTGCTGGCGCAGCTCGGCCTCTTGCTTGTCGAGGTTATACCCGATGCCCGCACCAAGCGCGCCACCGACAACCGCACCAACCAGCGCGCCATCACCGCGGTTGTCATCTTTGGCCAAAGCGCCGATCAGGGCACCGGAGGCCGCACCGATCAAAGCACCATTCTTGGTCTTTTGGTTCGGATCACCCGGCTGTGCCAGAATACCGGCGGGCTGTGTACATGCGCCCAATGCAAGGGAACCGGCCACCATTGCGACCAAGGGAAGTTTCGAAGAATTCATAGCTACTGCCTTTGTGTTCAGGCCCCGTTCGGGCAGGGCACATTGTTCAATGAGCTATATATGGGGCGGTCGGCGGATAAAATCACGGGGAAATATAAATCGGCAGTATCTTGCCGAAGCTCAACCCCCGGTTCAAATCTAGACCTCTGCCCGTGCCGCCTCAAATGCCAGCATGGCGCGCTTCACCGGCAGACCCCAATGATACCCGCCCAAAGCCCCGGATTTGCGCAGGGCACGGTGACAGGGGATCAGCCATGACACAGGGTTGCGCCCCACGGCAGTGCCCACAGCTCGCACCGCTTTTGGATTGCCGATAGAGGTGGCGATGTCGGAATAGGTGGTCACATGCCCTGATGGCACGCGCAGCAATGCCTCCCAGACCTTGATCTGGAAGGGTGCCCCGATAAGATAGATCGGTGCCTTGTCGGGGGCCGCATCCGAGGCCCCAAAAGCGGTGCGTACCCAGGGGCGCAGCATTTCGGCATCTTCGACAAACTCTGCCTTGGGCCAACGGGTTACCAGATCCTGCATCGCGGCCTCCTCCCCCATTTCCGCCGCAAGGGCGAGACCACAAATGCCTTTGTCCGTCCCCATGACCAAGGCGCGTCCAAAAGGGCTGTCGAACCACCCCCAGTGGATTGTCAGCCCCGCACCTGCGCGGGCGAACTCACCCGGGCTCATTGCCTCCCAGCGCAGGAACATGTCATGCAGGCGGCCAGTACCGGACAGGCCGACCTCATGCGCGGCTTGCAGGGTCGTTGCACGGTCGCGCAGCATGTCCTTGGCCTGCCCCAGCATCAGATATTGCTGATAGCGTTTTGGCGACACGCCGACCCAGCGCGAAAACAACCGCTGGAAATGTGCCGGCGACATGTCCATCGCCTCGGAAATCTGTTCAAGCGTCAGGGTTTCTTCGGCCCCATCTAGCAAATCAATTGCGCGGCGCATGACCTGATAGTGATAACCGTCATCAAGAGCGGGGATATGTGTTGTCTGGTTCATACCGTCAATTTAGGCAGCAATTGCGCCCCATGCGACCCGAAACATGCGCAACGGCTTGCCCCCCTTGCCGCTTTCGCCCATACCAGCGCCCATGGCAAAACAGCTCGACTATCATACCATCCGCGCGATTTTCACCCGCTTTCAAGAGGCCGACCCCGAGCCGAAGGGCGAATTGGATCACGTGAACGTCTACACTTTGGTCGTCGCCGTCGCCCTTTCAGCACAGGCCACCGATGCCGGTGTGAACAAAGCAACGAAAGAGCTGTTCAAGGTGGCCGACACCCCACAGAAAATGCTGGATCTGGGGTTGGAGGCGCTGACCGATCATATCAAAACCATCGGGTTGTTCCGCCAGAAGGCGAAGAATGTGATGAAGTTAAGCCAGATTCTGGTCGATGAATATAACGGCGAAGTGCCAAATTCACGCGCTGCCCTGCAATCCCTTCCCGGTGTCGGGCGCAAGACTGCCAATGTGGTGTTGAACATGTGGTGGCAACAGCCCGCCCAGGCCGTCGACACCCATATTTTCCGCGTTGGCAACCGCACCGGCATTGCCCCCGGCAAAACCGTGGATGCGGTGGAACGCGCGGTGGAAGACAATATTCCCGCTGATTTCCAGCTGCATGCGCATCACTGGCTGATCCTGCACGGGCGCTATCACTGTAAGGCGCGCAAACCGATGTGCCCGACATGTATCATCAAGGACCTCTGCCCCTTCGAGGACAAGACCGTCCACTAATTCCCAAAGGAAGACGACATGAAAACCTATGACCTTGTTGGCATCGGCAACGCCGTTGTGGATGTGATCTCCCAGACGGATGACCAGTTTCTGGCGCATATGGGCATCGAAAAAGGCATCATGCAGTTGATCGAACAGGAACGCGCAGAGATGCTCTATGGGGCGATGACCGACCGGGTACAGACCCCAGGCGGGTCGGTTGCCAATACCATCGCCGGTGCCGGTGCATTGGGGCTGCAAACCGCCTTTATCGGACGTGTGCGTGACGATTCTCTCGGCCAGTTTTACGCAAGCGCGATGGCGGATCACGGCATTGATTTTGTGAATCCGCCGGTTGCCGATGCCAATCGCCCGACCTCGCGCAGCATGATCTTTGTCACGCCGGATGGTGAACGCTCTATGAACACCTATCTGGGGGTTTCGACCGGCCTTTCCTCTCAGGATGTTTCGAGTGATGTCGCAGGCAACGCCAAGATGATGTTCCTTGAGGGCTATCTGTTTGACGAGGACGCGGGCAAGACCGCCTTTCGCGAAGCGGCCCGCGCCACCAATGCGGGCGGCGGCATCGCAGGCATCGCGATCTCTGATCCCTTCTGCGTTGAACGACATCGCGCTGATTTCCTGTCATTGATCAAGAATGATTTAGGTTATGTCATCGGCAATGAAGCCGAGCTGAAATCCCTGTTCGAAACGGACGACATCGAGGTCGCCCTGTCCAAAACTGCTGAAATCTGTGCCAATGTGGTCTGCACCCGCTCTGCGGATGGGGTGACCCTGATCAAGGACGGCACCCGTGTCGATGTTGGTGTCACCGCAGTCACCCCTGTTGATGCCACTGGTGCAGGAGATCAGTTTGCGGCCGGTTTCCTTTATGGGCTGGCCAAGGGGCAGGATCTGGAAACCTGTGGTCGCATGGGCAACCTGTGTGCCGGTGAAGTCATCAGCCACATCGGCCCGCGTCCGCAAAAGGACATGCTGGCCACCTTCAATGCAGAAGGTTTGATCTGAGCCCATGTTGAGCAGCGGTTTACATGATGTGCCAAACGGCATGGTTGCCATGGTGGTCACTCGTCTTCAGATGACAGCGCAGCCGCCCCTGCGTGATCTTGCCGTGCCAGAAGGGATCACCTTTCGGCAGGTCACGCCCGATCTGGCATGGTATCGCGACCTGTTTAACCGCGTTGGTGCCCCGTGGATGTGGTACGGTCGCCGGGCGCTGAATGACGACGCGTTGATGGTGATATTGAACGATCCGAAGGTCGCGCTTTATACCCTGTCGCGTGATGGAGAGGACGAAGCCCTGCTTGAGCTGGATTTCCGCAAGGAAGGTGCCTGTGAACTGGGGTATTTCGGGCTAACGCCTAAATTAATTGGCAGCGGTGCCGGTCGTTTCCTGATGAACGAGGCAATCCGTCTGGCTTGGGCCGAACCGATTACGCGGTTTCATCTGCAAACCTGCACGCTCGACAGCCCACAGGCGTTGAATTTCTATATCCGTAGCGGGTTCACCCCCTATCGCCGTCAGATCGAGCTGGACGATGATCCGCGCCTGACCGGCCTGCTGCCCGAAGATGCCGCACCGCATGTGCCGCTGATCCGCTAGTCGCTGGTGCAGGTCTGGCTGGTCATGCACTGGGTGACCTGTGCCAGCATCTCTGGTGTTGGCGCACCAAAGGCCGACCCGCCGCAGGGCGTGATGCGCAGGGCATAGCCCTCCACATCTTTGCGCACAAAGGCAATCACATCCTCATCTGCCTGGACATGGCCGCACCATTGGCTGAGGCAGGTCACTTCCAGTGTCACCTCCCGCTCGAACGGCACGACAAATCCTGATTTGTTCAGGGATTTGCCCCGCAATGAGGCGGGAACGCGGGTCATTCGGGGCGGGCGTGTTTCACCTGTCATCCCCTTGGGCAGTTCCGACATATCCAGCTTTAGCCGACCATGGATGACAACATAGTTCTCCTCTGCAGCGGCGAATTGGGCATAGCTGCGCTCGACCGATGGGGCGAGGCAGGACAGGGCCAGCGCCGGCATGGGGGCGCAAAGAGCAAGGAAAAAGGCCAGAACACGCATCACAAATGCTCCTTGAATTCGTTCAGAACCACCTCGTACACTCCCCGTTTGAAGGGTACGATACTGTCCAGCAACTCGGCCACAGGCAGCCATTTCCACGCGGAAAACTCCTGATGTTCGGTCACGATATTGACCTGTGAATCGCTCCCGTGAAACCGCATCAAAAACCATTTCTGTTCCTGCCCGCGATATTTGCCCTTCCACAATTTGGGCACCAGATCATGCGGCAGATCATAAGGCACCCAACCCGCCGTCTCGGCCAGCACGGTGACCAGATCCCCTGAAACGCCGGTTTCCTCTTCCAATTCGCGCAGCGCTGCCTCCCCCGCAGCTTCGCCTTTCTCCACCCCGCCTTGTGGCATTTGCCAGGCATCGGTGTGCCGGTCCATGCGCTGGCCGACAAACACCAATCCCTCGGCGTTCATCAACATCACACCGGCACAGGGGCGATAGGGCAGCTTGGCGATTTCTTCGGGTGTCATGGGTCTGTGTCCTTGGGTCGGTAGGATGGAATTCAATTGCCCCCCTTGTCTCAGGTTCGTGCCTGTTATCCAATAGCAGGCGTATGACGCCGCGTTGTGCGTGACTTGGCCGCGCGATTGCGATGTTGTCACCGCCAAACTGATACAGCCAGAAAGGCCCGGCCTCATGTCCAGCTATCCACATATGCTTGCCCCTCTCGACCTTGGATTCACCACGCTGAAAAACCGTGTTCTGATGGGGTCGATGCACACGGGGCTGGAGGAAACCAAAGACTGGAACCGGGTTGCAGAATTCTACGCCACCCGCGCACGGGGCGACGTGGGGTTGATGGTCACCGGCGGCATCGGGCCAAACCCCGAAGGATCAGTTGCCCATGGTGCCGCGATGATGGTGTCGGACGAGGATGTCAAAAACCACAGCGTCATCACCAAACGCGTGCATGAGGCAGGCGGCAAGATCGCAATGCAGATCCTGCATGCGGGGCGCTATGCCTTTACCCCTGACTGCGTGGCCCCATCTGCCGTGAAATCCCCCATTTCCATGTTCGCACCCAAAGAACTGGACGAGGCCGGCATCGAAAAACAGATCGCCGATATCGCCGCCTGCGCGGGTCGCGCCAAAGAGGCCGGGTATGACGGGGTCGAGGTGATGGGGTCCGAAGGGTATTTCCTGAACCAGTTCCTTGTGACCCATACCAATAAACGTACCGACCAATGGGGCGGCTCTTACGAAAACCGGATGCGCCTGCCGATTGAGGTGGTGAAACGCGTGCGTGAAACCGTGGGGAAGGATTTCATCATCATCTACCGCCTGTCGATGATTGATCTGGTGCCGAACGGGTCAACCTATGATGAGGTGGCGCAGCTGGCAATCGAGATTGAAAAGGCCGGTGCAACGATCATCAACACCGGCATCGGCTGGCACGAGGCACGCATTCCCACCATCGCCACATCAGTGCCGCGCGCGGCCTTTGCTTGGGTCACAAAGAAACTGATGGGCAAAATCGGCATCCCGCTGATCGCGTCAAACCGGATCAACACCCCCGAAGTTGCCGAGGAGGTTTTGGCCGACGGTTGTGCCGATATGGTATCCATGGCGCGGCCCATGTTGGCCGACCCTGATTTTGTACGCAAAGCCATGGATGGCAAAGCCAAGCAAATCGCCCCCTGCATCGCCTGTAACCAGGCCTGTCTGGATCACACTTTCGGCGGCAAGATCTCAAGCTGCCTTGTCAATCCACGCGCCTGTTATGAAACCGAACTGCTGGTCGAACCTGCTGCGACGCCCAAGAATATCGCGGTTGTTGGTGCAGGGCCTGCGGGGCTTTCCTCGGCACTGACGGCGGTGGAACGCGGGCATAAGGTAACCGTCTTTGACCGCGCATCAGAGATCGGTGGACAGCTCAATCTGGCCAAACAGGTTGCCGGCAAGGAAGAGTTCTGGGGCTTTGTCGACTGGTATCGCGCCATGGTGGACGAACTGGGCGTGAGCGTAAAACTGAACACCGAAGTCAGCGCAAATGATCTGGACGGCTTTGACGAGGTGATTATCGCCACCGGTGTCATCCCGCGTGACCCGCAAATTCCGGGTCAGAACAACGGCAATGTCGTTAGCTATATCGACGTGCTGAACGGGACGGCAAAGGTCGGCCAGAAGGTTGCCGTGATCGGCGCTGGTGGCATCGGGTTCGATGTCTCGGAACATCTGGTGCATGACGGCGAAAGCACCACATTGAACCTGCCCGAATGGATGCGCGAATGGGGCGTTACCGACCCTGCCGAACACCGCGCAGGTCTGGCACCGGAAGGACCGCAACCCGATAAGGCCGCACGTGACGTGACCATGTTGCAGCGAAAAACCACCAAGGTCGGCAAGGGGCTGGGCAAGACAACCGGCTGGATTCACCGCGCATCGCTGACCATGAAAGAGGTCCAGATGGTAGCCGGTGTGAACTATGAAAAGATTGATGCGGAGGGGCTGCATATCTCATTTGGTGAGGCCCGCGAAAACCCGACATTGATTGAGGCTGATACAATCGTGTTATGCGCCGGTCAGTTGTCAGAGCGCTCGCTTGCAGATGCACTGGAGGCCAAGGGCAAGACCTGTCACGTGATCGGTGGCGCGGATGTCGCAGCAGAGCTGGACGCAAAACGCGCGATTGATCAGGGCACCCGACTGGCAGCCACCCTTTAAGCCAACATCGCCTGCGCCTCAAAACGGCGCAGGCAAAGCCGGGCCGCCTGGGCTGCGGGGGTTACGTTCGGCATGTCTTCGAAAAGTGCCGCATGCTCCTGACGCACGGCATCTGGCAAATGCAAGCTGTCGCCACTCAGAAAGCTCTCGCTTGGGCAGCCGTTGGAAAAGACGATTTCATGTTGTTCCATCACCAGATGGCAATAGCGGATCGTCCCGCCGGTCTGTCGATATCCGATGCCCATTTCAGCCAGATAGGTCGCCGGCACCAACACCTCGGCCTCTCCAAACAACATTTCCGCACGAAAATCTTGCAACAGCATGCGGTGCTGTGGCGAAACAATGATCTTTTCTGAATTTCCCAAAACACCCTGCGGAAACACAATGGGTGCCATTGAACCTAATGCCGCAACCCGCTGGGTCAGCACGCCCAACAGGGGCTGAAAACCGTGATCAAGGGTTTGTACAAGATCGCCTGCCATCAGCTGGCCCGCTGGCGTGGAACCATCCGGCGTATCAATAGGCGTGCTGTCGGCAAAACAGGCATAGTAGTCCGTATACTGGTTGTTCTGCTGGTGTGACGTGCGTTCAACATCAAAGGTATAGGTTTGCCCTTCGACAAACGGAACGGTCGAGGCAATCCCGTCTACCGCCCCCTGCTGATACCCATCGCCCCCAAAATGATAGGAACTCACTTTGTGGCCCGTTGACGAGTTGATCAGGTCGTAGGCGGTGTTGATTGTTGTGCCAGCAGCATAGGACGTACCATCAATCGTGACGTTGTTGGCCAGAGATTGCGTGGCGTCCACTTCGTCAAACACCGCATCATCGTCATTGATCTCGACCAGCGTCGGTGTGGCACCCGGTGCCAGTTGCAAGGTGAACGTGGGTGTGCCAGCGGCTTGCGCACCGCTTTCATCCGGCGGCGCGGTGATAAAGTCACTCGGACTATATATATACAGAAACGCCATAAACACTCACTCGAACTAATTCACTACCAAGCGGAAACTAGTCACGGGTCGTGCAATCAATCGGGCCGCATTAAGGCTTTGTTAAGGTAAATGGCGCGAATGGGGCGGCGCATGAAGGCATCTGAAAGTGCTCCAGACACAAGCACACATATATAAGGTCGGTCATTTCCGGGCCGCGGGTTTGGAAACACAGCGTTCTCCTGTTTCCATGCCTGAAACGATCCCTGCAAATACCTTGCTACTGTCCCATCCCTGCCCCCTTCCTGCCTGAATTGCCCGCCATACCATTCCTTGAAACAAGTGATGTGAAGGAGCGGGTATGGACCGCCTGACAGAAATGGAAGCTTTCGCCACCGTCGTGGATCAAGGCGGCTTTACCGATGCAGCTAAGAAGATGGGGATTTCAAAATCCGCCGTTTCAAAACATGTCTCCTCGCTGGAGGCGCGATTGGGTGCGCGACTGCTTAACCGCACGACCCGCCGTGTATCGCCAACCGAAATTGGTCTGGCCTATTACGACCGCGCCCGCCGCGTGTTGAATGATGCAGGTGAAGCAGACGCATTGGTCACCTCGATGCAATCGGCACCTTCGGGGTTGCTGCGGATCTCCGTTGCGACGGACTTTGGCGTGAACCACCTTTCACCTGCCCTCTCGGAATTCCTCAGCGATTTCCCGGACATCACTGTGAACATGGTTCTCAACAACCGTTACGTTGAACTGATCAGCGAAGGTTTTGACATGGCCGTGCGCATTGGTGAGCTGGAAGACAGCACATTGCGGGCCCGCAAGCTGACCGAGACCACCAAACGCATGATTGCCTCGCCAAAGTATTTCGAACAATACGGCCGCCCTGAAAAGATAGACGATCTGAATGATCACAAGCTTTTGCATTATTCCAATCAGTCCAGCGGCAATGTCTGGAAACTGACTGCGCCCTCTGGCGAGAAACGTCAGGTCCGCACCGCCGGCTGGCTGTCGGTGAACGATGGCCAATCCCTGCTGAACGCCGCGATTTCCGGTCTTGGCATCGCTTATTTGCCCAGCTTCCTTTATGCGGACGCCATGGAAAAAGGTCTGGTCGAGGACGCCATTCCAGACCTGCCGATGGAAACCCAAGGCATCTATGCTGTTTATCCTCCGGGCCGTTTCACACAGCCCAAGGTGCGCGCCTTTATCGACTTTCTGGTTCACGAGTTCGCTGAAAAAGGCCCCAGCGACTGGTAAACCGTTCCCGAACACGACACCGCCTCCCTCGGTGAAACTCCCCTCCGGTGCCAGTTCGCGCATCGGGGGGTTTTTTCGTTCGTAGTGTGTAGCCACGCGCGGGGGCCATGCGGAAAACTACTTCGCCATGAGCCCTGAAAATGAACGTGCCGGAAAGCCGATTCTTGCATGCGACCCAACAGGTTACTGCACCCCATCATGTACCAACCCGCCACAAAGTTTCACGGACAAAATTCTCCGCGATTCCAAATGCGGCCAAACGCTTGCCATATTTCGGACAGAAACTCTGTGTATCTCTTTACGAAACAATAAAGCAGGACAGAGATTCATGATCATACAACGCGCCCTATTGCTAAGCATCGCGGCTCTCACTCTGACGGCCTGTTCCCAGAACACCCCGCATGCGCCGACACGTCTGGAAACCAATCCGCTGGGCTTTCATGGTAGTGTGCTGGCCTCTGACGGTATGACAGAACAGGCACGAGAGCTGAACGCCCATGCCAATGCCATTGTGCGAGCCTCTACGCTAAAAGGCGCGATGGTCGGTGCAGCGGTTGGATGTGGCCTGAGTGTTCTTACAGCCAGCAATGCGGGCAAGTGCGTCACCTCTGCCGCTGTCGGAGCCGCAGGTGGTGCGGTCATCGGCAATATTGCGGGCAAGCGGGACGTGAAGCGACGGGTCACGCTGGCCTCGCCCAATGCCTTGGTGCGTAACCTGCGCAAGGCCAATGACAATCTGGCAGCTATCCAGACCTCCCTGCCCGACCTTTTGGCCGCACAGGATGCAGAGCTGAATCGCCTGTCCCTCTCTGTTGCTGCCGGGCAGATCAGCAAGGCGGAGCATGACAAACGCGTCAATGCCATCCGCGAAGATCGGGCCAAACTGGCCGAAGCGTTGTTGACGACCTCGCAAAACTCCAAGAAAGCGGCGCGCAATCTGCGTGCGGCGGCCCAAGCCGGGCATCACGGGTTGGACTGGCACATCGGGGCCACTGATCAGCTTGCACGCGACGCCCTGTCCTCCCGATCAAGCATTACCTTGCTTTAGAACCACCAAGGTCAGGGCCGGCTGGTCCTGAACCCTAACCGGAATTTTTGTTATCGTCGGCGGCGCGGGTGCACGGTCATTGGTGTACCCCTGCCTGAAACTGCCGCAAAAGACAGATGGCTCTGCCCTTTAGGGCAGCCCCAGCAACACCACCTCGACGCGGCGATTCTGCTCTCGCCCGGCCTCGTCAATATTGCTGGCCACCGGTGCAAGATACCCCATGCCTTCGGCGTCCAGACGCGCGGCGCTCACCCCATACCCATCAATCAAACGCTGCCGGACAGAACGTGCACGTGCCCGTGACACGGTAATATTTGCATCCAGCCCCCCAACCGTATCGGTATGCCCGACCAAGGCCACCCGCAGTTCAGGCTGGTTGCGTAGAAACGCAGCGAGGGCAGCCAGGCTTTCAAACGGCCCCTTGCCAAGCTCACTGCTGCCGCTTTCAAAATCCAGATCACTTAGCACCTTGTGACCGCGCGCCAGCAAGGCCGTGGCCATATCATCCGTCCCGGTTTCACCCGTACCGACGGGCAATGCGGCCTCTGTCGTCACCGACAAGGGTTCTTTTGCTGCGGTGCCGGCGCGGATGATCTGCACATAAGCAGAAGTGGCGGAGGTGCTGGCCAAAATCGTTACCGCCTCGCGCAGATCCCCCTCCACAAGACGCAGGCCAGTCACAAACTGAAAGGCGCGGATGTTAACATACATGTTCGGCCCCGGCAGGGTCTCCGTGGCGAAACGGAAGTCGAAACCACCACAGGTCGCAGCATGGCAATCAAGCGCGATTTCAAAATCTGCTGCAATCAATTGCTCGCGCAGCGGGCGCATCACCTGAAACGGCGTCAGACCCGGCGCATCAAGCCGCCATGCTGCCCGCTGAACATCACCCTCCAAGGTAACCGTCGCCACCTTGCCCGCTGTGAACACGCCAACGGGCGCATCGTAAATGTCCGGCCCGGTGTTACGCTCTACCGTTTGCCGCGCCGTGGCGGGCAAGTTGATTTCTACGGCCCCCAAAGGCCCCGCGATCAGCAACAGGAAGGCAAGGCCAGCGCGGATCATCGCGCCTGTGCGTGGTATTCAGGGTTGGGCCGCATGTCTGTGCCACTGGCCACGCGGTTGGTCATATTGAAAAACGCCGCGACATTGGTGATGTCCCAGATATCACGATCTGAAAACCCTGCATCACGCAGCGCTTGGCGGTCTTTTTCCTCAACGCTGGCACTGTGCTGGGTCAATTGCACCGCAAAATCCAACATCGCCCGTTGTTTGGCCGAAATTTTCGCCACACGGTAGTTCATCACCAATGCTTCACCCAATGCCGGGTCACCGGACAAATCGCGCACCGCCGCCCCATGGGCAACAAGGCAGTAGAAACACTTGTTTACCGATGAAACCGCAACCGCGATCATCTCACGCTCAAGTTTGCTAAGCGTACTATCGGCCAGCATCAGATCGTTATACAGCGCTGTAAAGGCGTTCAGCTTGTTCACGTCAAAGGCATGGGCCCGCAGCACATTGGGCACCATGCCCAGTTTTTCCTGACAGATGTCAAAGTATTTCTGTGTAGCTTCCGGCAGTGGATCCATCATTGGCAGGTCAAGGGCGGTAGGCATGTCGTCTTGCATCATCTGATCCTTTAATCGTGCGTTACCCGGTAATGGTATCCGCCCACAGCTTCAAAGCCCAGAGCGCGGTAAAGCGCATTGGCCCCCGCGTTGGCATCCACACAAAGCACAGAGATATGCGTGGCTCCCTGCGCCTGCCCCCAAAAGGCCGCGCGCCGCATCATCCATTCGGCCACCCCCTGCCGGCGCTGATGGGGCAAGACAACCAGTCCATGCACCATGCAAATCCTGTCATGCGCTCCGACAAAAGCCGCGCCTGCCGGTTTTTCGTTCCACCGTGCCAAAATACCCGTCTTGCAGGCCGCCCTTGCCATAACATCACGGCGCGCCTGACCTATGCCATCGGTCGCCCAGATCTCGTTCATGATGGCAAGTGGTTCCCAGATGCTAAAGGCGGTTACCCGTGGGATTTCAACATCGGTCAGTTTTTCAATGGGCAGGACATAACAGGTTGTTGGGTCTTTGATTTTATACCCGCGTGCTGCAAGTGCTGCATCAAGTTGTGCCGTTTCACCACGTTCACAGAATATCGGGCGCTGGCCGATGGCCTGCATTGCATTCTCTGCCGCCGTGATCTGATCCTCACTCACCGCCCCCGCGGCCGTCGCTGCCGACACCCGTTGCCCGCCGCCTTGCCCGTCGCGCAGGGTGAATCCATCCTGTTCCCAAATGCGGGCAGCGGGCCATGTGGCCTCGGAGGCGGCAAAAACCTCTGACAGGGGCGGGGTCACGAAAACGCCGCCTCAAGTTGAGACAATGCGCGGTCTATCTGATCCGTGTCATTACCACGGATCACAATATGTGCGCCGTATTTGCCGTCTTTCTGAAACGGATAAGATCCCATCGACAGCAGCGGGAAAGCCTCCGCCAGTTCCCCCAAGGGGCCAGCAATATCCCCCTCGCCCCGTTCGATCCGCAGGGTTTTACTGATCAGTGGTGCCCCTCCGGTCAGCGTCGGCAGCACAGAGGCAACCATGGCCGTGAACACCGATGGCACCCCAGCCATCACATGCACGTTTTTCAGCTTGAAACCCGGGGCGGCGGAGACTGGATTGTCAATCAGCTCAGCCCCGTCAGGGATACGCGCCATGCGCAGCCGCGCCGCGTTCAATTCAGTGCCCGACTTGGCATAGTGCTCTGCCAGCACCGCCCGCGCATCATCACGCACATCAATCGGCACGCCAAAAGCCGCCGCGATGCAATCCGCGGTGATGTCATCATGGGTTGGGCCGATACCACCACTGGTGAACACATAGTCATAGGCCGCCGACATCGCCTGCACTGCTGCAATGATTGTGCCCCGTTTGTCACCGATCATCCGCACTTCTTCCAGATCGATACCGGCCTCGGTCAATTGCCCTGCAAGATGGTGCATATTGCTGTCCCGGGTACGGCCCGACAGAATTTCATCCCCGATCACGATCATGGCAGCAGTAGGGTTGGACATGGCGCTTCTCCTTGAGCGTGTTTTATTTAGGGTATAGGCCGCACCCCATGCGCTTTCAAACCCAACTTGTCCCCGCCCGCCTGATCCGCCGCTATAAACGGTTTCTGGCCGATTGCAGGCTGGAGGACGGGAGTGAAGTGGTGGCCCATTGCGCCAACCCCGGTTCGATGATGGGGTTAGCCGAAGAAGGCATGAAAATCTGGCTGGAGCCGAACGACGATCCCAAGAAGAAACTAAACTACGGCTGGCGGTTGGTTGATCACGAGGATGGCAATTTCACCGGCGTCGATACCTCCCTGCCCAATAAAGCGGTGCGGGCAGCACTGGAGGCGCGCGAAATTGTCGGGCTTGAAAGCTACACCACCGTGCGGCCCGAAGTGAAATACGGCACCAATTCACGCATTGATTTTCTGCTGAGCGAACCCGACCTGCCCGACGCCTATGTCGAAGTGAAATCCATCACCCTTTCGCGCGAAAAGGGGCTGGCCGAGTTTCCCGACAGCGTCACCGCACGGGGGGCCAAACATCTGGGTGAACTGGCAGAGGTTGCACGCGCAGGCCACCGCGCTGTGCTGCTCTATCTGGTACAGCGCACCGATTGCACCCATGTGACCATGGCCGCCGACATTGACCCGATCTATGCCGCCGCCCATGCTGCGGCGACAGAGGCAGGGGTGGAAACCCTCTGCATCGCCACCCATATCACACCGCAGGCGGTAACACTTGCCGGGCCTCTGGCCCTTGGCCGCCCGACACGCTAGGAAGTCCCTGCAATAACCGATTGGAGAAACCGGTGACTGAACAACACCGTGGCCGCCAGACAAAAGACGGCATTCGCATTTACGACCCATCCGATTCTGCCGGCATGTATGCGGCGGGTGCACTTGCCGCGACCATTCTGGACGAGATCGCGGAGCATGTTTTTGTCGGTCAGACCACCGCCGAGATTGACCGCATCATCGAGGAAAAGGTCAATGCCGCCGGCGCGAAATCCGCCACCATCGGCTATAAGGGCTATCAACACGCTAGTTGTATCTCGGTGAACCATGTGGTCTGTCACGGCATCCCGGGCGAGAAAAAGCTGAAAGACGGCGACATCCTGAACATTGATGTCACGGTGATCGTGGATGGCTGGTTCGGCGACACAAGCCGCATGTATGTGGCCGGTAAATTGTCGCGCAAGGCCGAGCGGCTGATTGATATCACACATAAATCCCTGATGCGCGGGATCGAGGCGGTGAAACCCGGCAACACCTTTGGCGACATCGGCCATGCCATTCAGAGTTTTGTCGAGGCGCAGCGCATGTCTGTTGTCACCGACTTTTGCGGTCACGGGCTGGGGCGTGTGTTTCATTCCCCGCCCAACGTCCTGCATTATGGCAAACCCGGAACGGGTGCGGTGCTGGAGCCGGGGATGTTTTTCACCATCGAACCCATGGTGAACCTTGGCCGCGCCGAGACCAAGACTCTCTCCGATGACTGGACCGCAGTAACACGCGACAAATCCCTGTCGGCACAGTTTGAACATTCTGTTGGTGTCACAGAGGACGGTGTTGAAATCTTTACCCTTTCACCAGCAGGTAAATTCCACCCAACCTACGGCTAAGCTTTCCGACGGCGTAATTTTCTTGCGCCTTTAGGTAATAACTATTGCCATAATTTCTAAGCTGTGATGTCTTGCCTTAAATAGGGAAGGGATTCTGACATGAATTGGCAAGAGATTTTCGCCACCCGCATGGACCGGATGAAGGCCAGCGAGATTCGCGAGCTGCTTAAGCTGCTGGACCAGCCAGATATCATTTCGTTCGCTGGCGGCATCCCCGACCCTGCCTTGTTTCCTGTACAGACCTTTCAGGAGGCTATGGCCGACGCGCTGGCCCCTGCAAACAGCAGCGCCGCCTTGCAATATTCCGTTTCCGAAGGCTACGGCCCGCTGCGTGACTGGATCGTCGACGAAATGACTGCCCTCGGTGTGCCTTGCACCCGCGACAACGTGCTGATTACCTCCGGCTCGCAACAGGCGCTGGACTATCTGGGCAAACTGATGCTGTCGCCAAATGACACGGCACTGATTGGCTGGCCCACCTATCTGGGCGCATTGGGGGCATTTAACGCCTATGAACCCCATTACGACCGGCTGATCCCGCGCGGCAACTGTCTGGCCGAGGATTACGCAAAGACCGCCGAGGACAAGGGCGGGCGGGTGAAATTCGCCTATGCCTCCGTCGATTTCGCCAACCCCACCGGTGAGACACTGGACCGCGCGGCGCGCGAAAACATCCTTGATCTGGCCGATACGCTGGATATCGCGGTGATCGAGGATTCCGCCTATCAATCCCTGCGTTTTGACGGTGATCCGATCCCGCCGATGCTGGCGCTTGAGATCGCGCGAAAGGGCAATATCGACGATTGCCGCACGCTTTACTGTGGTAGCTTTTCCAAAACGCTTGCCCCCGGTTTACGGGTCGGATGGATCTGTGGCGCAGCACCTGTGATCAGCCGTCTTGTGCTGATGAAACAGGCAGCAGACCTGCATTCCGCAACCCTGAACCAGATGGCAATCAACAAGGTTGCGCGGTCGGTCTTTGCCGATCACACTGCCAACCTGCGCCGGGTTTACCGGGTGCGCCGCGACACCATGCTGACCGCATTGCAAGAGCATATGCCAGAGGGTGTGACATGGACAAAACCCGAAGGCGGGATGTTTGTCTGGGTGACCTTGCCCAAAAACATGGACGGCGGCGACCTATTGCGCCACGCACTTGAAACGCAGAAACTGGCCTTTGTGCCCGGACAGGCCTTCTTTGCCGACCGATCAGGCGCGAATACCCTGCGCCTTGCCTATTCATTGGCGGATGAAACCCAGATTAACGAGGGCATGAAGCGCTTGGGTGCGGCGATCAGGGATCTGGCGTAACTTCCAGAAGGGTCACATGGGTATCGCCGTATTTGCGGCTGTCCAGGCGGGTGAACCCCTTTGGCGCGAATTGGGGGGTGTTCTCCTCCCAAACGATCATCGCCCCCTTGGCCAGCCAGCCGCCTGTCTGCGCGGCGGCCAGCGCCTGCTGCCCCATCCCCTTGCCATAGGGCGGGTCCAGAAAAATCAGGTCAAACGGGGCCTGCCGCCACGGCCCCAGCCGCGTCGCATCATCCCGCAGCACCGTGGTCTGTTCTTCGACCCACAGTTTCACGATGTTTTCACCAATCAACCGCTGCCCAACCCGCCCGTTTTCGACAAAACACGCCGATGCCGCCCCACGCGACAGCGCTTCCAGCCCCAAGGCACCGGTTCCCGCAAACAGATCCAGCACGCGCGCGCCGTTGATCACATTGTGATGCGTCAGCATGGAAAACAGGCTTTCGCGCACCCGGTCCGACGTGGGGCGCAGATGGGCCGCAGCGTCGCCTTTACCAACATCGGCAAGGACCGTGCCGCGTGATTTTCCAGCGATGATCCTCACGCTTTCAACAAGGCCTTCAGCTCCGTTGCGGGATCAGCGATCAACTCTGCTGCCGGTGACTTTCCGTTTTCAATCAACCGCTTACCAACCATAAAGCCGCGCGGATCGTTCATCGCATCCACCGCCAGCAATTCATCCCCCCGGTAATACCAAAACGCCACGCTATCTGCATCTGTGCGGCGCGTCACAACGCGGTCATAGCCCGTATTCAGCCCGGCAATCTGTAGTTTGACGTCATATTGATCCGACCAGAACCACGGTTTGGCAACATAATCCTTGCCCGCACCCATGATGTTTTCCGCGACCAGCTCTGCCTGCTCAATCGCATTGGGCACCGATTCCAAACGGATACGCCCACCCCGATAGGGGAAGGAGGAACAATCCCCCGCCGCCCAGATCCCGCTGACCGAGGTACGCCCCTGCGCATCCACTTTGATCCCATTTTCAAGGGCAACACCGGCAGCTTCTGCCAAACCTGTCGCGGGGCGAATGCCAACACCGACAATCACAAAATCAACCTCGAGCTCGGTGCCGTCCGACAGGCGCGCACCACTGACGGCACCCTCGCCCAACAATGTTTCCAGCCCGACACCTTCGCGAATATCCACGCCATGCCCCTTGTGTAGAGCGCGAAAGAAATCACTGGTTTCAGGCGCCGCAACTCGTTGCAAAATCCGCTCTGACATCTCGACCAGAGTGACCTGTAACCCCAGTTTGGCGGCGACCGATGCCGCCTCAAGCCCGATATAG
Organism: Sulfitobacter pacificus; assembly: GCF_030159975.1. NCBI lineage: Bacteria > Pseudomonadati > Pseudomonadota > Alphaproteobacteria > Rhodobacterales > Roseobacteraceae > Sulfitobacter > Sulfitobacter pacificus. The sequence continues at coordinate 2,787,665 of NZ_BSNL01000001.1, forward strand.
CCACCCCCGACAATCAGCACCTTCGCGCCTTTGGCAAATCGCGGGGCCATGCCATCCACATCTGCCAGATCGCGCACCACATGCACCCCGTCCAGCGCCCCGCCAATGGCGGCAGGCAGGCGGTTGGGCTCTGATCCTGTGGTCAGTACAAGGTCATCATAGGCCAGCACATCGCCGCCAATCGAAACCTTCTGCGCCTGCGCATCAATCCCATCCACCCAAGCGTTCAAACGCAGATCAATGTTCAGCTCGTCATAAAAACTCTCCGGCCGCAGGAACAGCCGTTCCAGCGTCATCTCCCCCATCAGGTAGGCTTTGCTCAGCGGGGGACGCTGGTAAGGTGGCACCGGTTCCGCACCGATCAAAGTCACATCCCCGTCAAACCCGCCATTGCGCAGCTTGGCCACACAGGACGACCCCGCCTGCCCCGCGCCGATAACGATTACATGAGCCATGAATTCTCTCCGATTAACTGGTCGCCCTTACCGGCGGAACCTATATGCTGCATGCCAAGATAGGCAATCACATGAAAGGCATATGCTATGACAATTACCCAAGGCGATACCCTGCCCGACGCAACATTGGTGGAAATGGGCGCTGATGGACCGGCACCCGTGAAAATGGCTGACAAGGTCAAAGGCCGCAAGGTTGTTGTCTTTGCTGTGCCCGGTGCTTTTACACCCACCTGCCATTCCGCCCATGTGCCCAGCTTCGTGCGCACCAAAGGTGACTTTGATGCCAAAGGTGTAGACGAAATCATCTGTGTTTCCTGCAACGATCCCTTCGTGATGAAAGCATGGGGTGAGGCAACTGGCGCAACTGCGGCGGGGATCACCATGCTGGCCGACGCCTCATCCGAATTCACCAAAGCCATCGGCATGGATTTTGACGCAGCACCCGCCGGGCTGATCGCACGGTCCAAACGTTATGCAATGCTGGTGGATGACGGCAAGGTCACGCTGCTGCAAGAAGAAGAAAGCCCCGGCGTCTGTGACGTATCAGGCGGCGAAGGTCTGCTTGCGAGCATGTAAATAAAAAGAAGCGGGACGCGTTCCACTGCGCCCCGCTTAACCATCTTAGTTGGAGGCTTGGATCATGGTCCGTGTCGGGAACGGAATATCCACGCCACCGGCGTCCAGCGCCTCTTTGACCTGACGCGTCATATCCGCGCGAAACGAGAAATAATCGCTGGCATTGCACCAGACTCGCACCAGAAAATCGACTGAGCTATCACCAAGGTTTGTCACCTGTACAAAGGGTGCAGGGTCCGCATGGGCGCGTGGATCTGCCATGATGGTATCACGGATAATGGTTTCGGCATCCTTGAGGTTGGCACCATACCCCACGCCAAAGGTCCATTCCGCCCGGCGTTTGTCGTTGGTGGAATAATTGGTGATCACATTGCCCCAAACTTCGGAGTTGGGCACGATGACCTGAACGTTGCTTAGATCCGCCAGTTCGGTGAAGTTCAGATTGATCTGTTTCACCGTCCCCATCTCATCAGCAACTTCAACGAAATCACCTATCTTAATCGGGCGGAACAGGATCAACATCACCCCTGCCGCGACGTTCGATAATGTTCCCTGCAATGCCAGACCAATCGCCAGACCGGCAGCACCGATAACTGCCACCACCGAGGTTGTCTGAACCCCGAAAGTGTTGAGTACAAACAACAGCGTAAAGCCCAGCACCACATAGCGCACAATCGACGCCAGAAAATCGAACAACATCTCATCCAGATGTTTGTTCTTGCGGCCCAGATTGGCGACCCGCCTTTGCAACCACGCCGAAACGATCCACCCCAGTAACAGAATAACGATTGCGCCCAGTATCGACCCGGCGGCACTGGCCAGAAATTCAAGCGTCAACAGGTCCGCGAGGGATTTACCCTGCCAGATCTCGGTGGTCAGCATTGAATCCATTGTGTTTTGCACCTCATCCATCAGGCAGCACCTCCGCCAAACAGCCCATCCATTTTGCGCGCCAGTTTGGCATCCAAAGCACTTAACCCGTCTACATCATGGGTGGTCAAGGTTACGTTTACCGTCTTGTAAATGTTGTCCCATTCCGGATGGTGGTCCCATTTCTCTGCCCAGATCGCAACCTGCGTCATCCAGCCAAAAGCCGAGACAAAATTGTCAAAGACATAAGTCTTGTGGATCGCATCGCGCCCGTCAACCATCGCCCACCCGGTATCAAACAACGGCTTTAACACCGTCTTGCGGGTCTCTTCACTTAGTTTTTCTGTCATTCCTGCTCCTCAACTCGGGCGCGTTTGAACGGCCCGTATTCTGTCAAAATCTCAATTTCCTGATCCACCGCATCCCGTTCGGCCTGCAAGTAATCCCCTACCGCCCGTGCGAACCCTTCGTCGCGCATCCAATGCAGCGACCAGGTCGCCGTCGGCAGATACCCACGGGCAAGTTTATGTTCGCCCTGTGCGCCCGCCTCTACGGTTGCCAACCCTCTGGCAATCGCGATGTCGATGGCTTGATAGTAACACAGCTCAAAATGCAAGCAGGGATGATGCTCCACACAGCCCCAGTAGCGACCATAGAGCGTATCGGCGCCGATAAAATTCAACGCACCGGCAACCCATTGCCCGTCCCGCTGCGCCAGCACCAAAACCATGTCGTCGCGCAGGGTGTCCTGTGCAATATCAAAAAACTGGCGGGTGAGGTACGGGGTGCCCCATTTGCGCGCACCGGTATCCTGATAAAATCGCCAGAAGGCGTCCCAGTGTTCAGGCTGTATCTGATCACCGGTAAAGCTGTGGATATCCCCGCCGAACCCCTGCGCCTGCGCCCGTTCCTTGCGAATGTTCTTTCGTTTGCGGGCGTTGAGACTGGCCAGAAACCCGTCAAAATCCGCATAGCTGTCATTGCGCCAGTGAAACTGCTGCCCCTTGCGGATCATCAGCCCCATCTCTTCGCCAACCCGCGCCTCTTCCTGTGTACAAAAGGTAATGTGAACCGAAGACAGGTTGTTGTTTTCCGTCACCTGAACTGCACCCTGAATCAGCGCCTGTGTGCCCACCTGTTCAAAGCCGGGGCGTGTCAGGAACCGCCGACCGGTGGCAGGGGTATGAGGCACCGCAATCTGCAACTTCGGGTAATAACTGCCGCCCGCCCGTTCCAGCGCATGGGCCCAGTTGTGATCAAAGACATATTCGCCCTGTGAGTGCATCTTGGCATAAAGCGGTGCAACGGCGATCAACTGCCCTTCGATAAAGGCCGCCAAATGCTGCTGCTGCCAGCCGGTGCCCGGCCCGACGCTGCCGCTTTCCTCCAGCGCTGATAAAAAGCGATAGGTTGTGAAAGGATCAATCGGCGGGCTGCCATCCGCCGTTTCGGGGCAGGCACAGGCATCCCAATCCGCTTGGCCGATTTCGGCAATGGTGCCGATCAACCTGATTTCGATGCTCTGCGCACTCATTTGCTACCCTCTATACCTGCCGCATTACTTGTAGCGATAGCCGGGGGTTTCAAGCGCTACGCGCGGCCGTGTACCCCTCAAAGGTAATATTATCCGCTATTTTCCGCGCCTCTTGCTCTTGCGCAGCACTGCGCACGGTCCAACAACAGATCATTGCCCCCTGTTCCTTTAACGCTGCAACACGCGGCGCGGAAAGATCATCCACCTCATGGCTGATGAAACAGGCACCGGTTCGGTCGTAATCCGGGATGGCGCGCAGATGATCACAGGTTGCGCGTGGCAGCGGCCAGTCGTTGTAGCGATAGGCACTGGTCACAATCCCGCGCGGCACATCCGGCAGCAATTGCGCCATGCGGGCCACGGAATGGGGGTTGAATGACATCACCGCCAGCGGCCCTGCGTATCCCGCCAAAGCATCCGCCACCGCGTGTTCAAGCGGGCCAATATCCGGGCCCATACCACCGTCTTGATCTTTCAGCTCGACCAGCAAGGGCACCTGCCCGGCGACCAAGGCCAGCACCTCGGTCAGATCCGGGATGCTCTCCTCCCCGCCTGTCAGCGGGATTTTTGCCAGTTCACTCGCCCCGCGCAAACGGACCGGTCCCGTTTGTCCGGTCAGCCGGTCAAGCGCATAATCGTGAAACACCATGGCCGCACCATCCGCACTGAGCTGGACATCAATTTCAATTCCATAGCCCGCAGCAATCGCCGCGCGGATCGCCGCACGGCTGTTTTCGGGGCGGCCATCGTTCACATCATGCAGCGCCCGATGCGCCAGCGGAACGTCGTAGAACAGACGCGACAGGGTCATGAGATTTCAAAGATACCGTCGATTTCAACCGCGACGCCCATGGGCAGCGACGGCGCCGAGACCGCAGCCCGCGCATGCCGCCCCTTGTCGCCCAAGACGTCCCCCAGAAAGTCGGAACAGCCATTGATGACCTGCGGCTGTTCGGTGAAATCCGGTGTTGAATTCACAAATCCGGTCAGCTTCACCACCCGCACCAGCCGTTCAATATCACCGTCACAGGCCGCCTTGACCTGTGCCAGCAGGCTGATCGCGCAGGATCTTGCTGCGGCGGCACCCTCTTCCACCGACATGCCATCCCCCAGCTTTCCTTTGATCAACCCATCCGGCCCGTTGGCAATTTGGCCAGAGACGTAAACAAGGTTTCCGACCTGAACAAATGGCACATAGTTTGCCGCGGGCGCAGGCGCATCAGGCAGGGTCACCCCCAGTTCGGTCAGACGGTCGGTAGTGTTCATGATCATGTCCTTTGCATATGTGTTGCGCCGGACGCTAACGCTGTTGGACAGAAACGAAAAGGCCTAGCTTTCGCGAAATGCCCGGGCGAAATAATCCGCCACCGGCTTGATCATATAGGCCATCGGAGAGGCATCACCGGTACGGATAAATGCCTCAACCGGCATGCCGGGCAGCAGGCGTATGTCTTCGGGCAAACGGTGCAATTCGTTCGCGGGCAGAACCACCTCAGCGCGATAATAGGACGAACCGCCCGCGTCATCTGTCATTGCGTCCGCAGACCACCGGCTGATAGTGCCCCAGACCTCGGGCGTGATCCGCTGATCCAGTGCCGAGAGGCGCAGTTTGACGCGTTGGCCCCGTGCCACCTGATCTATATGTTTCGGATCAACCCGCATCGCAACAATCAGCGGACGATCCTGTGGAATAAGGAACAACACAGGTTCGGCGGGGCGCAGCACGGCCCCCGCTGTGCGCAGGGTCATGCCGTAAACGATCCCGGAAACCGGCGCAGCGATCCGCGCCTTTGCAATTTCATCCTTTAGCCTGCCGATGTCACGGCGATATTGGCGCATGGGCGCATCCAGATCACGTGCCGTCGACAGGCCTTGCTCCAGATGCTGAGAGAGCAGCCGCCCCAGTTCAAGGTCAGTCTCAAGCAAGCGCTGCGCCGCCGCTGCCCGATTGGCCATGACCTCTCCCAAAGACCCGCTTAAACTGGCTTCCTGCCTCTCCAATTCAATGACCGCGCTGGCCGAGGTCAACTTGCGTTCGCGCAGAGCTCTTTGCGTCGCCAGTTCGCGGGCGATCAAATCCAATTGCCGCAGCAAAGCGGCTTCCTGCGCATCGATACCGGCGATCTGTGCTGCGATCTGGTCTTTACGATTCTCCAGTTTGGTCCTTTCGATGCCAATGGTGCGCCGGGATGCCTGAAACAGCGCCCGCTGGCCTTCCAGGACAGAGGTCAAAACCGGATTGTCGTTGCTTTGCGCCAACAGCCACGGGTCAAACTTGACGGTTTCCAGCGCGGCCTGCGCTGCGGTGAAACGGTTCTGCCGGGCCGTCAGCTCAAACAGTTGTGACTGGGCAAAGGCCAGTTCCCCCTGTTGCTGACTGGTGTCCAGCACCAGCAGCACCTCACCTTGCCGCACCAGCTGCCCATCGCGCACATGAATGGCCGCTGCGACACCACCGGTGGGATGCTGCACAATCTGGCGATGCCGATCAACCTCAACAGTGCCGGGGGCAATGACAGCACCGGTGATGCGCGCCGTCACCGCCCAGTAAAACAGCCCCACAGCCAGCGCCAGAATTGTGGTCAGCCCGATCAATATCTGCGGCTTTGCTGACAGCCGTGGCAGTGTTTCATCACTCATGCCATGCCCGCCGCCTTGCGCGGGCGCTGAATCGCCTGCACATTTTTGACCATGCCCGACAGCACCTCATCCTTGGGGCCAAAGGCCACCCGCACGCCTTTATCCAGCACCAGCAACATTTCGCATTCCTGAATGGCCGCGGGCCGATGTGCCATGATCAACACGACCCCACCGCGCGCTTTGACGCCCCGGATCGCCTCGTTCAATGCTTGCGAGCCGGCATTATCAAGATTGGCGTTCGGTTCATCTAGCACCAGAACCACCGGGGCACCATAGAGCGCACGGGCCAGCGCAATCCGCTGCATCTGCCCACCCGACAGGCGCAACAGCCCGCCTTTAACCACAGTGTCATAACCTTGGGGCAACTCAAGGATCATGTCGTGGGCCGCCGCGCGTTTTGCTGCCTCAACCACCTTGGTCTCATCCGGAGTTTTTGCAAGCCGTGCGATGTTCTGCGCCACGGTACCGTCGAAAAGCTGAATGCGCTGAGGCAGATAGCCGATATGTTGCCCCAACCGATCAGCGCCATATTGATCCAAAGTGGCCCCATCCAGCCGAATATCCCCGCCCGCCGGTCGCCAGACGCCGGTCAGCGCCCGCGCCAGACTGGATTTGCCGGTGCCTGACGGACCGATCACGCCAACGGCTTGCCCTGGTGTGGCGTGAAAGCTGACCGCCTTGAGCACCGCCTTACGGTCCCCCGGCGGCACCACGGTCAGGGCATTCACCGTCAACCGCGCCGCAGGATCCGGCAACGGCAAGCGCGGTTCCTCCACCGGCACCCCGGACAAAAGGCCCGCCAGATGATGCCAGCCCTGTACCCCCTGTTGTACAACCGGCCAGTGATGCACCAGCGTTTCAATCGGCGATAGGGCGCGGCCCAAAAGGATTGACCCCGCCATCATTCCGCCCGGTGTCATCTGATTGCCCAGCACCAGCCAGGCCCCCATGCCAAGCATTGCAGATTGCAGAAACAGCCGCAGCGTACGAGTCAGTGCTGAGAAGCTACTGCCCACGTCAGAGGCCCGCATCTGTTCGGCCTGCGCCACATTACGATCGGTTTTCCAATGGGCGAGAGCAGCCTCTCGCATGCCCAGAGCCTCGATGGTCTCAGCCTCTGATATGACCTGCTCTGCCACGGCATCGGCCTGTTGTGCAAATTGTCCCGCGCGGGCCTGCGCCCGTTTGGACAACAGCTGATTGGCGATGGTGATGCTGACCAATGTCGCCGCACCCCCAACGGCCATCCAGCCCAGATAGGGATGAAACACAAAGATGACCCCAAAGAAAATCACCGTCCACGGCAGATCAAACCCTGCAATGACCACAGGCGCTGCCAACAGCCGTTGCACCGCATCAAGATGGGCAAAACCCGCGCGTGCCTGCGCATCGGCACTCACAGCAGATTTGCGCACCACGGCGTCAAAAACGCGATCATCCAGATCGCGCTGAAACCGCATGCCAATCCGTGCCATGGTTTTGGCCCGCACCGAATCAAACACGGCCATTGCCGCAAATAGAACAACCACCAGAAGCGACAGCGCCACCAATGTCTCGACCGATCCAGAACCCAGCACACGGTCATAGACCTGAAGCATATACATCGGACCGGTCAACATCAGCAGATTCGCAAACAGGCTGAACAATCCGACAGACCACAACAGCCCGCGACTGCGGTGCCGGATCGCCCGCAGCTCCTCATGTCCGCTATGGGCCGATTGCGCACTCATGGGTTTGCCTGCTCCTGCTCGCGGCATGCCGAAGGGGCTGCACGGTTCAGGGCCAGAAAAACAGCGTTAGATTAAGATAGGCTTTCGCGACCCATGCCGTAATGCAACAAGGTTATCGCAAGATTACCTGTCCCCGCCACTGGGCGCGCGACCCGAACTGCCCGAGCCACTGCCACCAAAGATATCGCGCAAGACCTGATCAATGATCGTGCCTTCATTGCGTCTTGGCTGAGGTGCAGGCGCGGGTTGTGTATCACCTAGGCCGCTTTGCGGAACCGGCGCGTCCATTGGCAGCGGGTTGTGCGGCAGCCCAGCGTGAATCCGCATCATCGCTTCACGCCAGATATCGGTGGGCAACCCGCCTCCCGTCACCCCTTTTAGAGGTGTGTTGTCATCATATCCCATCCAGACACCTGCGACATAATCCGCGGAGAACCCAATGAACCAGGCGTCTTTTGCCGCTGAGGTTGTGCCGGTTTTCCCGGCCAGCTCGCGCCCGTCAAACTGCGCCCGCTTCCCCGTCCCTTCCGAGATCACCTTTTCCATCATATAGACCAGCTGGCGTGCCGCGCTTTCCTGAATCACCCGCTCGCCTATGCCGCCGCCCCGCCCCATCAGGGGTTCCTGATCCCCCATGATCGTCAGCTCAACCAAGCCATAAGGCGTCACCGAAGATCCGCCATTCAGAATCCCAGCGAAGGCACCGGTCATTTCGGTCAGTGTGCTTTCCGATGCGCCAAGCGCCAGTGCCGGACCCGCGGCCAGATCACTTTCGATACCGAACTGCGACGCCACCCGGCTGACCAATTCACGGCCCACACTTTCGGAAATCTTGACCGCCGGAATGTTCAAAGAGTTTTTCAACGCCTCCGTCAGCGTCACCAACCCTTTGAAAGTGTTGGTATAGTTGCGCGGGCACCATTCACCGGACCCCGGAATGTTCTGGCAATAGGGGGCGTCCTCGATCAGGTCATTGGGCGAATACCCCAGATCAAGTGCTGCCGCATAGACAAAGGGTTTGAACGCCGATCCGGTCTGGCGCAGGGCCTGGGTCGCGCGGTTGAACACACCAGACACTTTGGCTTTACGCCCCCCCACCATTGCACGCACCGCCCCGTCCGCTGACATGATCACAATAGCGGCCTGCGCCTTGGACCCTTCGCGCACTTTGTTTTCAAACACCCAGTTCAGCCCCTCTTCGGCGGCCAATTGGATGCGCTGGTCCAGTGTCGTCTTGATCTGCATGTCAGAGGTGGTGGAGCGCATGAAATCGGGTATTTCCGAAATCATCCAATCCGCAAAATACCCGCCCACCTGTGCTTCTGCCTCGGCGGACAGTTCTGCCGGGGAGGCCTGTGCTGCATCCGCTTCGGCCTGTGTCAAATATCCCTGATCCCGCATCAGGCGGATCACCGTTGCCGCACGGTTCTGCGACCGATCAAGGTTATTTGTCGGCGACAGGGTTGTCGGCGCGGTCAGCAACCCCGCCAGCATCGCGCTTTCTGCCGGGTTCAGGCTGGCGGCCGATTTGCTGAAAAACCGCTGTGCTGCAGCCTCGGCACCATAGGCACCACCACCCATATAGGCGCGGTTCAGATAGATCGACAGGATGTCATCCTTGGAGTATTTCGCCTCCATCGCCATCGAAAACAGCGCTTCTTTTGCTTTGCGCTGGATCGAGTTGCGGCGGCAGTTGGCCTCATATTGCTTTTCAGAGATGCCTGCCGAAGGGTCATAAGGTTCGCCCAGACAGAGCAGCTTGGCGACCTGCTGGGTGATCGTCGACCCCCCGTGCCCGGACAAGGGGCCGCGCCCTTCAGACAGGTTGATCCGCACAGCAGAGGCGATGCCGCGCGGGCTGACACCGAAATGGCGGTAAAACCGCTTGTCCTCGGTAGCAATCACAGCGTTCTTCAAGTGAGGTGAGACAGAATTTGCCGTGACCACCCCGCCAAATTGATCACCACGCCGCGCAAACACCGCACCATTGCGGTCCAGCATCGTCACAGATCCGCTGGCACGCCCATCCAGCAAGGCCTCAAGCGGCGGCAAGGTTGTGTAATGATATCCAACCGCGAGCGCCAAAGCGAGGCAAACAACGGCCGTCAGCCGCCAGGTGATCTTCCAGATCAGGCGCAACACCCATGAAATGATGGCTGTCAGAAAACCGGTAATACCACTGCGCTTTGCACGTTTTTTGGGGGCCTTGCGACGGGCCGGCGCGGCTTTTTTGGCCGGTTTCTTTGCGGTGGTCCGGGTTTTGGACGCATACCGTTTATCCGCCACCAAGGGACGTTTACGCTTTGGTGTATCACTCATAACTCTGCCTGCCCGGCTTCTCTTTTTTCAGCACCATATCCCGCTTTGCCGGGAATGTTTAGCACTTGTGCCCAAGTCACCCATCAATCTGCAGTCTATTTTTTGGGCAAATTCAAACAGAAGCCTAATTTTTACGCATATTTTCCGATTTTCCTACCACAAAACCCACGGAATCCCTTCCGTAGAGCGCCGAAATGCAAGTTGCTGCAGGTGCACAATGCAGGAGCAGCCTGCCAATCGAAAGAGGGATCATCAGTGAAACTCATCATTGCAACAATCAAACCATTCAAGCTGGAGGAGGTCCGCGAGGCGCTGACCGACGCGGGTGTCCGCGGGCTGATGGTGACGGAAATCAAAGGGTTTGGCGCGCAGTCCGGCCACACCGAAATTTACCGCGGCGCGGAATATGTCGTGAACTTCGTACCCAAGATCAAACTCGAACTGGTCGTCGCCGATGGCATTGCCGACCAGATCGTCGAGGTGATCTCGCGCACCGCCCAGACCGGCAAAATCGGGGACGGCAAAATCTTTGTGATCGACGTGGAACAAGCTGTGCGCGTGCGCACCGGCGAAACCGGCGACGACGCAATCTAAGCTCAACAAGGAAAACGAAACGATGACATTGTCGAAAAAACTACTTCTCACGGCGGCGGCCATCACCCTACCGCAAATGGGCTTGGCGCAAGATACCGAAGCAGCAGCCGTCACCGCCGAAATGGTCTGGATCATGAATACATTGCTGTTCCTGATCGGCGGCTTTCTAGTATTCTTCATGGCGGCAGGTTTTGCCATGCTTGAGGGCGGCCTGGTGCGGTCCAAAAACGTAACCATGCAGATGACCAAAAACGTGGCGCTGTTTTCGCTGGCTACCATCGCCTATTGGGCCTTCGGCTACAACCTGATGTATCCCTTGGGCACATGGTCGGTTGAAGGCGTCCTATCCGGCGTCTTCGGCTTTGGCGTACTGGAAGCCGTCGGGATCGACCTGGCTGGTGCAGATGATGGTGAATATGCCTCGACCGGTTCCGACTTTTTCTTCCAATTGATGTTCTGTGCGGCCACGGCCTCAATCGTATCCGGCGCGCTGGCTGAACGGATCAAACTCTGGCCCTTCCTTGTGTTCGTTGTTGTGCTAACCGGTGTGATCTATCCGCTGCAGGCATCGTGGAAATGGGGCGGCGGCTTCCTTGACAACATGGGTTTCCTTGATTTTGCCGGTTCTACCGTTGTGCATTCTGTCGGAGGCTGGGCCGCTTTGGCCGGGGCGCTGATCCTGGGGCCACGCATCGGTAAATACAAAGATGGCCGCGTCAATCCGATGCCCGGTTCCAATTTGGCGCTGGCCACCTTGGGCATGTTCATCCTGTGGCTTGGCTGGTTCGGCTTTAACGGGGGGTCACAGCTGGCCATGGGCTCGGTTGGTGATATCGCTGACGTGTCGCGCATTTTTGCCAACACAAATGCCGCCGCTGCCGGTGGTGCCGTGGTCGCACTGATCCTGACACAGCTGCTGTACAAAAAACCTGACCTTACAATGGTCCTGAACGGTGCGCTGGCCGGTCTGGTGTCGATCACAGCAGAGCCGCTGACGCCAAGCCTTGGCATGGCCACGCTGATCGGTGGTATCGGCGGTGTGATCGTTGTCTTTGCGGTGCCATTGCTCGACAAGCTCAAGATTGACGATGTGGTCGGCGCGATCCCGGTACACCTCTGTGCGGGCATCTGGGGCACAATTGCCGTGGTTCTGACCAACCCGGAGGCCAGCCTTGGCACACAGCTCTATTCCATCATCGTTGTTGGTGTCTTTGCCTTCGTCGCCTCTGGTGCGGTCTGGTTTATCCTCAAAGCCACCATGGGCATCCGCGTCAGCGAAGAGGCGGAGATCAACGGGTTGGACATGGCCGAATTGGGCATGGACGCCTATCCTGAGTTCTCCAAGAGCTAAGGGTAAGCCAAGTTAAAAACGTGAAAAGCCCGGGTGTTTGCCCGGGCCTTTTACTTATATAGCGGGGAAGTCGCCGAAAGGCACCAGCCTGCCCCGATTGTCAGGCTCAGATGCCCACGTCGATGATCGCCGCTGCCAAGATCGGCACACTGTCCGTGTTCAACCCGGCAATATTCATCCGGCTGTCACCCACCATATAGATCCCGTGTTTGACCCGCAGTTCCTCAACCTTTTCGGGCGAGGTCCCCAGCCGTGAAAACATACCGCGGTGCTGCCCCAGAAAGCCGAACCGGTCAGAGCCTGACAGCCGCTGCAACTCACCCGCCAGCTGCGTGCGCAGGCCCAACATCGCACCGCGCACCTCTTCCAGCTCGGCCATCCAATCGGCCCGCAAGGCGTCATCGTTCAGAATGGTCGTAACGATCCGCGCCCCGTGATCCGGTGGAAAACTGAAATTCTGACGGTTCAAAAACGCCAGTGTCGCCTGATTAAGCGCATGTGCCGCCGGGTCCGCCGCAACTGCCATCAACAGGCCGGTGCGCTCGCGATAAATGCCGAAGTTCTTGGAACAGCTTGCCGCGATCAGACATTCCGGGACCGAGGCCACCAGCTTGCGTGTTGCCGCCGCATCCGCGTCCAGCCCGTCACCAAACCCCTGATAGGCAATATCAATCATCGGTGTCGCGCCAGTGTCTTGCAACACCTTGATCACATCATCCCACTGGGACGCATTCAGGTTTGCGCCCGTCGGGTTATGACAACAGCCATGCAGCAGGATCACATCCCCCGCATGAGCGGTTTTCAGATCGGCCATCATGCCGTCGAAATCCACGCCACGCGTTTCATCATCGAAATAGCGGTAAGGGACGACTTCAATATCCAGATATTTCAGGATCGACAGGTGGTTCGGCCATGTCGGATCAGACACAAACACCCGCGCATCGGGCTTGGCCATGCGCACCATTTCAAACGCCTGACGCACCGCACCCGTCCCGCCGGGGGTCGCCGCCGCCGCCACAGTTGCACGTGGCACTGCATCACCGAGCACCAGCGCAATCATCGCATCAGCAAAGGCCGGATCGCCGGCAAGACCGGTATAAACCTTGGTGTCCTGTGCCTGCCAGATCTGTTGCTCTGCCGCCTTAACCGCGCGCATCACCGGCGTCAGCCCCGTTGCATCCTTATAGACCCCGACGCCCAGATCCACCTTGGTCTCGCGCGGGTCGTCCTTGTACATCTGCATCAGAGCAAGGATTTTGTCAGCAGGTTGCGATTGCAGGTTCTCAAACATCAGGCTTCTCCAGTTGCCACAGGAACAGTCGGGAACATGCCCCATTCCGCCCATGATCCATCATATAGGGACCAATCAGTGTGCCCCATCCGTTCCAATGCCAGCGCTAAGATCGCTGCCGTCACCCCGGAGCCGCAGCTGGTGATCACCGGCTTGGACAGATCAACGCCTGCCGCCTCGAATACCGCGCGGGTTTCATCGGGGGATTTCATGGTCTTATCAGCGTTCAGCAGCGTTTCGTAATGCACATTGCGTGATTTCGGAATGTGACCGGCGCGCAGCCCCTCGCGCGGCTCTGGCGCATCGCCGCGAAAGCGAGCCGGGGCGCGCGCATCAACAATCTGCGGATCGCCCAACTTCGACGCATGGGCCACCTGCGTGACATCGCGCACCAGCTGGTTCTGCACCCGCACGGTCATGTGACGATCGCGCGGGATCGGCGGCATATCCTCGGTTGCATTGCCCTCGGCCACCCATTTGGGCAGGCCACCATCAAGAACAGCCACGTTTTCCTGCCCCATCAGCTTGAACAGCCACCAGACCCGGGCCGCTGACATCAGACCGGCACCGTCATAGACCACAACCTGATGGCCGTCACCCACACCCATCGCCCGCAAGCGAGACATGAATTTTTCAACCGGCGGGGCCATATGCGGCAAATCCGACCGCCCATCCGAGACATCATCAATGTCAAAAAACCGCGCACCGGGGATATGGGCCGCGTCATACTCTGCCTTTGGATCGCGCCCTGCATCGGGAAGATACCAAGAGGCATCCAACAGCCGCAAATCAGGATCTTTCAGGTGTTTGGCCAGCCATCCGGTCGACACAAGTGTTTTGGGGTCGTCTGTCATGCTTTGGCCTTTCGTCTGGACGTTAATCCTGACTACCGCCGCCGGCTGTGACTCGCAAGGGAGAGCATCGGGAAAGGCCCGGCCTTAATGCTGCCCTGAAAACCCAAACTTAACCGTTGTCTTTCAATAGGCGGGATTTCTGCCGTGCCCAATCACGCTTGGCCGAGGTTTCGCGCTTGTCATGGTTCTGCTTACCCTTGGCGATGCCAATCTTCACCTTGGCCATACCACGGTGGTTGAAATACATCACCAGCGGCACCAGCGTCATGCCCTTACGCTGTGTAGCGCTCCATAGATCGGCCAGCTGCTTGCGACTGACCAGCATCTTGCGGCGGCGGCGTTCCTCGTGACCAAAGGTCTTGGCCTGCTTGTAGGGAGCAATATAGGAGTTCACCAGCCACAGCTCGCCATCTTCCACCGCAGCATAACTTTCAGCGATGTTTGATCCGCCCATCCGCAGGGATTTTACCTCGGACCCCTCCAGCACGATGCCGCATTCAATATCGTCCTCAATCGCGTAATCATACCGCGCACGGCGGTTTTCGGCGATCACCTTGTAGTTCGGGTCGGATTTGGATGATGATTTTACCTGGGCCATGACACCGGATGTAGGACGCCACCGCCCCGCGTGCAAGTCACAGAGGTGGTGCAGGCTGAAACTCAGTTAAAAACATGCGATGAAGCGGCACAGCCAGCGCAGATTAAACCGCATCAGTCGCCCAGTTTGGCGTGCACCTCATCCAAGTCAATCTCACCGATGGGCATCTTGTTGCCCGGGTTATCGAAATCATATTTGAACAGATCAAAGTCGCGCTTGTAGATTTCGCGCACCAGATGCATCGACAGGTCGTCGAAATAATCCTCAACCGGATGCGCACGTTTGGGCCCGTGCCCTTCGCTTTCGTTAAAGCGCGGGATGTCTTCGATGTTCACAGCATTAGGTGTCTTGATCGAGTTCAAGACTTCTTGCATGCCTTCATTGAACTTTTCGGTCCACAGAATTTTGTCATAGCGGCCACCGTTCACGATGAAGGTGCTGACATGTCCTGACATGGCGGACCAGTGAATATCCGGATCCATTGGCCGGCGCCAGCGGATGGTGTCACGCGCAAACAGCAAAAACCGGCGGAAGCTCTTGATTTGGTCAAACTCCTGTTTGCCGTCTTCACCACCCACTTCAATGCCGTATTTCTGGATCAGTAAAGGGACCAGATTGCCGCGATAGCGCTTGCCGTTACGCTGGATACCACAGATTTTATCAAAGAAAGACGACAGGATACGCGTGTAGGGGTTGCGCACACAGGTAAAGGAATAAGAGGCGTGGTTTGTCACATTCGCGGTGATCGGCACCTGAGATGCCTCAAGCGCCCATTTGTGCATGCCCGCCTGTGCATCATGGATGTCGCCGTCAAAGAATGCGCCATGATCCGAATAAAACATGATCTGCCCGATGGTTGAGCAGGCACATTTGGGCACAACGCGGTATACCACGCTTTCGCTCTCTGTCATCCAGGTGCCGGGAAATCCCATTTGCGCGTCCTCTGCTCATGTGACTGTTTTTACAACAGTTCCGTCTTGGCTTAAAAAAGCAAATTAATGGTGTTTATTCAATCTCTCTTCACCTTTATCAACGAAACAATCAAAGTCAAAAGGGCACATCGTCTCCGGCATGGCAAAAATCGCCTATATATTATTGTGTCACAAAGACCCCGAGGCCGTCATTCGGCAGGCCGAGCGCCTGACCGCGGTCGGGGACTATATGTCGATCCATTTTGATGCTTCTGCCAACCCATCCCATTTCAAGCAGATCAAAGAGGCGCTGGCCGATAACCCCAATGTCACCTTTGCCAAAAAGCGCATCAAATGCGGTTGGGGCGAATGGTCACTGGTGCAGGCCACGCTGAACGCGGTTCAATCCGCCGTGGACGATTTCCCGCGCGCCTCGCATTTTTACATGCTTTCAGGCGACTGCATGGCGATCAAATCCGCCGAATACACCCATAAGTTTCTCGACGATAACGACGCCGACTTTATCGAAAGCTTTGATTATTTCGAAAGCGACTGGATCAAGACCGGCTGGAAAGAAGAACGGCTGATCTACCGTCACTTTGTCAACGAACGCGAACACAAACGGCTGTTCTACTTCCTGTTCGAGATGCAAAAACGGCTGGGGCTGCAACGGGACATCCCGGAAGATTTGCAGATCATGATCGGTTCGCAGTGGTGGTGCCTGCGCCGACGCACCATTGAAGCGGTGCTGGAATTTGTCAAAGAACGCCGCGATGTCGCACGGTTTTTCCGCACCACATGGATCCCGGATGAAACGTTTTTCCAGACACTTGTGCGCCATCTGGTGCCGGAACAAGAGATCCGGTCGCGCACGCTGACCTTCCTGATGTTCACCGACTACGGGATGCCAGTGACATTCTACAACGATCACTATGAGCTTTTGCTGTCGCAGGATTACCTGTTCGCCCGCAAGATCAGCCCGGAGGCGCAGGACCTCAAGCGCCGGCTTGGATTGCTTTATGTTGCGCAGGGTGTGCAGTTCCAGATCAGCAACGAAGGGCGCAGCCTGTTCCAGTTTCTATCCGGTCGTGGCCGTGATGGCCGCCGTTTTGCAACACGTTTCTGGGAAACCGAAAGCACATTGGGTCGCGAGCGCGAGCTGCTGATTGTGGTCTGCAAGAAATGGCACGTGGCCAAACGAGTGCTGGACCGGATCCGGCAGGTGACCAATGTGCCCGCCATCGAATACCTGTTTAACGAAGAGGACACGCCGCTGCCTGATCTTGGCGGCATCCAGAACACGCTGGAAAAACGCCACCGGCACAGACGGGCGTTGATGCGCATGCTGTTTGACTATTTCGAGACCGACAAGCTGATCATCTGCATGGATCCGGCGAACCTTGATCTGTTGAACGACTTCGCCGCCGACCGCTCTGTCACCCGGATCATGGAAATTGAATGCCAGTTCAGCGACGATTACCTGACCGGCCACGCCATGCGTGTGGGGTTGGCAGGGGACCAGACATCGACCGATACGCTGGAGCGGCTGCTACCGACAATCCGCAACGACATGGTGTTTGAAAGCGACCGCATCCGGGACTCGCAGTTCGAACATCTGTCGCGCATGCGCGAAGGATCCGACGCTGATACAAATGCCGAGGCGCTGACTGAATTTCTGGCGATCCCAAGTGAGAAAGCCCAGGAAATCGCGACAACGGACTATCTCTTCGCGGATTAACCTTGCATCAGGTCTTTTTCTTCCACGTTCCCAACCACCGCCGCATGGCCCCTGATTTTTCGGCCATATCATCCTCGATCGCCTCTAGCGTCGGGTCGATCCGCGCCATGCGGAACCGCCGCCACCGCACCCAGATCGCCCAGGCAATCGCCGCGAACAGCGTGATGATAAAGATATTCAGGAAAGGGATCCCCTTTGAAGCATCCGGCCCGTCAACAGGGCGGATGGAAATCGCATTCGGGAAGATCGTGAAGAACTCGTTCCGCCAGCCATAGTGTTTCAACGCAAAATACTGCGCCGCATCCGCGGTTGTTTTGGCGTCCGCTGCTTCGGCTTGCAGGTTGGAGGTGTCAAATTTGAAATAGGGCGGCCAGCCCCAGCCGGTATCCTCGTTACGATACACCATCACGTCACCCTTGGCGCGGCGCGTCTGAATGAAAAACACATCCCGGTTCGCCACGGTACCGTCAGACCCGACGTCCGCCTCTGCCCAGAACAAGGAATTCTCGCCCGGATCGATCCGTTTTTCATAGGTGTCCGTCACCCGCACAATATCGACCTGCGGCAGCGTGTAATGGAACACCGCCAGCACCAACACCCAGATGGTGCCCCAGAAAACCCATTTGATTACCGAAAACATCGCTACACCCTCTCAGGTAAAATTCGTCAGATAGATGATCACCGCGATCACCCCCACGGGCACAATATACACGCCCAAGATCAACTTGCGCCGGATTGACCCGTCATAGCGTTCAAGCCCGCGCTGCACAAAGGTATCACGGTCCACCAGTTGCTTGCCCGCATGCCACTTTTTCTTCAGCTTCGATTTGCGCACGGCCCGGCTGTAAAACGACAAGGACACATAGATCACCGTCAGCGCGACAAACAACATGACGAAAAGACGGATAAATCCGATCATCTGTTCCTCCTCACCGCGCCCCAGGGGCCAACCCGCGCAATCATATCGCGATCACCCTTATCACGTTTTGGCACATCGCGTTTGCGCGCAGGCTCTGCCATCGGCGCGTCATGGCCAAACAAGGTATCGCGCGCACCCGCCTTGTCCACTTGATACTCGGCTACAAGGAAATCCACAACATAGGCCTTCTTGGCCTCGGGCCATTGCGCATAGGTCGCGTAAAACAACTCTTTATGACAGATAAACATCTGCCGCGCATCTTTCGGTGCAAGTTCCGCCAGCAGCATGTTCACCAGCGCCGCATCTTTGGTATCACTTGCCCGCAATGTATAGAAATATGCCGGATGATCCGAGGTGATCAGGGGCCATTTGCTGCCGTTCTCGATCCAGTTCACCAATGCGCCCAAAGCATGAAACTCCTGCGGCAGATCCGCATGAAATCGCCGTGCCAGACTGCGCATGTCCGCCCGGGTTGTCCCGCTCAGGTCACCGCCCGCAGAGGTCACCGCATCGATCAACACAAAATCCATCTTCTGCCGCAGAATCGCCGCCGCATGGGTCTCGCGCCCCTCAAAAATCGGTTCTGCCAGCCCGTTCAACGTCAAAAACTGCGCAATCCGGTTGGGTTCGCTTGCATCAAACACAAACTCCAACGGCAGCTTGCCCAGATGCCCCTTGCCCGAGGGCGCAATCACTGCCGGATGCTCCAGATCCTGAAACACATACAGCCCGCCAAAATGCGCCGTCCAGAAATTGCGCTGATCAAATCCCATCTGTTTCAATCGCACCGGATTGCGCACCACGTCACCGGTTTTCCCCGCCAGCGTGATCATATCGGCAATCAGCACATCATCGAACCAGCCGTCCGGTTCCGTCTTGAACCGGTCCACCATCGCGCCCAGCTTCTCGGCATCCTTCACCGTGCCCGCCGTCGTATCCGCCTCAATCTCCACCCGTCGAATGTCAAACAACCGCGCAGGCGTGGTGACATCATAAACCGAATTCACCAACTCCCCCGCCACCGCATCCCTTGCCGTCAGGGCAAACAGCTGCGCCTCGTTTTCTGCGATGAAGTCTTGCAGGATCGCACGCGAGGTCGAGAATTTCATGTTGAGCAAGGGTGCGGTGCGCTGCTCCATGCTGAGCAGGATAAACTGCCGGTTCACCCCTTGGTGGTTGAGATAGAGGTGATCATTGAGTTCGTCGCCCACCTCAGGGGAATAGCCGGAGATGTCGATGTGAAAATCGCTGAGGTCGGTGCGCTTGCCGGTCAGATGTTCGAGCGCGCGGTTGTAGCGCTCCACCAGCGCGGGGGAATGCACGTGGAAGAGGTTGCCGAACATAAGGCCGTGTTTGATGAGGCGGTTCATACTAAATCGACTCAAACCAATTGGCATCAATCTTGACGCGCTCGACCATTTCCGTTGAAACGCCCAAACCATTTACTTTCAGCAATTCACAGAGACGATTCCCATCAATCAAGTCGATCGCTGTAGCACCATCACGTGTAGCTTCTTCGTTCGCTTGCGCTGTATAGTGACCTGTGGTGATAAATAGGCCCTTGTCAGCACGACCCTGCATAGCACCGCGAAAATCGCGGATTTCATGTGCTGAAACACCGCCGGTATATCGCTTACATTGAAAGTAGACTTGAAAGGATACTAGGTTCACGCGGAGGACACCAACACCGTCGATTCCCCCATCGCCAGACTTTCCTCTTACTTCAACCTTTGTGAAACCAGCTTCACGGAGTAGACGCTGTGCCAATCGTTCAAAGGCCGAGGGATCCATCTTTCGTAAAACTGCCAATAGGTGATCGTCCCAATTTAGGTCAGGCTCAAGGATTTCGTCCGCGTCATCTACCTGCGATGGATTCACTGCCGCGTCATCACTCTTGACAGGTACCTGCTCTTGCGTTTTGGCCAATCGCCTTTGTCGTGCTTTTTCTTTTTCTTCCTCGACCACAAGATCGAATATGTTTTGGCAATGCTCGATAGAAGTTATACTAGCACCGGTTTCAGTAAGCGCCCAAACGCCTCGACTGGAGTTTTCTACCGCATCGCCACGACGCAAATAGGTCCGAGCCCATGCTAAATAGTAGTTCAGACGAGGTTGAGAACTATTTTTTCCGACCATCATGAAAGACTGTTCTTCTTCGGTCACTTGCTCAAGTTCCGCAACTTTTTCGTCAAGTTCATGAATAGTTGCGGAACCACCGATTTCTTTTAGCGCTTCGACAGTCGCCAACATCATTCCTGGCATTTCTGGAAAGCCTTCGGGGCCTATCTTAAAACGTCTGTTGCTCACCCCTCCCCCCCCAAATACCGCTTCTTAGCCGCCTCCATCCGCTGCATATCCCGCACCGCGTTCTCAATCGCCATCTCATCCGACTTATCCGCATAGCGGAACTCGCTGTCCGCGTAGCGGTTGATCTCCTGCACTACCATCTCCACCGTGATCTCTTGGCGCATCTCCTCAATCATCGCCTTCTTCTCATCGTACCCTTTGAACAGGAACAACTCCGGCTCCTCCATCCATTCATCGGGCAGTTCAAAGTCCATCGCCCGCACCTTCACCGCGTCCGTAATGTTCTTGATCGCCCGCCCGGTAAAGCGCGGGTCGGCCTCCTGAATGGCCTTGAGATACGTGCCCAGCTTGTTGATCGTGTCCAGCGCACCGATCTCTGCCTGCACGGTTTCATAGACCGTCAACAACCCCGCCTCATGCGGTTTTAAATGCCCCTCGAACGAAGCCGCCACGGCCTTTTTGATCGCCTGCGCCTCAAACACCTGATGCTCACCCAGCGGAATATCGTGATTCTTGCCCATCAGCAGATAAAGGATATCGACGTAATCCTCCCGCGTCTGCGGCCCGTCGACAAGGAACCGCGCCCCCGCCCGCTGGCGCAAGGCATCATCGACATTCTCAGGGTAGTTCGAGAACATCCCAAAGGTGCAATTGCCGCGCACAACAGTATTGGCTCCTGCAAAACTCTCCATCAGCACGGCGGTAATTTCGAGCTGCCCGGCTGAGGATTGCCGATCCCCACGTTTCCCCGCAAGCTGGTCAATATCGTCAATCGTGCCAAAGCCGATGACGCTGGGATCAATGATGTTATTGATAAACGCCTTGGCGTTCTGCCCCGATTTGCCCTGATAACTGTCAATATTATCCGTGCTCAGGTTCTGATAGCGGAACGGATAGCCCGCATTGTTACAATACTCCGAAATCAACCCCGCCATCATCTGAATGAGCGTGGTTTTCCCCGTCCCCGGCGCGCCATCCCCCATGAAGGTAAAGATGAACCCGCCCAGTTCCGCAAAAGGGTTCAGCCGCCGGTCAAAGTCATAGGCCATCAGCATCTTGGCCAGCTTCATCGCCTGATATTTCGCGATATGGTTGCCAACCACCTCATTGGGTTTCTTGAAGGTCATGGTCAGCTTGGTCGACTTCGCCTTGGCGGCAGGAGAGAACCCAGAGACCGTAAAATCATCCGCCTCTACCCGCCAGCTTGCCGCCTTGAATCCTTCCAATCGCGGCGCCGTCTGCGCCCTTAACGCAACCTTCTCCATCAAAGATTCCGCAAACGCCGCCACCGTCGCCACCACATGCGCATCATCACGGCCATGTGCCGCAATATCGCGGTCCAGCTCCCACAGCGCCCCGTGCATGGCGGTCTGCCCATTGTCCAGCAGGACCTCTTCAACCTCGCCAACTTCAACCGCAACCTCGGGCAAATGCGCCGACAAGAGATAGGCCGTTGCATTGCCAAAGACGTAAAGTGTGACCAATGCCTCCGCCGCCAGCAATTCATCAAACTCGCCCTTGCGGGCAGCAGGCAGGGACCCTTCCAAATTTGCCCGCTTCAGATCCCCAAGCCCGGACTGCTCCGCCACATTCTCGGCCACGGCCAGAGCAATCGCAATTGCACGGCGCAGCCCATGCAAAACCGTGGCCTGTAACGGGGACATCAGCGCGTCATCGCCATCCGCCCCCTCAACCCGACCGATCAGCGACACCGCCCCGGCCGCCACCCTACGCTGCGTCACCAATCCCGGTGTGGTCGACCGGAACCGCCGCCTTGTACCAATACCGCTTGACCGCTCCGGTGCAGCCGCCACCGCAGGCTTCCCAATGCGCGGCGCATGGTCAAACCCTTCCAGCAACGCCTGCGCCACGGTAACATGCCCGGCAATATCTTCTTCCCGCAACTCCATGGCGTCTGATGTCTGGCTCATCGCTGCTCCAATCCTATTCTCTTTTTGGCCTTATATACTGTCCGCACTCACAACATTGCGCCGCTCGCCAGCGTTCAATACCGCAACACACGCCCCGCGCCACTGACCACAAATTTACGCACCGCGGCAAAACCGGCCGGTTGCTTTTCATCCAACACCTGAAACACCCGCTGTGGCAAAATGATGCTCCGCTCCTGCCGCGTCGCGCCCAAATCAGGGCCTTGCGCCGCAAAAGGGTCCAGCGCAAAAACTTCACGCTCCACCGTCGAGAACCAGCCGGATTTCTGCTCAATCACCCGATCTGAAATCAGCTCCTCCTCTGTCCAGACCAAGGCCCAATCCTGTCCCGCTGGTGCTTTTGCCTCGGCCAGAACCTCGCGCAACGGCCCCGCCTGACGGGTGTAGCTGTGCGAATACATCGGCCCCAGATGGAACCGGCGCAGCCGTTTGGGATGCAGATCGTCAAAATCCTCGTCAAATCCCTTGGCAATCGTCAGCAGCTTCAGCCCGCCCAGCGCCTGCGCTGACAGATGCGCCTGCACCTCGGGCCAGCGTCGCTGGTCCTTGGGCAAGCCAATTCTACCGGTGTCCTCCATCTCCATCATATAGATGACCGGCAGGTTCACCTGGCTGTCATATGTCGCCCAGTGCAGGCGAAACTTTCGTCGTCCGTCAGCGATATTGCCCAACCATTGTGATTGCGGATCATTCTGCACCCAGAACAGATCACCCTTCGCCAATTCCTCGTAATACAGCCGCTGGGACAGGGCGAATTGCAACTTCGTGGGCAATTTCCGCTCGCTCAGGATCGTCTGCACCATCTGATCTTTCAGCGCCTCAACCGATGCCATCCCTTCCAGATGCGTGGCTGCCTGCTGCGCATCATTGGCCATGGTCATCAACTCTTCGGCCACCGGAAACCCGCTGTCACGACTGTCCATAGTCAGGGCGCCAAAGAACCGCCCTGTTTCGCGCCCTGCCAGCAGATATTTCAACCCTAACGCCTTGAAACTATGATTAAGCTTCACGGCATAGCGCGTGAGAATTACCACCTCATCCTCGTTCAACCGCCCTTCGGCCTGCATCACGCCGGCCACATGCAACATATGTTGCATGATACCCTCGAACTTGCGGAAATACCGGCGCGAACCATAGGTGCCGGACAGGTCAACGTGATCGCGCGAGAGGTTACTCATCAGGCCAACCAGCTAATGATGCCGCGAAACCCAAAGACTAAATCTGCAATCCATCTCGTCGTGACAGTCGTGCAGACTTCAGGGGTTGCCTTCATATCGTGACTACCCCCCATACTGATTGCTGTCATGCTTCTCGACAATCGCCTGGAACCGCCGTGCGAACCGCTCGTCGGCTTTGGCCTTGGCCTCCAGCACCTCACGGGCGAACACCATGTGATCCTCGTGTTTCTCCATCATCTCGGCCATGCGGGCATTGGTCGCCGCACCAATTCCCGCCATCGCCGACTGGGCCTCTTGATCCGTCTTCACGCCAATCTCGTTGATCCGATGCGCCACATCCTGCTGCTGCGCCGTCTTCAGGGATTTCGTTAAGGCGTCATACAAAACAACACGTTGCTTGGTATCTGTCTGTAGCTTGTTGATCAAAACCATCTGTGTCGCCGCCTGATTTTGCAGCGAGTCGATCCAGGTCTTGCCCTTTTCAATGTACCGCTCCAGCGTCTGCGACTTCGCCAGCTTGACCTGCTCCTCTTGAACCAAGGCGTTGTACTTTGTGTTTGCCTCGGCCAGCTCTGTCTCCAGCTTGGTGCGTTTGGCGGCATCGGTCTCTGACGCGATGGCGTTCTCCAGCTTGATGATCGTGGGATCCATGCCTTGCAAATCCGCCCGGATGGTTTCCAGCTCACCAACCGTAAACTCACGTTCATCCAACGTTCCAGTGAGGTTCTGTTCAACCTTGACCTTTTGCTCTTCCAACATCGCCAACTGCCCTTCCAGCAGTTGTACAATCGTATCCGATTTTGAAATCAGATCCTGCAATTTGTCATCAATAGAGGCGGACCGCACACGTTCCTGCCGCATCGCATCCGATTTGGCACCGGAAAAGATGCCGACAAAACTTTCCCAGCCGGTCTTGTTACGCATCTCGTCAAAATCGCGGCTGAACCCGGCGGTCACATCGTCCAGCCCCATGATCAGCTCAGCGATATTGGCATTCATCACTTCCGTATGGGCATGCACATCTTCCAATGTGGCATTCTCGATGTCGATCATCACGTCGTCGCCGGTTTTCATTTTGGCACGGGCGGTTTCGATCCGGCTGGTCAGCTCGGCAATCTTGCTCTGGGCCTCTGCCACCTGTGACTGCGATTCCCTGACCTGTGCATCCAAATTTGCCATCCGACACTCCCATTCTCTAATTCGTTGAACCCAATATAGGTGATGTAACGACGATTTACATCACCATCTCGCCTTGTTTCTTTGACTTTGGCAAAACCCTCTCCCGTTGAAAAGGGCTAACCCGTCCCATCACCATCGAGTTTCGCCCAGCCTACCAAGCTGCAAAGCAGCAGGAAAAACACGACTCCTCCAATGGCATATGCTCCCAGAGTTGCTTGTATATCTTCATACACCATCACCGTGCCCGGCTGCACCCGCGTTGAGGCAAACAGCAAGCTACCCGCAAGCAGCAGCCGCCCGACAAAACTTTGCAGTGACAAATAGGTCGCCCGCCCTGAATCTTCCAAAAGCGGCTGCATGCGCGCGACGATAAACGGGCGCGCAAATGAATTTGGAACCATACGCAGCAACAAAACCGCAATTGCCAGCGCTGAGTTGGTCAGCGCCAGAACCCCGATCAGCCCAATCTGAATGGCAAAAGCCAACAACAATATCGCTGCAAGCCCGATCCGCCGGCGCAGCGCCAAAGCCCCCAGCGACGCCAGAACCGAGACCAGCATCATCGCCGCACTGACCGCGCCACTGACGATGGGTGGCGACCATGACATGCCTTCAAGAGCCTGGGCAATAAACGGCTGACCAAAGACGAACGGCACATGGCTGAACCCGTACATCAGCACCGACAGTACAAATAACCAAACCAGTACGGGCCGCCTCAGGGCGTTGCGCAGCTGTCGCCATTGACCGGACAAGCCAGCACTATCCGCCGCCGCCCTTTCATGAGGCGGTTCGACAAAACGCCACGCTATGATTAGGGCCAGCGCCTGTGCCACCGCACCCGCACTGAATGCCCATGCCAAATTGTAACTGGCCAGAATACCGCCGGTGATCGCAGACAGGGCTAATCCCATCAGCGCAGCCTGCCAACCTCGGGTTTCCTGCGCCTCAATCTCTGCCTCGCGCTGCTGCGCCTTTAGCGATTCATACAGCAACGCATTGTCCGTGCCGGAACTGAACGCCGCGCTAGCCCCCAGACAGACCTGCGCCACCGCAAAAACCGCAAACCCCGATCCAACGGCGATCAACCCCGCCCCCAGCGCCCCGAAAAACGCCGCCGCCAGCAATGTACGCCGCCGGCCCAACCGATCCGACATATAGCCGGAGGGCACTTCCATAACCGTGGTTGCCACATCATATATCGCATAAAGCAGAATGGCTTCAGCAGCGGATAACGTGTTTTGAAACAGTAAAAACCAGATCGCCTGCCAGAACGTCAGGTTCTGGGCAAATTTGAACCACGGATATAGTTTCACATTCCGCATCATCGCGGCCATGCCCGTTGCTGCGCTGGTCTCAACCAGCGTTTGAGCCCGATCACCAGATCCCACAACTGTTCCCGTTCTCTTTCACATTCATTCCAGCTTCATCTGATCACCCCACGGCCACATCCCATGCCTACCACTTTCAATGTCATCCGCCCCGTCAAAAAACACCACCACGCTGAACGCGCCGCGACCCACCACGGATCACGCATTCGGATGCAAGGACAAACTGGCGCTGATGTGATGACCCGACAGCGGCTTTCACCCAAGAAAAACTGGACAAGTCCGAGCAAAATTGAAAGGTATCCCACAACCCTAGTGGAGAATCCCCATGACCAATGAAACCGACCTCAAGTCCATGTTGAAAGATCCCAGCCTGCTGGAAACCCGCGCCTATATCGGCGGCAAATGGGTGGACGGCGACGATGGTACTTTTGACGTCACAAACCCGGCCCGCGGCGATGTTGTTGCCAAGGTGGCCAATTTAAGCCGCGCACAGGTGGCTGGTGCCATTGCACAGGCCGAGGCTGCCCAGAAAGAATGGGCCAAGTGGACTGGCAAGGAACGTGCAGGCGTGATGCGCAAATGGTTCGACCTGATGATGGAAAACCAGGATGATCTGGGTGCCATCCTGACCGCTGAACAGGGCAAACCACTGGCAGAAGCCAAGGGTGAAATCGGCTATGGCGCGTCATTCATCGAATTCTTTGGTGAAGAAGCCAAACGCATCTATGGTGAAACTGTTCCCGGCCACCAGCGTGACAAGCGCATCACAGTGCTTAAGCAACCCATCGGCGTTGCGGCATCCATTACGCCATGGAACTTTCCCAATGCGATGATCACCCGCAAGGCAGCCCCTGCGCTGGCCGCAGGTTGTTCTTTTGTCGCCCGCCCTGCCGCAGAAACACCATTAAGTGCAATCGTCATGGGTGTATTGGCCGAACGCGCGGGTATTCCCGCAGGTGTGTTCAACGTGCTGCCCTCCTCCTCTTCCTCCGCCGTGGGCAAGGAATTCTGCGAAAACCCCGCCGTGCGCAAATTGACCTTCACAGGCTCTACCGAAGTGGGCCGCATCCTGCTGAAACAAGCCGCAGATCAGGTGATGAAATGTTCAATGGAGCTGGGCGGAAACGCACCATTCATCGTATTTGATGATGCCGATCTGGATGCCGCCGTCGAAGGCGCAATTCTGTGCAAGTTCCGCAACAACGGCCAGACCTGCGTCTGCGCCAACCGGATCTATGTGCAGGCGGGCGTTTATGACGACTTCGCTGCACGTCTGAAAGCCCGCGTCGAAAAGATGAAAATCGGTGACGGGTTTGAAGAAGGTGTTGACCTTGGCCCGCTCATCAACCCCGCCGCGGGCGAGAAGGTCAAGGAGCACATTGATGATGCTGTGTCCAAAGGGGCCACTGTCATCCTTGGCGGCAATGGCGCGATGGACGGAAACTTTCTGCCGCCCACCATTGTGACAGGTGTGACGCAGGACATGCAGGTTGCTCAGGACGAGACCTTTGGTCCCTTCGCGCCCCTGTTCAAGTTCACCGACGAGGACGAAGTCATCGCCATGGCGAACGACACGATCTTTGGTCTGGCCTCGTATTTCTACGCCAAGGATCTGTCCCGCGTGTACAAGGTTGCCGAGGCACTGGAATACGGCATCGTTGGCGTGAACACCGGTATCATTTCGACAGAGGTGGCCCCGTTTGGTGGCGTTAAGCAATCCGGCCTTGGCCGCGAAGGCAGCCACCATGGCATCGAAGATTACCTTGAAATGAAATACATCTGTATGTCCGTTTAAACCAGCCATAGGGCGGGGGTTTCCCCGCCTTACCCTACTTTACCTGCGGCTGACCCGCTGCCGATCAATCCGCGCCATCACCCTGTCAAACCGCGCCCAGGACATGGACGCCTTGTTTCCCGCATAGCCGTGGTAATGGGACTTGCCCGATGAATTCGGCAACCCCGCCCAGATCTTTGCCAGATTGTTCATAAATCCCTTACGCGTCAAAACCCCCGCACGGAACCTGTGCAGCCCCGCTTCGGCCAGCAGGACATCCGCCAACCGGTCCTGCAATGCCGGGCTGAACCGTTGTGATACTTTGATCCCTGCCTTTTGCGCCACCCGCCGCAGGGTGGCGGGAATAAACTGATACCGGCCAATGGCATGCGGCTGTCCGGGGGTGGCTTTGATCCACGCAAAGATCTCTGCCACTGTCATCTGGGTTGGTGGTTTAGCGGGTTTGATCCGCGCGCCGTGCTGCACCGCATCATAGCCATCACGCCGCGACTCTGCCTCTTGGATCAGGGCGCGGATCACCTGAATGTCAGAGCCACGCAAAACCGCCCGGGTCACGGGTGCAACAGCGGATGTATGTGCAGGCCGGGCCGAAAATAAACCCCTGTGGTCACGGCCAATAAACAGCGCGGCGGTTTGCCGTGACTGCGGGGAACGCGCGGCGACAAACAAGCTGCCCCGCTCTGCATTCAGCGCACTGCCGCCAAGGATAGAAACCGCCTCTGCATGGGCGGTTGCGCCCATCATCACCGCAAAAACAAACGTCAGGATGCGCCAAGCAAATTGCATAGATACCTCAAAATCGCCACCGGCTCTCTATGGCTCAAAAAAGTTTCCAAGCAGTTCAGAAATAAATTTTCCCCTGCGGCCAAGGATTGACGCAGGGCCTGCGTCATACGTAGGTGATGTTGATGCAAACCAACGATACCTCTCTCGCCCTTGCGGCAGCTGGTGGCGATGCTGGTGCCTTTGCCACTCTGATGGAGCGGCAATATGACCGGCTGTTCCGCCTATGCTTCCGCTTGACCGGATCACAGGCCGAGGCGGAAGATCTGACACAAGACATCTGCGCCGCCCTGCCCGCCAAGCTGCGCGGCTTCAAGGGCGAAGCATCCTTTACCACCTGGGCCTATCGTCTATGTGTGAACGCCGCCCATGACCGCCGCCGCCGCGCGGCAACCCACGCCAAGGCCGCAAGCGGTTGGGGTGATTGGGAGGTCAGCCGCCGCGCCGCAGATGCAGAGGCTGAAGAGGCGCTGGACTGGCTGACACAAGCCATGCGCGCCCTGCCTGATGACCTGCGTGATACACTGGCGCTGATCCTTGACGATATGACCCACGCACAGGCCGGCGATATTCTGGGCATCTCCGAGGGCACTGTCAGCTGGCGCATCAGCCAGGCCAAGAAACACCTCGCAACCCTGCGTAAGGAGGACACGCCATGAGCGACGACCTCGATGATCTGAAATCCCTGATGAACGCGGCCACCCCGCGCCCCGATACCACGCGGAAATCGGAAAATATCGCCTTGGCGCAAAAAAACTTTGCCGACCTCCAAGGATCACGGGATGGCGCACGTCTTACTTCTGATCGCCCGGAAACGGGCCTTATCTCAGGAGTAAAAAACATGTTGTCCACCCTTACCTCCCGCGCCGGCCTTACCGCATCTACGGCTATCGTTGCTGTTGGCCTTGTGATGCTGTCACCGCTGGGCGAATCCCTGCTGCCGACTAAACCGGATGCAGCCTTTGTTCCCTCCGCGCCGCAGGAAGAACCGGCGGTTGTGATGGAGAAAGCAACGGCCCCCACATCTTCACCCCTTGTTGAATCCGCACCGATGATAGCGGCGGACATGGCCACTGAAAGCATGGGGGGTGCGCCGGCACCGGCCATGATGGCCTCTCCTGCCAACAGCCGTATGATAATGGATCTGCCGGTGGTACGCCCCGAAAGCAGCACAGAAAATTTTGCCAACTCAGATGCCAACCCGGTTCAGGTTACAACGCAGAACCCGGTTTCAACCTTTTCCATCGACGTTGACACCGCGTCCTATTCCGTCATCCGCAACTCACTCACCAACGGCCAACTGCCGCCCAAAGACGCGGTGCGGGTTGAGGAGATGATCAATTACTTCCCTTATGACTATGCCGCGCCAACCGGCAATGACGCTTTCCAGCCCACTGTCACGCTGACCCCGACACCGTGGAATGCAGACACACAGTTGCTGCAGATCGGCATTCAGGGCGCGCTGCCTGATCTGGCGGACCGTCCGCCGCTGAATCTTGTGTTCCTGATCGACACCTCCGGCTCTATGGAGCAACCCAACAAGCTGCCACTGCTCAAGCAGAGTTTCCGCCTCATGCTGGGCCAATTACGCCCCGAGGATCAGATTGCCATCGTCACCTATGCGGGTTCGGCGGGTGAGGTTCTGGCTCCCACGGCGGCCTCTGAACGCAGCAAGATCCTGAACGCGCTGGACAATCTTGGTGCAGGTGGATCAACGGCCGGGCAAGCCGGGCTGCAACAGGCCTATGCCACCGCCGCCGCCATGTCCGAGGAGGGAGACGTGAACCGGATCATCCTCGCCACGGACGGTGATTTCAACGTTGGTCTGAACGACCCCGAGGCGCTGAAGGACTACATCGCGGACAAGCGCGACAGCGGCACCTATCTAAGTGTTCTGGGCTTTGGCCGGGGCAACCTTGATGATGCAACGATGCAGGCGCTGGCGCAGAACGGCAACGGACAGGCCGCTTATATCGACACATTGTCAGAGGCACAGAAGGTGCTGGTGGACCAATTGGGCGGTGCCTTGTTCCCGATTGCGGATGACGTGAAAATTCAGGTCGAATTCAACCCGGCCACCGTGTCAGAATACCGTCTGATTGGCTATGAAACCCGCGCGTTGAAACGCGAGGACTTCAACAACGACAAGGTAGACGCAGGCGACATTGGTGCCGGCCATCAGGTCACCGCGATTTACGAGGTCACGCCAAAGGGATCTGCCGCCGAACGCAATGATCCACTGCGCTATGACACGCCGGTAGTTACCGAGAATGCTAGCGACGAACTCGCCTTTCTGCGCCTGCGTTACAAAGCGCCGGGAAGTGATACCAGTGCTTTGGTCGAAACGCCGGTACAGGCGTCCGTCACCGGAGAGGCAGGTTTTGCCACCGCCATCGCAGGCTTTGGCCAACTGCTGCGCGACGGGACCTACACCGGCAGTTGGACCTACGCCGATGCAATCAAGCTGGCGAGCGAAACCAAAGGGGACGACCCCTTTGGCTACCGCGCCGAGGCGGTGCAGCTGATGCGTCTGGCGGAAAGCCTGTCGGCACAATAACCGACCCCCAAAAACAAAAAAGGTCCGGTGCGCGTGGCACCGGACCTTACAGAGTCTGTCTCGGGGGAGGAGGTTCAGATCTCTGTCACCGTCAAGGGCTGTCGGGTCATGCCCGAGCGGCCTCAGTTGACGGATTTCGCGTCGACGACATCTTTCTCCACCCGCTTCACATCAGAAGCGATCTGGATCTGGCGGGGTTTCAGGGCTTCGGGCACCTGCAACTCCAGCTCAATATGCAACATGCCATCAACATGCTCTGCGCCGGTCACCTGAACGTGGTCCGCAAGATGGAAACGACGTTCGAAGGCGCGCGTGGCGATGCCACGGTGCAGGTAGGTCTTGCCTTCATCCTCATCCGCCTTGCGGGCAGAAACGATCAACGCCTTGTCGCGCACCTCGACCGACAGGTCATTGTCCGAGAAACCCGCAACCGCGATCGAAATGCGGTACGCATCATCTTCAAGTTTCTCGATGTTATAAGGGGGGTAGCTTTGCGTTGTGCTGTCGGCGCGCAGGGCGCGGTCCATCATGTTTGCAATCTGGTCAAAACCGACGCTTGAACGGTAAAGCGGTGCAAAGTCATAGGTTCTCATCATATTCATCCTCATTCTAGAGCGATTGAACTACGGGCCTTCCACCATTGGACAGGCCCTGTTTCAGTCACCAAGACCCTCATCAGGCATCTTGATGTCACTCATGTGGGAAGGATGGATTACGGTTTCAAGACCCGTTCGCCCGGACAAATTTTGCACCCGAAGATGTCTTTCGCGTCCCGACGGTCACCCGCCGGATCTTAGCACCCGGACGGGCCTTATTGGCACGCATCTGGCGTTTCAGATCTGAAATCAGCTGCGGCAGCGCCATGCCGAAAGCCACTTTTTTGTCACCTCTGGCGCCAATCCCCGAAATCACGGAGGCAATCTGCCCTCGCCCGTTCAGATGGGTAAAGACCGGCGCACCGCTGGATCCAAAGGTCACATCGCAATCCATCACCACCAACCGTTCCTGCATCCCCAGCACCTGACACTGGTTCTGCCGCGACAGGGCGTCAGAACGTCCACGGCCATAGGATACAACGCTGACCGACCCCTTTGGCATGGCCCCGGAGAAAACCCGAAACGGGGCAAGTTGATGGCTTGGGATAGGCTCTGCCAAACGCACAAGCGCCAGATCATGGCGGATGTTATTGCCATCAAACCCCGCCGTAGGGTCGTAACCAACATGGGCCTCGATCTGCGACACCGTCCGTTTGGCGGCAGCATCACCATTGGTCAGCCCTGCGCGAAACGTAATATCTTGGGCAGCAACCAATTGCCCATTCTGATAAACGCAATGTGCTGCGGTCAACACCATATCCGGCGCAATCAACGTACCAGTGCAATAGCCATTGCGCCCAAGGTCCAACCGGCCCACCGATTGCCACGCCAGCGCGTCATTCTTTGTGCCCAGCTTGCGCAGCTTGGTGGAATCCGCCTCAGCCGCGCCTCCAAACATCAACGCACAAAGGGCAACCGCCGTGATCTGTGCAAAAACCCTCATGGTTTTACAAACTTTGCGCCGGTGCCAGCGTCGGCGTTACTCTGGCCCACCAATACCCGTTTACGCCGTGGTGCATCGTCTTGAAACACGCCTTTTCCGGCCACCAGTTCGGCTTGTAAAACCGCCAATGGTGCACCCAATGCCGTGCCCAATGAAACCCGTTCGCCGTCGACTTCTGCCTTCGCAGATACCACCGAAACAATATGTGCCTCGCCGTCATGGAAGGTGAAAATCGGCGCACCGCTGGATCCGAAATCTACCGAACAGCTGGTCACCAGCACCCCGTCCTGCTGGGCCAGAACCTTGCATACTTCTTGCAGGGAGGGCGCTTCGGACCGGTCTCTGGCATAGCTGACCACACCAACAGAATCCCCCGGACGGGGACGCGCGGCAGTGCCGAAAGGTTTGATTGTCGTATTGCGAATGGGACGCTGCAGTTCAAGCAGGGCCAGATCATTGCGCACACGACCCGAAGAGACATCACCGTCATAGACAAAATCAGGATGCACCACCGCGCGGCGCACATCACGGTAGGCCCCGGCCCGTCCGTTACGAAAGCCAGCAAGAAACTGCACAGTGCCGTGATCAATCCGCAGTTTCGTATCGCGATCAAACAGGCAATGCGCCGCCGTCAGCACTAAACGCGGCGCAATCAAGGCACCGGTACAAAATCCCGTGCCCGCGATATCCAACCGTCCAACCGCTTCCCATGCGGTGGCATCAACGCCCGAACTCAGGCGTTTTAGCCTTGCATCCTGTGCAAAGGCCGCCGTCGCGATGACGGTCATCATCAGAGTAAGAGCAACCCAACGCCGCAAAGAAATTCTCCATATTTGCTTTATTCAAGCAGCTACAGACGACTTGCGGCAAAATTAGGGCAAATCCGTTACCGTAATCGGGGAATGGCTGGATCATGCCGATTTTCGTGGGTTAAGCCCGCCGGTTTCGGTCCACCCGTCGCCCAGTCCAGCAGTTCAACCGTATGCACAACCGGCACCGATGCGGCAGAGCCGATCTGCATCATACAGCCGATATTCCCTGCTGCGATAACATCCGGATTCTTCGCCTCCAAAGTCCGTATTTTGCGGGATTTCAACTGCCCCGAAATCTCTGGTTGCATCAGATTATATGTCCCTGCCGATCCGCAACACAGATGCGCATCCGCAGGTTCCACCACTGTGAACCCGGCCTTTTTCAACAAATCTTTCGGATAGGTCTTGATCTGCTGGCCATGCTGCAAGGAACAGGCCGCGTGATAGGCCACAACCATATCCTCAGGGATGACCGCGCGCCCCTTACCTGCTGGCTCGTCCTTGCCCAAATCCATCAGAACCTCGGACACATCGCGGGCAATCGCCGATACCCTTGCCGCATCTGCCGCCAATGGATCATTGCGAAACATATGCCCGTAGTCCTTGACCGTGGTCCCGCATCCCGAGGTATTGATCACAATCGCATCCAACCCCTCACCATCCATTTCCGCACACCAGGCGCGAATGTTCCTAGCGGCACTGGCGTGGCTTTCATCCGTCTTGCCCATGTGATGGGTCAGGGCCCCACAGCATCCGGCCCCCTCTGCCACTACAACCTCTGCCCCCATCCGGGTCAGCAGACGGATCGTTGCATCATTGATATCGGTGTTTAGCGCCTTCTGCGCACAGCCTGTCATCAAGGCAACCCGTTTACGCTTTGGCCCCTCTGCCACAAAAGTCTGTGGATCATCGTTTCGGCTGACCGGCGGGATCACCTTGGGTGCCATTTCCAACATCGCCCGCAGCCGCGCATCCGGCATCAACCGCGCAAAAGGCCGCCCGATCTTGGCCCCCAGCAAGGCCACGCGAAACCGCATCGGATGTGGCAAAATCCGCGCCAACAACCAGCGCAAGGCCCGATCCGTAAAGGGCCGTTTATAGCGTTGATCAATATATTCACGCGCATGATCCACCAGATGCATATAATGCACGCCAGAGGGGCAGGTGGTCATACAAGCCAGACAGGACAGGCAGCGGTCAATATGTTTGACCGTCTTTGCATCCGGGTCGCGGTCATTTTCCAGCATATCCTTGATCAGATAAATCCGCCCGCGCGGGCTGTCCAATTCATCCCCCAGAAGCTGATAGGTTGGACAGGTTGCGGTGCAAAACCCACAATGCACACAGGCACGCAGGATCTCGTTACTGCGCTGGATCGCCGGATCGCTCAGCTGTTTTTCGGTAAATGTCGTCTGCATGATCGCTCCGGTAAATATATCAGGCGCAGCCGCGCCGCTTGTCATCAATTGGCACAGGCCGGTCCTAGGCGACCGCCCCCATCAACCCTGCATTAAACACACCTTTGGGATCAAACTGCGCCCGCAGCCCTGCGGTCAGCTTCGCCACACCCGCCGCCTCCGGGTGAAAGACGCCCAGACGCGCTTTGGTCTGCGCGCTGGCCCGCACAATCGTCGCATGGCCGTCAAACTGGTCCAGCCGCGCCCTAAGCTCGCTCCCCTGCGCCATCCGCAACCAGATCAGCCCACCGGCCCAATCCAGCAGATGCGCCTCTGCCCCCGCCTTGGCCAACAGCGCCGGGGCATCCGACGGTTTGCACGACACCCGCCAAATATCGCCTTCCTCCCCGTGGAACACCGCCACATCACGCTGCTTTTCCCAGAATGCCTCGGCCTCGGATGCCGTCAGGACCGTCATCTCGCCTGCCATACCGTTCAACTCGGTTTGCAGCCGACCAATGCGATAGGCCACACTGGCCTCAAATCCTTCAACCCGCAGTACAGTTTGCCCCTTGGCCGGATCATGCGCCGCTCCTGTCACCTCAAATGGGCTGCCCATCGCACGGCTCATCGCCGCAACCGCCTGACCATCGTCCAACCCATGCAGCACCAGCGCGGCCTGTGTCTCCACCCGTGGCAGAACCTTGAACGAAACTTCGCTCATCACCCCCAAGGTCCCGAACGACCCCGCCATCAGCTTCACCAGATCGTAGCCTGTTACATTCTTCATCACCCGGCCGCCGTTCTTCACGACAACGCCACGCCCATCCACAAACCGCACCCCCAAAAGGAAATCCCGCGCCGCGCCAACTGCAATCCGTCGTGGCCCGCTAACATTTGCGGCGAACACTCCCCCAATCGTCGGGCCGCCCTGACTGCCCACCAACCCGCGATGATCCATCGGTTCAAAAGCCAGCCGCTGGTTCTCCTGCGCCAGAGCCGCCTCAATCTCGTCCAGGGGTGTGCCCGCCTGTGCCACCATGGTCAGCGCCCCGGGTTCATATAAGATGATCCCTGACAAGCCCGCCACCGACAGCGCCGCCCCCTGCCCGGCCATCCCGCGGGTGTTGCCCCCTCGGATCGACAGGGGGTCAGCCGCATCTGCAACAAGCGCTGCCAGTTCTTGTTCACTTCTGACCATCATCTCTTTTTGGCCCCATATACTGTCCGCATTCTCATCCCCACAGTCTCCAGACAAGGCCACTCACTGCGCCGCCAACTTTACCGCACGCCGCCCTGCGGATGCATCCAAGGGGAACACCTTGGCGGGGTTCAACAACCACGCCGGATCAAACACATCTTTCACGGCCATCTGCGCCTCCAGATCCTCGGCTGCATATTGCACATGCATCAGATCGCGTTTTTCAATCCCCACACCATGCTCACCTGTCAGGCAGCCGCCCACCTCAACACATAACTTCAAAATCTCAGCCCCGAAGGTTTCGCACAGTTCCAGATCACCCGGCTTGTTGGCGTCAAACAGGATCAGCGGATGCATATTCCCGTCACCGGCATGAAACACATTGCCAACCTTCAACCCGAATTCCTGCGACATCTCGCCAATCCGGCGCAGCACCATCGGCAAGGCCGACACCGGGATCGTCCCGTCCAGACACATGTAATCATTGATCTGCCCCATCGCGCCAAAGGCCGACTTGCGCCCCAGCCAGATCTTGGCACTCTCCTCGGCAGAGCGGCTTTCGCGCAGTTCTACCGGATTGTGCCGCCGTGCGATTTCCATGATCAGAGCCAACTGGTGGTCGATCTCCGCGTCCGATCCTTCAACCTCGACGATTAACAAGGCCTCGCACATCGGATATCCGGCCTTGGCAAAAGCTTCCGTCGCCTCGATGCAGGGCCGGTCCATAAACTCAATCGCCACTGGCAACACACCTGCCTTGATGATGTCGCTCACGCAGGCCCCCGCAACCTCGTTGTCATCGAACCCCATCAACACAGGCCGCGCACCCTCGGGCGTGGGCAGGATGCGCAACGTCGCCTCCGTCACCACACCCAATTGCCCTTCGGAACCACAGATCAGCCCCAGCAGGT
Source organism: Sulfitobacter pacificus (assembly GCF_030159975.1). Taxonomy (NCBI): domain Bacteria; kingdom Pseudomonadati; phylum Pseudomonadota; class Alphaproteobacteria; order Rhodobacterales; family Roseobacteraceae; genus Sulfitobacter; species Sulfitobacter pacificus. The sequence goes on from NZ_BSNL01000001.1 coordinate 2,824,981, forward strand.
CCAGACCACCCGCGTCCATATACCCGCCGCCGATTTCCACCACCTCGCCGTCCATCATCACCATGGTCACGCCCAGCAAATTGTTCGTCGTCACGCCGTATTTCAGGCAATGCGCCCCACCGGAATTCATCGCGATATTGCCCGCGATGGCGCAGGCCAGCTGCGAAGACGGGTCCGGCGCATAGAAAAACCCATCCGCTTCAACAGCCCCCGTCACCGAAAGATTGGTCCGCCCTGTCTGTACCCGGATGAGCCGATTGTCATAATCGGTCTCAATCACATCATTCATCCGCGCCACCCCGAGGATCACGCAATCCGCTGTCGGCAAGGCCCCACCGGCCAGCGATGTGCCCGACCCACGTGGCACCACAGGCACCCCTTCGCTGTGACAAATGCGCAGCACGTCAGAAACCTCCTGCGTATTTGACGGCAACACCGCGACCATTGGCGGACAGCGATAGGCGGTCAGCGCGTCACATTCATAGGCCCGCGTTTCTCGTTCATCATGGATCACCGCGTCATCGGGAAGCACAGAAAGCAACCGCGCCACAACTCTTGCCTTGCGCGCAATCACCTCTGTATCCGGCTTTGGCATTTCCATGACGACATCCCTCACATTTTGGTAAAGTAATATTACCAATTATCAAGACTGGCAAGATACAACTTGCCGCAGTAAGAGCATATCATGACCTGGACTGAACGCCTTGCCCTGTTTACCCCTTCGGATTTTGCCGCCTTGTCAGTTCTGTTCGGCGTCTGGCTCCTTGTGGGCTGGCGCATTGAGCATCCAAGCGCCAAACGCCCCTCTGTCTCTATGATCATGGCCAATTATCGCCGTGAATGGATGCGCCAGATGCTGGACCGCGACCCGCGCATTTTCGACGCCCAGACCATCGCGACCCTGCGACAGGGCACGTCCTTCTTCGCCTCCACCTCGATGATTGCGATTGGTGGTGTGCTGGCGGTGATTGGCAATGCCAACAACCTTGCGGTGGTGGCCCAGGACCTGACACTCGTGTCCCATCCCCCCATCGTCTGGGAAATCAAACTGCTGCTGGTTGTCTTTTTCCTCACCAATGCTTTTTTGAAATTCGTCTGGTCAAACCGGTTGTTTGGCTATTGCTCTGTGATCATGGGGGCCGTTCCCAACGACCCAACAGATCCCCGCGCCCCCGATATGGCCAGAAAAGCGGGCGAGCTGAACGTGACAGCGGCGCGCAGTTTCAACCGCGGCCTTCGTGCGGTCTACTTCGCTCTGGCCTCTGTTTGCTGGCTGGGCGGACCGATCCTGTTACTGACTGGTGCAATAATGACACTTATTGTGATCTGGCGGCGGGAATTCGCTTCACAGTCGCGTGGCATCCTCTTGGAAAAAGAGTACAGCGGTTTACATACCCCTTGAATTAGCCCGGTGGTGCCATGTTTATACGTTTTATTCTCGCTCTGCTTGTTACCTCAACAGCGGTTCTTGCCGACCCGCCAAAGATTGAATCGGTCACAGCCAGACCATCAGGCGGCTATTGGACTTTTGACGTCACCCTGAAACATGCGGACACGGGCTGGGATCACTATGCAGATGCATGGCGCGTGGTCGACTTGGAGGGAAACGAACTGGGCCTGCGCAATCTTGCGCATCCCCATGTGAATGAACAACCTTTCACCCGCTCTCTTTCAGGTGTGGAAATTCCTGCGGACATCAGGGAAGTCGGCATTCAAGCCCGGGACAATCTTTCGGGATGGAGCAGTGAAATCAAAAGGGTCACGTTGCGCTAGCCGCGCCGCGACCCTGACCGACAGCCGACGCGGCACACCAGATCAATTGCCCTAGCTGAACCAGATGCCGTCATTTATGGCCGGGGCAACCAGCTGCTTGTTCTCATCACTCTCTGAAAAAGACACAAGCATCTCTTCGCGCCCGACATCCTGCGCGGCCTGTGCAAGCCAGAAATCATACCCGGCACTGTCAGGGGTGCGGTCCAGCACGTTCTCATAAAGCAAATCTATGAATTGTGCATCACCAAGACTGTCATTCCGGCCATAGGCCTGCGTGAATTCCGCCGATGTCAGAAATAACTCAGCCACTTCGGTCAGGGACAACGCCCCACTGTCAAGTTGCCCCATCCAGAATTCCAACCCCGCAGCGTCAGGCGTTCGGTCAAAGCTGGCTTGATACAGGCGATAGGCCTGACCGCTGTTCCCCTCAACATCCAGCGCGAGCATACCATCGTTAAACTGGATGCGTTCGACATGGTTCAGGATCACCTCTGGAGCAAACCCCTCTGCGCTCAGCACCGTGCGCCCAAACCCGTCAGCTGCAACCGTTGCCTCGCTTCTTTCGGCATCTACAACCAGCGTATCCGTCCCCGCAACGCTGTCGATAAAGACGATATTATCAGTCAATAGAATTAGGTCATCTGTTTCATCGCCCAGAAAATAATGCTTGTCAGACGTTGCCGGCGCTTTGCGCGGTATCGGTTCAGTTGAAGGCAAAGGCGTTGTATCAAGCGCGACCGTCAGCTCCACAACATCAAAGGGGTTCAGCTCAAGCGCGATCAGGCTGGCGTCGGCAAACACCAGATCTGTCAGCGTCACATCAACATCATGTTCGTTATAATAATAGGGCAGACCATCCACCAAGACGCTGTCGGCCTTTTCACCGGCGTTCCATTGCAAACCATTGGAACTTTCTCTGTCCATCGAGATTTGCACGGCCCTGACCGGCCCCGCGACGGGTAACTTGGCGGCTAGGTCCAACGTGAAATCCGTGACCTCCAGGCTACGTGAGGTGATGTAGAACACCATTTCCTGCGCATCCGCATAGGCGGTTACCGAAATTTCTGGCAAGCCGTTTGTAAAGCTGGCCGAAACCAGTTCCTTCCCCACCAAGGCCTCCGACATCAGATCAAAAACTGCGCCTTGCGCTGAGTTGGTTAACCGCCCCTGCGCGTCCAGCCACACCCCTTCGTCAGTGTCCAGCGTCAGCGCCGTGCGCGAATGGTAATCCAATGCCCAGACATGCGCCCCATCAACACCGATCGCAATCATGTTCTCGAATTGCTTGACCATGCTGGACCCGGCCACCATACCATGCTGCGTCTCAGCTGTGGTTTTCACATTCCACTCGGTAATATGCAGGTCAAGATCCCCACCCAGACGGGAGGACCAGATGTCAAAATCCTTGTTGATGTTCTTTACGCTACTGTCGAGGTCGGCAAAGACGTAATCCAGCTTGTTGTAATAATAATGCTCCGTCACCCCATCAATTGCAGCGCGCGCCTCATTGCTCAGCTGGTCAATGATCTGGTTGTTGGCCGCCTGATTGCGCGCCATGAAATCCGATATTCCCGGCACTGCGGGAAATTCTGATCCCAGATTACCCGCCGTTCCCATCTGCACCAGAATATCCGGCTGATCCACCTCGGCCACACCTGCCGCGGCCATCCCCCGCGCCAGCGCCTCGGCCCCAAGCGAAGCCTTGATGCCATATGAGGTTTCACCCATTTCCCAATATTCGTTACCCATTTGAAACGCCGCAATGACATCACCGTAACGTTGCATGACCGCAGTGGTAAAAACCTCGATCTCTTGCGCGAATGCCGCATAATCCTCTGCGGAAAGATGTTTGGTAGGAATGATCAGGGTTGTTTTGGTCGGTGTACCATTGGCCGTGGCCTGCACACACCAATCCAGAAAATCAACCAATTCAGACCGCAGGCTGCCACCTTTCATCTCAACGATATTGATGGCGTTTTCACCCTGTACCGGCAACTCACCCGCCGCATTTGGTTTAAACGGATCAAGGTCGGCCTGGCCACCGCCGAAACGGATGTTCTGCACACCCAAAGCGGCCGCGGCATCGGCGTATTCATCTGTCGGGACACCATCATCAGTCAAACCAAAAACCGCATTGGCCCCGAACATGTCCGAAGACACAAAAAGGCCTGATTTTTGAAGACTCGAAAGCACCAATACCGACATCAGCGGATCACCTCACCTCACCTCATAATCTAGGGAACTCCCATTCCCGGCAATTATGGCACCCACCGTCTCGAGAATGCCAGAATTGACGTACAATCTCCAAGCAAATCATTGATAATATATGAAATAAGGCGGTTTGAACAAAATTGAGTATACTATCAGCACACAATCCTAAGGCTGAAAAACAACTGTTCGTTAACCAGCAACAATAATAAGGCTGGACAGGCCTGCTCTCAGCTCACGAAAGACCGGTCACCCTAGATTCCGTACCGCACAAAAGCCCAGATCATCGCGACATAAGTCAGTTGATGCATCAACTGATCAACGCCGAACGCACGCCAATATGCCGCATCGGTCGGCCCGTGTTTCTTGCGCTGTGAATAGCACCCTTTGACCCAGTCAATGTGATAGTGGGCCACCCATTCAACCACACAAATAATCACGGAAAACAATAGGGTTGCACCGCAAATCTTGAGAACAAGGAACGACAGGATGGCATGTAATGCCGCATGTTCTGTCCGACCCAGATGCACATAGGTGCTGCGCCCGGCAAGCATGCGGGGGGTCTGCAGGAAGTAATCCGCAAACATATGTTTGCCCTGCAATAGTATCAGGACCAAGAGTGCCGAGTTCAGCGCCGTATCCAAGATTTTTTCTCCTCCTTTCTCATGGTAATGAATTCAGAACGCGGCGCAATTCATTTGATTTCGAAGCCCCGCTATTGCTAAGCCTGTTATCATATCCTTTGACTCCTACGATTTTCCGGACAATTTCCATCGAACGTTCATTGTTTTCATTTATCTGGAAGTACTCCAAACGTGACCAGCTGATCCTGCTGGCCGTGACCCTCACCCTATTCCCACTCCTGTTTCTGACGCTCGAACTTCCCAAACGCATCATCAACGATGCGATTGGTGCTGCCTCAGACAACATCAATTTCTTCGGGGTCACTGTTGATCAGATCACATTCCTGATGCTTTTATGCGGCGCTTTCCTGCTGTCGGTGCTTGGCCACGGCATCATGAAGATGCGCATCAACACCATGAAGGGGGTGCTGGCGGAACGCCTGCTGCGCCGCCTGAGGTATACGCTCATTGCCCGCATCCTGCGTTTTCCTGCCCCTTATTTCGAACGCACCAGCCAGGGTGAACTGGTATCGATGATCACATCCGAATCCGAACCAATGGGCGGTTTGATGGGCGATGCCGTCGCGCAACCGGTGCTGCAAGCGGGCCAGATGCTGACGATCCTGGTGTTCCTGTTCATGCAAAGCATCGCCTTTGGCCTTGCCGCCTGCGCGCTGATCCCGTTGCAGGCGTGGCTGATCCCCAAGCTGCAAAAACAAATCAACCTGCTGAACAAGAAACGCGTGATCCAGATCCGCGCCCTGGCAGCAGAGATCGGCGAAGGGGCCGCCGGGGCAAGCACCCTGCGCACCAATGGCGGCTGGCGCTACCGGCTGGCGCTGTTTTCCGAACGTCTGGGGGCGCTTTATGCGATCCGGTTCGAGATCTTCCAGAAAAAGTTCTTCATGAAGTTTCTCAACAACTTCATCGGCCAGCTTACGCCGTTCTTCTTTTATTCCATCGGGGGGTACCTGACCATAACCGGCGAGGTCACCGTCGGCGCATTGGTCGCGGCCCTTGCGGCCTACAAGGATCTGTCCAGCCCGTGGAAAGAACTGTTGGCCTATTACAATCAATCACAGGATATGGCCCTGCGCTGGGAGGTAATCATGGAGCGGTTTGCGCCCAATGGCATGGTTCGAACAGAATTATTCAACAGCGACCCCGGCGATATCCCGTCACTTGTGGGCGATGTTTCCCTTGATGGGATCAGCGTACAGGACGCCGACGGCAACCCCGTTCTTGAAGAGGTCAGCGCCACCTTTGCCCAAGGCAGCACCGTCGCCATCACATCACCCAGCGACGAAGACCGCCGCGCATTGGCCGAGGTTCTGATGCGCGAGATCATCCCGTCTTCAGGCAAGGTAACCCTAGCCGGCGAACCTCTGTCAGAGTTGCATCAGGCAACAATCGCCAAACGGATTGGCCATGCCACCTCTCGACCTGTGATGTTTCTGGGCAGCTTTGGGGACAACGTAGTTTTGCCCCTTCGGCTGCGCCCGTCAGAGGATGGTGCTCTATCCGCTCTAGGTCTGGAAAGTGCGCGTGCAGGCAACAGCACCGATGCATCAACTGCCAATTGGTTCGATCTGGATGACATGCAGATTGATGGTGAAACCGGGTTGCGGGCCTGGTGGTTGTCCCTGATCAAAGGCATGGAAATCGACCGCACCTTATTCCTGCGCGGGTTGGATCAGCGCTTTGTCGCAGAGGCGCACCCGGAACTGGCTGACGCCTTGGTCAAGCTGCGGCCTGAAGTTTCCGAACAACTGCAAAAATCGGGGCTGATTAAACATGTGCATGTCTTTGACAAGGATTTGTTTAATCCCGCGCTTCCGGTTGCGGAAAACCTGATTTTCGCCACCCCGAAACAGGTCATCACCCCGGCTCTTTTGCAGGACCAGACAGAGTTTATGGCACTGCTTGCCAAGCTGGGCCTTGAACAGGATTTGCTGCAACTGGCCGCAGATACTGTTGATGTCCTGCGCCAAACCTTTGGCGTTGACGGCACCGACCACCCGCTGTTTCGCAAGTTAGGGCTGGACCCGGCCACCTTTGAAGCTGCCGTTGACTTACGCGCCAAACAGCGCGACGGCACCACGCTGGAAACTGCCGACAAAGCTTCCCTGATGGCTGTGACCTTTGCCATATCTGCGGAAAAACTGGGCTCTGCCTTCCCGGACATGATCATCAACCGCGTTCTGGAAATTCGCAAAACCCACGCCGCCGACCTGCAACAAAGCCTGTCTGGCCTGATGAGCCCGATCACCCTCGACAGCCCTGTTGCCGGGCTGACCGTGCTGGAAAACGCGCTGTTCGGTAAAATCGCCGAAAACGCCGGACCTCAGGGCGATGCCCTGCGTGCGGTGGCGGTGGATGCACTATACGCGGCAGGGCTGGAAGGGCTGGTTCTGGATCTGATCTTTGACCTGCCGCTGACGCTGGGCGGCAAGAATCTTTCGGCCATGTTAACCGAAACACTTGCCATCAGCCGCGCCACGATCAAACGGCCACAGGTGCTGATCCTCGACAATGTACTGTCCAGTTTCGATGCCCCAACCCGCGCCGGGCTGCACGACCGCTTGCGTGGTCTTTTACCAGAATCAACAATCATCTGCCTGCAACCCAGCTTTGACGACACCAGTGGTTTTGATGCTCAGTTCGTACTGCAACAGGGGCGCATATCGACCCTCGCCAGCGCCGCCCCCGTGGATGAGGACGACACGGTTGGGGCGGATCTGTCACGCAAACTGCGCGCGCTTGAACAAACCGATCTCTTTGCCGGGCTAGAGCGCAAACAGCTGCGTCTGCTGGCCTTTAGTGCGCGCTGGTATCAGGCCAAGGCAGGCGAATATGTGTTCCACAAAGACGATGACCCCTCCAGCGGGGCCTATCTGATCACCGAAGGTGAGGCGGATCTGTTGCTGCCTGTGGAGGGCAAGGACGACATCCTAATTGCCACCTCCGGCGCGGGTAAACTGGTGGGCGAACTGGGGCTGATCCGCAATGAACCGCGCGCATTGGACATGCGGGCGGCCAGCGAATTGACCTGCCTGCGTATTGGCGCAGAGGAGTTTCTGGACGTGGTCGGCAGCGATGCCCGCACAGCCTACAAACTGTTGCAGGTTGTCGCCGGATATGTCTCCTAAGGTCTTGCCCTATGCTTGGCCGCTGAACTGCGCCAGCGTGATCCCCGCCGCTTCCAGCTGACGCCGCACCGAACCGGCAATCTGCACCGCCTCGACCGTGTCACCATGCAAACAAATCGTGTCAATCCGTGTCGGAATATGTTTGCCGCTTTGGGTGATGATCGCACCGGCCTTGACCATCTCGACCATGCGTCCGCCGGCAAGGTCCGCGTCATGGATCACCGCACCATCAAGGGACCGGTCAACAAGTGTCGCATCATCGTTATAGGCGCGATCGGCAAAAATCTCACCGGCCCAGGCACAGCCCAGCGCCTCAACCGCTTTTTGCTGCGCTGTGGCGGCCAGAACCATTATGATCAGATCAGGGTCTACACTCAACGCCGCCTCATAAAGGTCGCGCGCCATCCCTTCGTCCTCTGACGCCATATTCGCCATCGCACCATGCAACTTCAGATGCCGGACGTTCGCGCCTACCGATTTCGCCATGCCAAGCGATGCGCCGACCTGAAACCGCACCTGATTTTGCAAGGTGGCACGCGGCACCGACATGCGGTTCCGGCCAAATCCGGCAAGGTCCATAAACCCCGGATGCGCCCCGATCCCAACCCCGTTCTGATCCGCCAGTGTCATCGTCGTGGCCATTACATCCGCATCCCCCGCATGCCCGCCACAAGCAATATTGGCCGAGGTGACGATGTTCAGCAGGGCGGCGTCATCCCCCATCTTCCAGGCCCCAAAGCTTTCGCCCATGTCGGCATTCAGATCCACGGTTGGCATGGCTCAACTCTCCTGTTCAAAAGGGTCCGCAGCGGCGGAAATCACGCCGCTGATCATTTGATAGCTCAGCAGATCACGTATGCTGGCTGGGTCGCGCACCAGGGGCGTCACCTGTGACGGCAAGGATTTCAACGCCGCAAGGTAGCGGGTTTGCAGGTTCACCGCCTCTTCCATCCCGACAAATTCAAACGTCAGGGCAACCCCGGTTTGCGCCTGTGCCACACGGGGCAAATCACAAGGCAGCACCGATCCGATACGCGGATACCCTCCTGTGGTCTGACATTCATACATCAACACATAGGGCGCACCGTCACCCGATATCTGGATGTCACCGGGCACAACCACCTCTGACACGATGCTCAGCTGCGCACCTGTGGCAAACCCGGCCCCATCATGATCCATACGCACCCCCATGCGGTTGGCGCGGGCATCGCGGCGAAAGGAAGTAGCGGTAAAGCGTTCAATGGTTTCCGCATCAAAGGATGCTGTCTGCATCGATTCCACCAGCCGGATCTTGCCCCCGCCGAAACGGTCGGGTTTAGGCAGGGTCATCGCCACATCCTGCGCAGCGTCAGGCCCAACCGGCAGTGCGTCGCCGCTATGCAACACCGTCCCGATCCCACCGGCCAGATGGCTGCCCCGTGATCCCATCACCAGTGGCGTGGCAAACCCGCCGCCCACATGCAGATAGCCATAGCTGCCGTTGCGCGCGCCGCCGATGGTCAGCTTCGCGCCCGCAGGCAACCGGTGACTGGCACCCCAAACCAAGGGTTCGCCATCAATCTTCGCAGCCATCTCGGCACCGGTCAGCGCAATCCGAATATCGGTATCACTGGTGAAACTGCCGCCACTGCCGGCCATCTCGATCACCGCGTGGGTTGCGGGCTGGCCCAGCAATGCCGCACCCTCAAACAGGGCGGTGCGATCTGCCGCCCCGCCAACAGTCAATCCTTGTGCGCGATATCCGGCCCGTCCCTGATCCTGCAAGCTCAGCGCTGGACCGGCTTGGGTTATCGTCAAATGCGCTGTCATGTCAGCACCTCGCGGGTGGCTCCGCCAAGGCCGGATGTATCCTTGGCAAGGATCGCTTCATATTCGGCGCGGCTGATCGCGGGAAAGGTCAATTCATCCCCCGGGGCAAGCGTGAAAGGCATCTCTGCATCAGGGCGAAAGGTGCGAAACGCCGTCTGCCCGATATGGCGCCATCCCGTTGGGGCCGCATTAGTGAAAACAATCAACTGGCGGATGGCAATGACCAGCGCACCAGAGGGCACGGATTTGGTAAGTCCCTGTTGACGCGGGATATTCCACGTATCAGAAAGTTCTCCCATATAGGGCTGACCGGGGGCGAAGCCGATGGTCAATACCCGAACGCGAGAAGCTGAAATTTCCGCAATCGCCTGATCAGGGTCAACACCCGCAACCTCTGCTGCCTCTTCAAGCTGGGGGGCCAGTTCCGTGCCATAGAGCGTCGGCACCTGCCACAGGGTTCGCCCCGCGGGCAGCGCGGCGGCAAACCAGTCGCGGCTTTTCAACAGCTCCTCAAGGCGTTCCGTCACGTCCTGTGGCGAGGTACTGGCAAGGTCGACCTCCAGAAATGTAGAGACCAACGAGGTACTGGTTTCCGAGACCTCCGGCCAATCCGCTCCATCAACAGCGGCGCGAAAGGCAAGGGCAGCGCGGTTGGCAGGCTCGGACATCTCACCGGCAAAGGTGACCAATACCCCCGACAGCCCGACAGTGCGGATTTTTGGCCAATCACTCATCGCGCAGCGCCCATTTGTAAAGCCGTGGCAAAAGCATCGGCGTGAGATACATCGGCAACTGCCAGCAGCCGATAAAAATCATCAACGGGGTCAGAATCTCGGCAGGCAGAGCCACCAGAAAGATCGCGATATTGCGGTTGCCTGCCCCGATTGCCAGCGGCCCCGCGACACCCCGCAACGGGCTGCGCCGCAGGGAAAGCAGGCTGAACAGCTGCAAAAGATAGCTGATCGCAAAGGCAAGTACTGCCCATTTTGCTACCGCCAAAGGATCGCTGCGCAGCGCCGGATTGAGTGCAGCCATCAGCCCCACAACGATAAAAGAAAAAGCCAGCACCGACAGCCCGTCCAATGCCTTGACCTGCCCCTCGCTTGGCTGCGGAAAGAACCGCTGGCGCAGCATAAACCCAAGCCCCGTTGCCAGCACGATAACCACCAATAGCTTGAGCGCAGCGAGGATGATCACAGCAGGCGATCCCGCTTGCGGCAAAAATGCCAACACCGGCAGAACCGTCAGCGGAAATACCGCTGTGCCCAGCACCAGAATTTGCATCATCCGCCCGGCATCCAGCCGTAGCATCAGCGCCAGATTGACGCTGCCGGTGATCGCAGGTGCCGCGCAGGCCAGCACGATCGCCAGTGTCGCGGGTGTGTCTTGTAGACCGGCCAACGTCAGCACCCCCAACACGGCCAAGGGCAGGCCCGTCTGCAACAACGCAACCGCGCTGAGCCCCCACCACAGATCGCCAACCGCCCCCATCGCGGCGCGGTGCCCGATGCGCAGGGCGGTGACCGTCAGCAGGATCGCCACCATATGCGGCAACCACACCACCAGCATCGCCGCAAAGGAAGGCAGGGCCAGCCCAGCCAGCAATCCGAGGATCAGACAGGCGCGCGCATGGGTTGACGCAAGCCAAAGAAATCGCTGCATTTGTCATGCCCCTTAACCCGGACCCGAACGCATGTTCTCAGGCAGCCATGTCGCAACCTCGGGGAACCAGATCAGGACAAAGACCATCAGCACCATAATGGCAAACATCGGCAGGGCCGCGCGGGTGATATAGCCCATTTCATGATCCGTCATGCCTTGCAGAACAAATAGGTTGAACCCGATAGGCGGTGTGATCTGCGCCATTTCGATAACCACAACTACAAAGATCCCGAACCAGATCAGATCAATGCCCGCGCTGCGTACCATCGGTTCGACCACAGCCATGGTCAGCACGATGGCGGAAATCCCGTCAAGGAACATACCAAGGATAATGTAGAACACCAAAAGTGCCATCAGCAGTTGGAACCGTGTCAGCTCCATCGCGGCAATCCCATCGGCCAGTGACCGCGGCAAACCGGTGAACCCCATCGACAGCTTCAGGAAGGCCGCCCCCGCAAGGATCAGCGCAATCATTGCAGAAGTGCGCGTCGCCCCCATCAGGCTTTCGCGAAAGCTGTCCCATGTCAGGGATTTTTGCAAAAGCGCAAGAACCAGCGCGCCGATCACACCAATGGCCGCCGCCTCGGTCGCGGTGGCAAGGCCTGCGTACATCGATCCGATAACAACGGTGATCAGGGCAAAAACCGGCAACAGAAAACGCGAATTCGCTACCTTTTCGGAAAAGCTCATCCCGCTCTCAACTGAGGGGTTCCATTCCTTGGAGGTGAAACTGACCAAGGCGACGTAGCCCATGAACATGCCCGCCAGCACAAGACCGGGAAAGACACCGGCAAAGAACAGCTTGGTGATGCTTTCATTTACTGTCACCCCGTAAACAATCAATGCCAGCGATGGCGGGATCATCAGACCAAGGGTTGCCGCACCGGCAAGTGTGCCGATCACCATCTTCTCGGGATAATTGCGCGCCCGCAGTTCGGGGATCGCCATTTTACCCACGGTGGTCAGCGTCGCAGCAGAAGAACCGGAAACCGCTGCAAACACGGTGCAGGACACGATATTGGTATGCACCAGGCCCCCCGGCAAACGCGCCAGCCATGGCGACAGACCTTTGAACATGTCTTCGGACAGTCGCGTTCGATAGAGGATTTCCCCCATCCAGATGAACAGCGGCAGCGCCGTCAAGGTCCAGGACGAGGACGAAGCCCAGATCGTGGTGACCATCACGTCACCAACCGGGCGTGTGGTGAACAACTCCATCCCGACCCATGCAACCCCCATCAGGGCCAGACCAACCCAGACACCCGTGCCAAGCAGCAAAAACAGGACGAAAAGAAACAGCGCAATAGCGTAAAGTTCTGTCATGATTATTCCCCGTGGCTTTCAACAGTGTCACGGACAATACGGTGATTGCCCTTTAGCAGCACATGGATCAGATTGTCCGTCAGCGCGATCGCCAACAGCCCCCCGCCGATCACCATGACCGATTGCGGGATCCACAACAGGCTTGCATCCTGCCCCTGACTGACCTCTTTGAATTTCCAGGACCAATAGACGAACCAATAGGCGTAATAGGTAAAATACCACGCAATGGCCGCCCCCACCGAGAAACACCAGATTTCCAAGATGTACTTCAGACGCGGCGACACCGCGTTCAGCAAGATCGAAACGCGGATATGCGCACCCCGGTTCAACGCGCTGGCAAAGGCGAAAAAGCTGGCCGCAGCCATGGCATAGCCTGCATAATCCGGTGCCCCGCGAAAGATCTCGCCGGTCCAGCGGGCGATCATCTGGGCGACAATCAAAGACAGGATTGCAATCAGGCAAAGCGCGGCAATCACACCCGCAGCATTGTATAGAAAATCAAGCACACGCCGGAGAATTTTCATTGTCTGGTCCCTGTATAAATCAGGCTGGGCATGGGTACCTCAAAACCTGTTGGCGTTTGAAACGATGTCATGGCGGCATTGATGCGGTCGCGCAGGCGCTGCTGAACATCGGGCTCTTGCGCCGCGACAATCAGCGGTACACGCACGCCAAACTGCATGAAAAAGTCAAAGAAATCCGGGCCCGTGGCGATTAGTACAGTATCCAACCGCCGTGTTCGGGTCTCTGCAAAACCCGCGTCTTCCATCATCCTTGTCACGTTCTGCGGCTCAGACAGCGCATAGGCGTCGGGTGCCGGATCAGCACGGCTCATATCCGCATGTTCTTTCAGCACCTCGAACAACGCCGCATAAAGCGGTGAATCGGATGGCGCTGTCCATTGGCTAAAGCAAAAGCGGCCACCGGGGCGCAGCGCGCGCGCAGCCTCTCGCATGGCCTGCGCGGGGTCCCCCATGTGAAACAGTCCCATGTTGCAGGCAACCGCATCAAAGGTACCATCCGCGACCGGAAGCGCCTGCGCGTCAGCAATATCAAAATTCAAACCGGGAAAGCGGCGTCTTGCGGCATCAATCATCCCTGCGGCATAGTCCACCCCCGTGACCTCCGCCTCCAGCGCCGCCGCAGCACCCGCGACATAACCGGGACCACAGGCCACATCCAGCAACCGCATGCCGGGGCGCAACCCCAATGCGTCAAGCAATGCAGGAACGATCTGCAAGGTCACCCGTGCGGTATGAGTGGCATAAACCTCTGCCCTCTCATGCCAGCCGGTCCGTTCAGCGTTTATGAATGCATCATATGTCATATTGGCAAATAGGGCCGCAAACGCGGCCCTACCTTTTTGCTACATGCGTTTATTGCATTGCCTTGAAGCCGTCGACGATGGCCGCGCCATCCTCACCTGCTGCTTCAAGCCATTCAGAGGTCATGGTCGCACCGATCTCGCGCAGACCAGACATCAGCGTCTCGCCCGCTGGACCAACGGTCATGCCACCTTCGGCCAAACCATCCATGGTGAACTTGGTATAATCTTTGGACGCCTGCAAACCACGCGCTGCCGCTTCATCTGCACAGCTTGTGATCGCCGCTTTGTTGGCGTCAGACACATCCGTCCAAACGTCGTTGTTCACCATCACATAGTTATAGGGCAACCAGGCATCGACCTCATAGAAATGTGACAGGCTTTCCCAGACCTTGCGATCGTAACCCGTCGCACCGGAGGAGACCATCGACTCTGCCACACCAGTGGCAAAGGCTTGTGAAAGCTCCGCCGCTTCAATGGTCACGGGCAACATGCCAGTCAGTTCCGCCAGACGGGCCGTGGCCGCATTATAAGAGCGGAATTTGGTGCCAGCCATGTCCTCAACACTGTTCACTTCTTTGTTGAAGTACAGACCCTGTGGCGGCCATGGTACGGCGTAAAGCATGGTTAGGTTCTGCTCGGCCAGCACCTCGTCCAGCTTGGGCTTGGCTGCTTTGAACAGCTTGGCACTGTCGTCGAATGACGGCGCGAGGAAGGGCACAGAATCAAAGCCGAAAACGGCATTTTCATTCTGGTGGCCGGACAGCAAACGCTCGCCGATTTGCACCTGACCTGTCTGGATCGCCCGTTTGATATCCGCGCCTGCAAACAGCGACCCGCCCGCATGTACGGTGATTTCAATATCGCCGTTGGTGCCAGCTGCAACGCAATTGGCAAATTCAACGCCATTCTCGGAATGGAAGTTGGAGGCGGAATAAGCCATCGGCATATCCCATTTTTCACCCGCCATCACAGGCAATGCGCCACTCAGCGCCACAGCGGCAGTTGCCACACCTGTCATCAGTTTTGTTGTCAGTTTCATTGTCGTCTCCCTTTTGATTTTGGTCTTCATCCGTCTAAGTCTTCGTTGAAAAGCGTTGCGGGTGATAAGGCGCAAGATCGGTATTCACCTGCGCCCCCGCGATCAGCCCGGCAACCAAACGCCCTGTCTTTGGGCCACCGGTGAGGCCGATGTGATGATGGCCGAAGGCGGTATACACCTTGGTGTCACCCACCTGCCCGATCAACGGCAGGCTGTCGCTGGTGGCCGGACGATGGCCCAGCCATTCCACCTCGGATTTGGCTTTGAGGTTCGGAAAAGCCTTGGCCGCATGACGCCGCAAAAATGCCAGCGGAGCTTTCGATGCCCTTGCCTCAAGCCCGCCGAATTCGACGATACCGGCACAGCGCACACCTTGCTCCATCGGCGTTGCCACGAATTTGCCGCTGGCAACCATGGTCGGGCGCGCGGGACCACCTGTCGCATCCTCAAACACAATGTGATAGCCACGCTCCGATTCCAGCGGTACGTTCAGGCCCAGTTTGGCCATCATCGGTTTTGACCAGACACCCGTGGCCAGCACCACCTCTGTGCAGTGCACCGTGCCTTGGGTGGTGTGAACCGCTGACACCGCGCCGCCGCTCAAGTCGAAATCCTTGACCTCTGCCTGCAAAATCGTGCCGCCCATCCCCTCAAACGCTTGCGCCAGCGCCTGAACATAGCCACCGGGACTGCGGATAAACCCGTGGTTTTTCATGATCGCCATAAAGCCAAGGTCCGGGCCCAGCGCCGGTTCATAGTCGCGCACCTCCTGCCCTTCGATCAGCATCGGGGTAAACCCGGCCTCTTTACGCAGCGCCCAAGTATAACTTTCAGCTTCAAACGCAGCGCGGTTAGCATAGGCAAAACAATAGTCGCTTTCGCTGACCCAATCACCCAGCCCCAGATCATCACAGAGGCTTTTGTGCTGCTCGACCGCGTCACCCACAATCGGGGTCAACCCCTGTGCGATGCGCCGCGTATCCGCGTCATTGGCGTGGGCCACATATTTGCGCAGCCACGGCAGCAGCTTGGGCAGATAGCCCCAGCGCATGAACAACGGGAAATCCGGGTTCAGCAACATGCCCGGTGCCTTGGTGATCAGACCGGGGCTGGTGACGGGCACCATTGCACAGGCTGCCAGCACACCCGCGTTGCCATGGGACGTGCCCGACCCCGGCGCGCCACGGTCAATGACCGTGACGTCAATGCCAGCACGGCGCAGCCATATCGCGGTAGAAACACCAACGATCCCCGCCCCTATGACAGCAACATGGCGCGTCATCCGCACACCTCAAGTCTGAAATGGTTTTGCAATTTTGATTCTCCCCAGCGGCATCATGCCATGGAATTACCAAACATCAACAAAATGTTTACAAATTGTCATCGTTTTCATTTTCCCTTGTTCCACGCCCCTCGGCTGCGCAATAGTTCCGCCACAGCCAAAGGATTGAACATGCAGGAAAACACCCCGGCGAACTTGGGAATATTGATGCTCGATACCCGTTTCCCACGCATCCTCGGGGATGTCGGAAATGCGCAAACCTGGCCCTTTCCCGTCCGCTACGGCGTGGTGAAAGACGCGACGCCACAGGCGATTGTCTGCGATGACATCGAACCTTTTGTACAATCCTTCATTGATATTGGACGTGATCTGGTGGCCCAGGGGTGCCGGGGCATCGCAACCACCTGTGGTTTTCTGGCGCTGATCCGTCCCAGGCTGGCGGCCGCATTGGGCGTTCCGGTCGCGGCCTCGGCACTGGAGCAGGCCGGGCAAATCGCCCCCATGCTGGCACCAGATCAGCGGCTGGGCGTGCTGACCATTTCTGCCACGACATTGACCCCCGCGCATCTGACGGCCGCAGGTGTACCGGCAGGGACACCGATACAGGGGATGGAGGGCAGCAGTTTCGCAACCTCAATCCTTGGCAATAAAACAACGCTGGATGTGACCGCAGCACGGCGCGAAATGGTGGCGGCGGCACAGGCGCTTGTGGCGCAGGATCCGACAGTCGGCGCAATCATTCTGGAATGCACCAATATGGTGCCCTACAGCGCTGACATTGCACGGGCCACAGGGCGGCCCGTCTTCACCATCTATACCTATCTGCGCTGGTTTCACGCCGGGCTGACCCCCCGCAGTTTTTAACGCGCGTCTTCCAGAATCAGATCGCTGGCCTTTTCCCCGATCATGATCGCTGGTGCATTGGTATTGCCCGACACGATTTCCGGCATGATCGAACAATCCGCGATCCGCAGTCCCGCGATGCCATGCACCCGCAGCCGCGCATCCACAACCGCGTCCGCACCCTGACCCATCTTGCAAGTGCCCGTCGGATGATAAATCGACGCGGTATTGTTGCGGGCCCAGCCCAGCGTTTCGTCATAATTTTCAATGTCCAGACCGGGATGGGGCCGGAATTCCTCCGATATCTTGGAGGTCAGCGGCGCATGGCGCGCGATCCGGCGGGCGATGTTCACCCCTTCCACAATGGTATCGCAATCGGTCTTGGTGGACAGATAGTTGGGAATGATCTTGGGATAGCTGCGCGGATCCCCACTGGCCAATCTGATCTCGCCCTTGCTTTCGGGGCGCAGCTGACACACCGACATGGTAAAGGCCGAAAACCTGTCCGCCCCTTTGCCGGGGTTCTCTGCCGACAGGGGCTGAACGTGGAACTGGATGTCGGGTGTTTCCAGATCATCACGGGTTTTGAGAAATCCCGTTGCAAGGCTGGCGGCCATGGTCATCGGACCGGCCCGGAACATCGCAAACTTCAATCCGATCTTTGCCTGCCCCCAGAGCGAGGACACTTCATCATTCAGCGTCGGTTCATGCGTCTTATAGACCAGTCGCGCCTGCAGATGGTCCTGCATGTTCTTGCCAACACCATTCACATCCTGCTCCACTGTGATGCCGTATTCGCCCAGATGTTCCGCTGGTCCGACACCCGACAACATCAACAATTGCGGTGAATTGATCGCACCACCGGACAGGATAACCTCGCACTGTGCGCTCAGCGTCTGCTGCTGCCCACGGCGGTTGGTATAGATCACCCCTGTGGCCCGCCTGTCCTTGATCACAACCTTATCGACCTGCGCATGGGTGATGATCCGCAGGTTCGGACGTTTCTTGACGGGATTGAGGTAAGCCACCGCCGCCGAACAGCGCCACCCGTTGCGAGAGGTCAGCTGGAAAAACCCCACTCCTTCCTGATCCGCCCCGTTGTAATCTGAATTGAACTTATATCCCGCCGCCTGCGCTGCCGCGACCCAGGCATCGGTGATCGGACGCTGGATGCGCATGTTGCTGACCGACAGCGGCCCCTGATCCCCGTGATAGGCATCCGCGCCACGCTCGTTCCTCTCTGCACGTTTGAACAGCGGCAGAACATCATCCCAGCCCCAACCGGTATTCCCCATCTGACGCCAGCGGTCATAATCCTGTGGTTGCCCCCGCACATAAAGCAGCCCGTTCAACGATGAGGAACCCCCCAAGACCTTGCCGCGTGGCCATTCGATAGAACGGCCATTCAACCCCGGATCAGGTTCGGTTTTGTAACACCAATCCACCTTCGGATTATGGATCGTCTTGAAATACCCCACCGGGATGTGAATCCACGGGTTCAGGTCACGCCCCCCCGCCTCCAACAGGATCACCTTGTTCCTCGGGTCCGCACTCAGCCGATTTGCCAGAACACAGCCCGCAGACCCTGCACCAACAATGATAAAGTCGGCGTCCATTATGCATCCCTCCCGCTAGGTAAAGAAAATTCTATACAGAAGCAGCTTTTCTCGCTAGTGTTTTTTGAAACTAAAAGTCTCATTAATTGACGAACTACTTCAGCTGGGAGGAACACAATGAAAGTATCGGATAAACTAGGCGGCATTTCGCGGCGCGACCTGTTCAGGGTTGCAGGGCAATACGGCATGTCATCCACACTGCTGGCCGCGGGCAGCTTTGGCGGCGCGATGAGCCTCGCCAATCTGGCAAGCGCAGCAGAATCGTCCTACGACAAGCGCTTCAAGAAAGAAGCCAAGTTCACATTCAAATTCGGTGCCGCCGGATTTAACGAACGTAACCTGTTGATTGAACGTGCAGGTTGCCTTGAATTCGCCCGCGATCTGGAAAGCCGCACAGACGGTGAGATCCGCGTCGAATTCATCGGCGACAACCAGATTTGTGGCCAGACATCCTGTGTTGAAAAGACGCAGCAGGGTATCGTCGACATCTATGCAGCTTCCACACAAAACTCTGCCGGTGGCGCGCCTTACCTGAACGTGCTGGACTATGCCTATATGTTCCGCAACCGCGCGGATCAGTATCATTTCCTCTATTCACCAGAATCAGCCAAGCTGCTGCGCGAACCCTATGAGAAACGCCACGGGCTGAAATTTCTATTCTCACATGCCGAACTGCGCGGCATTCAGCTGGGTCTGGCCTGGGAAGACAAGGACACGGTGACCTCCGTTGAACAGCTGGCCGGTACCAAGAACCGCGTCACCGGCACCCAGCTGGGCCGGATCGCAATGGAAGCAATGAACCTGAACCCGGTTCCGGTGGCATGGGAAGAAACCCTCGATGGCCTGAAGCAGGGCCTGATTGATGGGGCGGAAACATGGGCCTCTGCTGTGGCCTACGCCAACATGTCCCCCGTGGTGTCCCAATCTGTGCATCTGAACTTCTTCTGCGGCACAGAACACACCGCGATGTCGGCCAAAGCCTTTGATTCACTTGGCGGTGAATTGCAGGATGCGGTGATGGAATCTTCCTATCTTGCTCAGGTCCATGTGCAGGCGGCAAACGAGGCCGCACTGGTCAAAACAGTGGGCCAGTCCGACCCACAGCTGCCCGGCACCATCTTTGCCCAGAACAATGTACGCAACGCCTTCCTCTCTGATGCAGAGATCAAAAAGGCCGAGGAAATGTGTTCGCCCGAGTATCAGCCGCAGCTGTGGGAACAATGGCGCGAGCGGCTTAACGGTTGGTCAGGCGGTCACGATACTTATCAGGAAATCTATGACTCAGTGCGCACCCTGCCCGCAGATACCCTACCGGAAAATGTTGAACCGCGTCGCTGGTGGAAATCATAATAGGGCCAGATTAGGCTAAAATCAGGGGCCGGTCTTCTTTCGGGGGCCGGCCCCTTTGGCTTCGCTATCGGGAGAATAGCGCAGGTCAGGCATTCTAGGGAGGATCGGGTATGTCAATTTGGGCCGAAGCGGGAGCCGTCATTCCCGCGATTTTTGCCGGGAGCGCATGGGAAATGCGTGATGCTTTCTACACTGACGGCATGTGGATTTTCTGTTTCTTTGTCACGTTGATCGGGGGCATTCTGGCCAATCAATTTTTCAAAAGATTGCCATTCATGGACCGGCATCTGGAACGCGGCATCGCCGTTGCAACCTATCTGATGATTGCCGCAATCATCTTCTGGGGCGTCATCGACCGGTTTATCTTTTCCAGCCAATGGTCAGGCTCCACCACCGTGCCCCCGTTCCTGTTTATGATCATGGCATGGTTTGGCTGTTCGTATAACGTCCGCCTGCGCACCCACCTCAGTTTCAGCGAATTCCGCGCCAAGATGAAGCCGACAGGCCAGATGGCCGCCCTGACGCTGGATGGTGTTTTGTGGTTCGGTTTCTGCTGGATCGCCATCACAACCTCCCTGCGGTTCACCGCCTATTCCGCCGATAACTTCCAGCTGGTCGATGGCATCGATAATACAATGAAATGGTGGTTCTACATCACTGTACCGGTTGCCTTTATCCTGATGTCAGGCCGCGTTGTCGGCAATTGGCTGGACGATTGGCGAAACTACCGATCCGGCAATGAGATCATTCAAACAGCGGTTATCGGGGGGGAAGTCTGATGTCAGACGGTACATGGGTCACACTTATCTCACTGGCTGTGACGCTGTTTTTTATGCTCGGCACACCGGTGTTGCTGGTCATCTTTTACTGGGTCATCGGCTGTAGCTTTGTCATCGGTCTGCCGCTGGACAATACCGGCAATGAACTGCTGAATGTCTTTAACAAGGGGTTTGCCTTGCTGGCGATGCCGCTGTTCATCCTGACAGGGGATCTGATCAACCAGTCCGGCATTGCCCGGCGGCTCTCGGATTTTGCCTATGCCTGTCTGGGCTGGCTGCGCGGCGGTCTGGCCATGGCAGCAATTGCGGCCTGCGGATTGTTCGCGGCCATCTCGGGTTCGAACTCTGCCACCACGGCCACCATTGGTTCGATGTTGCATCCCGAAATGGTCAAGGGGGGCTATGACGAACGTTTCTCTGCGGCCACTGCTGCCGCGGGGGGCACGGTCGGTATCATCATCCCACCCTCGATCATCTTTATCGTCTATGGCTTTTTGATGAACCTGCCAATCTCGGAGCTGTTCATCGCGGGTATCGTGCCGGGTGCGCTGATGGTGCTGGGCATGATGACCGCCGCCTTCATCATCTGCACGGTCAACGGCTGGGGCTTCCTGATCACCCTGTCACCTTGGCGCGTTTTCAAAACCGCAGTGGGGGCATGGTTGGGTTTCTTTGCCATCGGTCTGGTGCTTTGGGGCATCTATACCGGCAAATTCTCCCCGACAGAGGCCGCTGGCGTGACCGTCGGCTTTTGTATCATCGTCGGATTGATCTGTTTTCCGATCAACAAACTGATGGGCAGCGACCCGGATCAGCCTGTCACCGAGAAAAGCCTGCTGTCGATGATCGTCGTCGAAGGGTTCACCCTGCCCAGCCTGCCAGCCATCGTATCACGTTCAGCGCAGATTACTGGCATTCTGGTGCCGCTGATTGCAGTGTCAGTGGCCATGCAGCAAGTGCTCTCCTCGCTGGGGGCCAAGGAAACCATCGGTGATTTTGTGACCGGCATGGGCGGCTATTACGCGGTGCTATTCACTTCAATGGCGATTGTATTTGTCACCGGCATGATCCTTGAATCCCTGCCCGTCACGATCATCCTCGCCCCGATCCTGGCCCCGATTGCCGTATCGGTCGGCATTGATCCGATCCATTTTGCGGTGATCTTTTTGGTCGGTGCCTCTATCGGGTTTATCACGCCACCCTACGGGTTGAACCTCTATGTCGCCTCGGGGGTGACGGGGGTGCCCTATTTCCGCCTGCTGCGCTATGCAACGATGTATCTGATCGCCCTGATTTCGGTCTGGTTCTGTGTCGCGCTGATGCCATCCCTGTCAAAGACCCTGCTGCCGGGTGGTGGAATCTTTGAAATTCTGTCAGGTGGAGGTGGATAAAGGTCTTTGCCACCGGCAGACCAGTGAAGAAGTGAGACCATCAAAATGCCCGACGCGCGTGAATCTGACAAAGCGATTCCAACCAATCTGCGGTTGCTCTTGCTGCTGGAAGAGGTCGCGCGCGTCGGGATTCCCGTGACCCCCACCGCCACAAACGAGGTGCTGGGCCTGCCCAAACCAACCGTGCACCGCCTGTTCCATCGGCTGGAAGAAGAGGGTTTCCTGCAACGTGACGTCGACGGGCGGTCCTATTCTGCAGGCCAACGGCTGCGTAAACTTTCGGCCAATGTTCTGTCGTCCTCCCGTATCCGCGTGGCCCGCCTTGCCGTGCTGCATGCGCTGACCGATGAGGTGGGCGAAACCTGCAACATCGCCACAGCAGACCGCGAAGGCATGCTCTATATTGACCGAGTCGAAACCAAATGGCCGTTGCGCATCCAGCTGCCCATCGGCACAACCGTCCCGTTCCATTGCACCGCCAGTGGCAAGATGTACCTCTCTTCTTTGTCACCGCGCCATCTGGCCAAGTTTCTCTCCTCGGCCGCGCTGGAGGCACATACCGATAAAACCCTGACAACAGCTGAAGCGTTAATGTCTGAAATATCGGCCATTCGGGAACGTGGCTATTCAACCGACAACGAAGAGTTCATGGACGGCATGGTCGCGGTTGCCGTGCCGATCCGCGATGATCTGGGGCGGCTGATGTCCACCATCTCGCTGCATGCACCGGATCAGCGGGTCAGCATATCGGATCTTGAAAACCATCTGGATCGGCTGCGCCGCGCCGCACAGGATCTGTCAGAGATGATGCAAAGCTGATCCGCGCATCCAACCATCTTCGAACACCACCTGTTCGACCCCGGCCAGCCGTTTCACCCGCTCCAACTCTGCCTCAAGTGCCGCCTGCCGCGCTTTGCCCCAGCGGACCTTCCCCTCGGACCACAGCGCCTTGACGCGCAGCACGTTCTGATCGCGAAACGCCTTCATATCGGTACGCCCGACAATCTGATCGCCCTGTAAAATCGGAAACACATAATAGCCAAAGCTGCGCTGTGGCTCCGGCACAAACACCTCGATCCGATAAGTGAAGCCAAACAACCGTTCTGCCCGCTTGCGATCGCGCAGCGCCGGGTCAAACGGGCTCAGGATTCGCAGCCGGTTTGTCGGTGCCACGCCCAATGCCGGATCTTCATCCAATCCGGGCCGCGCAAAGGCCAGTTTTACACTGCCGTCCGCGCCGATGATCTCCACCTGCTCCAACCGCCCCGCAGCCAGTTCGCGCTGACACCACTGGCGCGCTTCTGCCGGGGTGATATGCGCCCAAAACGCCGCCAACTCACCATGTGTGGCAAACCCCAACCGTGCCAAGGCCTGCGCACAGCACCAATCAACTGTCTCGGCTTCATCCGGCACATGCAGATCGTCACACAGATGTTTTTCCAACACCCGTTCAGTCAGGTCATAGCGTTTCTTGAACCCGTCCCGCCCGACAACACATAGCGCACCTGAACGCCAGAGATATTCCAGCGCGGTCTTGGACGGGTGCCAGTCCCACCAGCCGCCCGACCCGCGCGTCTCATCCTTGCCTACATCCCCCGAACATACCGGTCCTTCAGATTTGATCTGGTCCAGAATTACCTGAAACTGCGCCTCGAACCCGGCGCGCCGGTCCTTTTGCCAACGTCGCCGCAACCGCTCTGCATCCCGTTTCCGGCGCAAATGCCACTGCGGATAGAACGCCATCGGGATCACCGCCGCATCATGGGTCCAATGTTCAAACAAGGCCCGCTGCTTTTCATAAAGCGTCTTTAACGCCGCAGGCCGATACCTTGGCCGGCGCGCAAACAGGATCAGATCATGCGCCCGTGCCACGGTGTTAATGCTGTCCAGCTGCACAAACCCAAGGCTTTCAATCAGTGACAGAAGGTCATTCCCGGACGCGCCACCCTGTGGCACCTCGGCCAGCCTGTGCCGGTCTAGAAACACCCGCCTTGCCTGTGCATTGTCAAGCCGTAGCATCCTAGCGACGGCGGCGGCGCAGCGTATCCCCGAAGGACAGTGTCGGCGTCAGGGTCACTTGCTGCGGCACATCTGCATTCGGCTCATCCAACGTCTGGTTCAACACGATCCGCGCCGCCGCCTGCCCGATCTCAATCCGGCAGGCATCCATGGTTGCCAATTGCCGCGGCAACCCCTGCAACAACTCAACATTGTTAAACCCGGCAAGCCCAATCTGACCCGGGATATCTATCCCTTGATCAATCAGATGCAGTAATCCCCCTGCCCCAATCATGTCATTGGAATAGTATAGGAAATCCAGATCAGGTGAGCGCTCCAGCATATCCTGCGTCATCTCGCGCCCCTTGGCCAGTGCCGATCCACCCGAATAAAACGCCCGGTCCTCAATCTCTACACCGGCCTTGGCCAGCGCCTCTGTGAACCCCTCAAACCGTTTGCGTGCGCGGTGATCCAGCGGCATTTTGGTGCCCAGGAAACCGATGTGCTCGTACCCTTCCTTCAGGATCGCATTGGCCATCTCGCGCCCGGCACGGCGGTGCGAAATCCCCACCATCGCATCCACCGGCTTGCCATCTGTGTCCATAATCTCGACCACCGGAATACCCGCATTCGACAACATCGCACGGGTTGCTTCCGAATGCTCCAGCCCCGCGATAATCACACCCGACGGGCGCCAAGACAGCATTTCATAAAGCACCCGCTCTTCCTTTTCGGGCATGTAATCGGTCACCCCGACAACAGGTTGCAGCGGCGTATCCTCAAGGATCTGATTCACCCCGTTCAGCACTTCGGGGAACACCATATTGGACAGGGACGGTATGATCACCGCCACCAGATTGACCCGTTGCGACGCCAGCGACCCGGCGATCTGGTTGGGCACGTACCCCAACTCCTTGGCCGCTGCCAAAACCTTGCTGCGGGTGGCGTCAGACACATCACCCCGGTTACGCAAGACGCGGCTGACGGTCATTTCCGACACCCCGCAGGCATCAGAGACATCGCGAAGGGTGAGCGGACGTTTGGCAGGAGAGGTCAATTTGGGCACCTTGTTTGTTCAGCTACCAGTTAGCGTGAACTCTATGCTGCGATCAAGCAGGGAGCAAAGCCGCAATGGGACGATGACAAGCTTCCTTTGGTCGGTTAAACACCGCGATGCGTGGCCCCGTGGCTCAACTGGATAGAGCAGCCCCCTCCTAAGGGGCAGGTTGCAGGTTCGAATCCTGCCGGGGTCACCAAAACTGCCTGAAAAATATGGCTTATTTGCAGGGCTTTGTGCGGAAGCTTGCAGAAAGTCCCGCGAGCTTTCGCGCCGAATTCTGCTGAAACGGCGGAAATCTCGTACAAAACCTGTACAAAATTCGCACGTCTTTGCGCCTTTGGGGGTGTTCCAATGAGTTGGCGGGTCGCGAACACATGCGCGGAACGGAAGTTCGGCAGCGCGACACGCAAGCAGATCATCATGTTTCTGGCGGACAAGGCGAGCGATGACGGGTCTGGCATCTGGTGTTCCAAGGGCACAATTCAGCGTCATACCGAGCTGGGAGAGACCACGGTCAAGCGAACGGTGCGTGAGTTCCTGAAGGAAGGCATCCTAGTCGAGACCGGAGCACGCACCTGCAAGAACGGTTTCACCGTCGTTTATCGGATCGACCTAGCCAAGGTGGAAGCGCTGGAAACCACGCTGGAACCCGAGATTGAGACGGGGTCCACAGCGGCCCCCGTCCAGTCTGGCCCCGGTACGGGGGCCACTGTGGCCGGGGTACCGGGGCCACCACGGCCCCCAAACCATCCTAAAACCATCCATAAACCACCTACGCGCAGGCGCGAGGCGGCGGCGGATGATGAAGCTGAGAAGATTTTGGCAGCCTATCCACCGGATCGACTTCGCGGCAAAGCGGCCTGCCTTGCCCAGATCGAAGAGGCCGTGGAGGAAGGGATCGCACCGGAGAACTTGCTGCAAGCCGTCCAAGCCTACTCGACCGATAGCGCGGGTTTCACCCGCTCCAAGGTTTGCTTTTCCGACAACTGGTTTCAGTCGCGGCGCTGGCAGGCCTATGTCGAGAAGCAAGCCGAAGACCGAGAGAAAGCGAAGGCTTTGGAGGCCGATCACCATGCGCGGCTGGCCTGCTGGATCAGTGATCGCAGCCCGATGTGCAAACACATCACGGGCACCCAAGTGACGGCTTTGCTTGCATCGAAGATGGTTTCCGAAGCCCAAATCCAAGCCGCAGGCCTCAGATCATGACCGCAACCGATCCCACCGAAGAGCAAACAGCAAGGCGACCCATGTCATACGCTGGCGCTGCTGACACGGGACCTTGCGAGGGGCGGCAAGCCTCCCCTTCGAACCCCACAGGCGCGGGAAAAGCCCGCACCAAAGAGCCGCTGATCGAGACCTTCGTCTTCCGGTGCACAGCGGCGGAGAAGGCCGAGCTGCGCGCCAAGGCCGAGGCTGCTGGCCTACCCGCTGCAACCCTGCTGCGCGAGGCTTTGGGCCTGACGGAGGCGCGCCGCCGCAAGCCCATCCCCCGCGTCGATCCCGCGCTGGTGCTGGCCGTTGGGCGCATCGGCGGCAACCTGAACCAGATCGCCCGCTGGCTGAATCGCGCGATGATGGCGGGCCGCGTTGATCTCGATGCACTGACCGTTGCCCGTCGCTTGCTAACAGTCGAGCGTCAGCTTGCCCAGATCGTTGAGGCCGCGCGCCGATGCTGATCAAATTCTACCGCAACGGCAAAGGCGCGGGCGCGGGTCCAGTCGGCTACCTCGTCGCGGATAAGGTGCTGGCCTACGACGACAACCGAGACTTGATCCGCGATGCAGATGGCCAGCCGATGACCGTCACGCGGGACCCCTTGCCGGAGGTTCTGCGCGGCAATCCCGACCGCACCGAGGCCCTGATCGACGCCAGCCGCCACCAATGGACCTACCGCGCGGGCGTGATCAGTTTCGCCGCCACCGACGCCCCGACCGAGGACCAGCAAGCCGAGGTCATGGACGGCTTCGAGCGTCTGGCCTTCGCGGGGCTGGACCCGACGCAATATGACGTGCTCTGGGTCCGACATACCCACGAAGACCGTGTCGAACTTCACTTCTGCACGCCGCGCTTGGAGCTCACCTCGGGGCGGAGCCTGAACATCGCGCCGCCCGGCTATCAGAAAGCCTTCGACAGCCTGCGCGACGTGATGAACCAGCGCCACGGTTGGGCCGATCCGATGGAGTTGGAGCGCACCCAAGAGGTCCGCGACACCATCGAGACCCCAACCCGCGCCCAAGGCCGAGACGAGTTGCACGCGTGGCTGCAAGATCAGATCAGCGTCGGCCTGATCACCGACCGCGCCACGATGATCGATGCCCTCACAGACGCAGGCTACGACCTGCCGCGCGTCGGCAAAGCATACCTGACCGCCCGCGATCCAGACACGGACGAGCGCTGGCGTTTGAAAGGAGAAATTTTCCATGAAGACTGGCAAGCCGACACGGCTGAGCGAGAAGTTGAACGCGGAACTGGACACGATCCGGCAGGACTACGCCGCCTCGATGGCATCCCAGCTCGAGAGCTTCAGGACCGATTTGAGCAGCATTGCGACCATCGCGCATCGTACAATCGAGATCGATACCCGCACCTTTTTGCGACAGAACAAGAGCTGGCTGACGATCTCGCCCTGGCTGATCACGGGGACGTTCTTGGCGGGGATCGTCTTGATGATGGCGGCGAGTTTGCTTTGGACGTTGATGCTAACGAGCTCGGAGCTGACGGACTTGGGACTGACGCGGATCGACAGGGAGGACGGGACATGGCTGGTGCTGGACCCGACCAAGACGCGCCTGAGGACCTGCACGCTGGGCGGCAGATCAGTGACCTGCATCAAGATCGAGGAGGACTAGATGATGACACCCCTGACAGCCTTGGAACGCGACTTGCTCGCCTGCGTCGAGCGGTTGGTGACGGCCTGCGAGGTCTCAGCAAAGGAATTGAGCGGGTTAGAGGAACGCTCGACGACCAGGATGCAGAGCCAGATGGATGGATTGGCCGCCTGCGTGTCGGTGCTCATTCAATCGCAAACGGCGTCCGTGGCTGCGTTGCACGGCTTGTTGAACGAGGGCTCGAACTACGGGAGGCTGCGCACGCAACTAGAGACCAGCTTGAAATTAGTGAAGGCCGCCGAAGTGAGGTTGAGACAGAGCTAGAGGCGCGAGAGGTCGAGATGGACCGGGGGATGACGCATTAGGCGCAGTTTAGGGTTGCGTACGGGACAAAGCCGACCCAACGAGTGATTGGGGCAGCTGGTTCTGATGGTGTTCAGAACTTGAGCAGCTCTCTCGCATCGTCAGATGTGGGGGGTGGGAAGTATGCGTCGCAAGTCGTCGCGCTCGAAGACATCCACATGTTGCGGCCCTTTGCGATGCAGTAGATGTCATTATCGTTCGCACAGCCGCCATTATGCTGACAAATCATGCAGGATCTGACATTTTGCCCCGAGTCATATGCCTGTCGGATGATGAAATCTCCCAGAGATGCCTTGATTGTCGACCAATTGCGATCGCCACGCCCTATCTTCGGATCGACAACTTCGTAGGTCACTAGTTGAGGATCTGATGTGACGTATTCATCTGCTCCGAGAGGAACCTCTGAATACCAGGCTTTTCCATTTCGAAAGAGGAGAAGAGCAAGACCGCTGGCCTTGCATGGCGCAGTGCAGTTCTGTCGGATCGGGACCAGCGTTTTCGCATTGTGGTATTGCACGGAGCCCGAGGTGGCATCTAGGCCACGTTTGAGCTGTTCGATGTGATCTTCGGTTTTGATCATGATCTCAACGATGTCTAACCCGCTCGCAATCTTTGCGTCATCGCAGTGGTGCGTTACTGCGATTTCGAGAAGCATTCTGTCGCCCGTGGCTATCGATGACAGCAAAATGTCAGCCACAAATCCGTTCACGCCCTTTTCGATGTCGATATGATCAAAGCGTGATGCAATATCCTCTGGGAATGGTAGCCGTTGGTTGGTGCAGGTAATGCCATGCGGCTCCACAAAATGATTGCAAACGATATCCCGGCTTCTGATGAGGGGGTATTGCCGTCCGGCCACCATTGCGTCGGAGATGGTCTCGAAGAGTATCTTTTTTGCGAGCTGGTGCAGGTAGGTCTCGTGGTGGCAATCGGCCGGGCGTCCGGCCTTGTGCTTGAAATGGTGTTTCCGCACGCGACCTAACGCTGGCACCATGATATGACCGCAGGCAAGGCAGCTGTAGGGGCCGTGCGCGTAGCGGTCTTCTGCATCGACATCCGATATGCAGACAAGTGTCCCGCCTGGCGACATGACATATCTATTGGCATCAGGCATCGATGCTCGGTTTATTGATTCTTGCTTCAAACTGCTTACCCTGGCCCTTCTATGTTTCGCGCTGGCAACCAATGACGCCGAGAGTCGTTGCGAAATCAATCCCGCAGAAACACCTGCGGCCGAAGTGCTGGCTTATGCATCAGTCCGAAACTAACCCCGCTAGGCCGCAACTAGCGGTTCAATGTCAGACACATCGATTTCCTTCGCGGCCAGCGCCATGTCGTAATTCGTTTGCAGGTTGACCCAGTAGGCCGCCGTCGTGTTGAACACACGTGCGAGGCGCAACGCCGTGTCAGGCGTGATCCCGGTTGTCCCCTTGATCAACCGCTCGATCCGCGTCCGAGGCACGCCCAGACGCCGCGCAAACGCGATTGCCCCTATGTCCAAGGGATCAAGGTAAAGCTCTTTTAGGACTTCACCGGGTTGCATTGGTTCTTCAAGCAGGCTCATCACATATCCTTTCAATCGTAACCGACAATCTCGACATCGGCAGAGCTGTTCGGCGTCCAAGCAAAGACGATGCACCATTGCCAATCAAGCAATACGCCGAAATACCATTAATCAAAGACTGCTCGCTTTCGGCAGAACTTTTGGTTGACATCAGCCCTTTATATAACGCCGTGCGTAAGACAGAGCGTTTAGATCTAATGGATATGATGACAAATATTCTGCGGCCGTCATGTCGATGAGTGTGGTCAGATACATCTCGTCTTCGTGAAGTGAAAATGGCTCAACCCATTCAATAGCTTTGAGTTTTTCAGAAATTTCCTTCCAGATTAGATCTCGATCTTTAAGTTCACGGTCTTCTTCTTGCTCTAAGACAAGGACGAAGGTCACAGGAACAGACTTTTCGTTGGTCCAATTCTCATGAGGGTAAACCCGAAGCTCTCGGATTGATCTTAGTGCTCGACCGAGATCTGAATTCTTCTCGTGCTTTCCGTAGACTATTGAGCGTAATGATCTGAGTGAGTCGCTGAAATTATCAGGGAAAGCGAAGCGGCCAAAAAACCTCTCGAGGGAAGTCGCAAATTCGAGGAGTTCGTTGTCATTCGTACAGCCACGAGTCCTTTGCCAGCCAATTAGTAGTTTTTTGCTGACGCTCATTGCACGGGAAAAATCCGCAACAACGCCGTTTGGAACGTTGGCGAGAAACCCATACCTTGGTGCCATGCCTTTTTCGACGTCCGAAACACGCTGGCCGTCAATCTTAACAAGTGGGCAAACAGTCACGTTTGGAATTTTTGTTATATCTCGAACAACATCGCAGGTTTGTGAGATGACGACGCACCCCTCAATGCCAGCATCTAAGAGCGGTTCGTATGGTTCGTTTTCGTCTTCTGATTGGTCGAGAAACAGAAATTCAGCACAGTCAAAAGTAAGATCGCCTTGCTGCCATTCAGCAAGGCGATCTTGAATGTCGTCCAATAGGGCTTTCTCTTGATCTGCCAACGAACACGTCCCTTAGGCCTTGCTTCGGCGAGCCTTAACTCTTCGGAGCTTTGGTTCTTGAACAGGCAAGATCTCAGAATCGTCGGAAGCAATAGACAATTCAACGCTTTGACCAAAGTGGCGTGGAGCGTTGTACTTCGTTGCTTCAGCTGTCAGGGTTTGCCCAAAGGTCGGACGTCCAGCTCCTTTACCTGCCAATTCCTGAGCTTGTTCGAGTTCTCCTAAACGAAACATATCCAAGTAGGTTTGGCCGACTTGAGCTTCACTCAAAAGTAAGTTGCGGTTCTCTTCAGCCGAGCCTCGGTCGATAAATCGAATTGCTGCAACTGCGAGCCCAAGCTTCTCATGATTCTTGGCATTGACTGGCTTCCCAGATGCCCAGTCGAAGGCTGCACGAGATGACACTTCAAATGTGCTTGCTAGTTGCGCCCAGGTAAGTCCCGAAACTCGCTTGAACTCTTGCACAAGCCCAGCTGTGGATTTGTCTACTGCCTGAACCTTTACTGAGAGTTTGTGCGCGCCAGCAATACTTGCTTCGAAATATTGGTCGCGCCAAAATACGTTGTGCAAATCGCCAGAGTACAGGACGATATTACGAGTAGGTGAAAAAGGTGCCGCAATTTCGGGTTGAGGAAGCGCGATAATACTGCCCATCTCGGCAGCATGAGGTATTGGCATCGCAGCAGCTACCGCCAAAGGAAAATGTCCCATCAGTGTCATTACTTTGCTCCAAATTGCTCAAGAAATTGGTCTGTTATGCTCCATCGAAAGAAAGAGTATGCTCGCGCAGCTACTTTGTCGAGCTCACCACACAACATTTTGGCGCTGAAGTCCTGGCCCGCACAATCAGTGCTGTAAGAGTCAACATCTAACACCCAGCTTCGCTCGCCGACCGGCGGTGCCATATCTGGGTCATGGCTGTAATTCATTGGAGCCAAACCATAACGTGCAATTAGTTTCCCTTCTTTAGTGGTTGCTGTAATTTCAGTCATAGAAATATCGATGTTAGATGTGAGCTTAGGCTGCAGAACGTTCAATAGTTCAGGTTGAATAAGTTGATCCAAAGACCCAAGAATTTTTTCACCCTGTAGTCGATCAACATATCGGAATCCGACACGTTGCACTAAAGAGGGGCCGATTGTCTCCTGAAGGGATGTCAAAACGAACCCAAGCCGCTCTAGAAAATCATCTCGTGACACATATTTTGCTGTTTCAAGAGTGATCGCATCCTGAGAAAGTGAAATGCGTAAAACGCGAGTAGGGTCGAAGAACCGCCATATTACCGTGCTCATTACGCGATGTTGTAGCTCTTGTCCGGCAAGGTTCAGCTCAACACCTTGGACAACTTCGCTTTGAAAATGAGGATACTGCTTGCGTATAGCCTCTTGGAAGTCAGCGATGTAGCTCTCTTCCGCGATCTTAACAATCTTCGGAAAGCGCACCTGACCAAGGACACGGACCAAGGGTGCGTTACCAAGGAGCGTGCGCTCGGGAATATCCCCAAAGAGAGGGTCTTCGTGCCGATTGCCCATTGCTTCTACCTATTTTTCTATCTTGTACATCATATGAAGTAGAGTGTGAAGTAAAAATTTTTAACCCTAGCCGGTAAAGAATTCGTTGATGGCGCGGCCCGTGCTGTTCGCGCCACCCGTTGCCCCCTGCGGGGCGGAGCCGGCTCCTTGCTCTTGCGATCCCTGACCGCTCAATCTGAAAATTTAGACCCGCTCCGCAGCAAACTTTCTCAAACGACTCTAAAGGGTGTATTTTTAACCTACTAATTACAATTGGTTATGAGGTTTTCTAGAAGTTTATTGACAAAGCGTATTGTGTAACGATACACAGTACAAAAATATCTGCGAGGAAGCTATGTCTAGCCCCCCCTTTTTGGGTCATCCAGGCCCATTTATCAAAGCAAATGTCATTCCGAAGGATGTCAATGTTACCGCAGCCGCTAAAGCACTTGGTGTTGGGAGGCCTGCCCTTTCAAATCTACTCAATGGCAAGTCGGCCTTGTCTTCAGAAATGGCGGCCAAGTTGGAGAAAACCTTTGGAGCCGATGGAAAGCGGCTGCTAGAGCTTCAAAGCGCTTTTGACAAACCATCCAATTCATCCACCGTAATCACGACGTCATCACTGCCATATGTACCTCCTTTTTTGGGGGTTAAGGCAAATGACATTACGCAGTGGTCGGAAAGCATACCCTCGCGCACCCGCTTTGCAGTCTTTCTACGAATGCTTGTCCATAGCACCTGCGGTTCGTTGTCGCTCGTGGACTTCCCTGGAAATGATGATGGAGAGCGCCCGGGCTGGGACGGGTTAGTTGAATCTGACGAGGGTAATCCTTGGATTCCCATCGGAAAGTCGGGCTGGGAGTTTGGAACGAACAGTGGCTACACATCAAAGGCGACTAAAGATTATAACAAGAGCGTAAAGGCGCTAACCGCGGTAGAGCGTAAAGAAATGACATTTGTGTTTGTTACTCCGCATCGTTGGAAGAACAAAGAACAGTGGGTGGAAGAACGAAGATCGAAGGGGCATTGGAAAGACGTTAGAGTTCTTGACGCCAGCAACCTTGAGCAATGGGTCGAACAGTCCTTACCAGCGCAGACGTGGTTTGCGAACGAGACGGGGCGCGAATATGAAGGCACGCTTTCGCTCGATCGCTGTTGGACAAAGTGGAACGCTGATTGTGAACCATCGTTTACCACAGATCTATTTGATGAGGCGATTTCTACCACAGGGAAACGGCTTGCAGACCGCGTAGTGAAAAACCCTGATCGAACTGCAAGGCTAGCGGCAGACTCGATTGAAGAGGGCCTCGCGTTCTTGCATGCGCTCTTCAATAGTGATGAAGGCGATCTTGCAAGACTGCGGGACCGAGTGATCGTTTTTACCCAACCAGGAGCAATCGCTAAGCTAGCTGCAAAGACAAGCACGTTCGTACCCGTAGTAATTAGCCGGGAGGTGGAGAAAGAACTCTCAGAAACGGGCCTGCGACTTGGAGGGATCGTGATCGCACCTCGAACTACTGAAGGTGTCGAAGCAGACATTATTCTTGAGCCGCTTAGTAGTGAGGCTTTTCGGCAAGGTCTGGAAAAAATGGGGCTTGGTCGAGATGAGACTTCACGACTGTCAAACGAGTCTGGTCGCTCACTAACTGTTCTTCGGCGGCGACTGTCCACGTCCGATGCGATACGGACCCCTGACTGGAGCAATCAGAACGAACTTGCAAAATTTCTTTTCCCGTTCCTCCTCGCTGGAGCATGGAACATAAGAAATGAAGCTGATTGCATAGTTCTTTGCCAACTCGCGGGAGTAGATGGCTATCAAGAAGTTGAAAATCACCTTGCCAAGCTCTTGAATCTAAATAGCCCTCCTGTCTGGGCAATAGGCAGTTTCCGAGGAGTGGTGTCAAAGATTGACGCGCTATACGCTATTTGCAGGTGGGTAAGTGCGGACGACCTAAGGCGGTTTTTCGAAGTCGCAGACCTAGTGTTGTCAGAGCGTGATCCATCGCTGGACTTGCCGGAAGAAGATCGGTGGGCGGCGCATATTTACGACAAAACACGGGACATCAGCGCTTCGCTGCGAGATGGTATCGCAGACAGTCTTGCATTGTTGGCGATGCACGGGAAAAGTCTTTTCCTTAAGCGGACCGGGGTAAATCCTGAGGCGCTTTGTGCAAATGCTGTGCGCGAACTTTTGGAACCGCTGACCGCGGACACGCTAGAGTCCCAGACATCTGACTTGCCCATCTATGCAGAGGCAGCGCCTGATGCATTCCTTTCAATATTAGAGAAAGACCTCAAAACAAGCGATCCCGTAGTTTTTTCGATCGTACGGCCCGCTCAAAGCGGCCTGTTTGGGGGAACCCCTCGAACAGGGCTCCTTTGGGCGTTAGAAAACCTAGCTTGGTCGCCTCGCCACTTACCGCGAGTTGTCGAAGTGCTGGCAATCCTCAGTAAAATAAGACTGGATGACAATTGGGTCAACAAGCCTGCCGAGTCGCTGCGCTCGATCTTTCGCAGTTGGCTGCCGCAGACTGCAGCTAATCTTAAACAGAGGATATCGCTTCTAAAGCGGCTGATTTCCGACCACCCAGATGTAGCTTGGACGATTTGCAGCGCCGAGTTGGATGCTTCGCCGGGCTTTGCGAGTCCAAACCACAAGCCACGTTGGCGTGATGATGCCTTTGGTTATGGAGACGGGGCGACCAACAAAGAGAGAAACGAATTTGTCATCTTCTGCATCGAGAGTGCTTTAACTTGGCCAAGATATACCACGGAAGTGCTTTTGGATTTGATCGGCTTTGAAGATTTCCTGAGTGACGAGCATAATATCAAGATGTGGGAGGTCGTCAGAGACTGGAGCTCAAAGGCTAGTGATGAAGATCGCGCGGCGCTAAGAGAAAAAATCCGAACAACCAGTCGGCGTACTCTGCGACGTAAGAAGCGTGAAGGGCGAGACGCAGAGAGCGACACCCGTCGCAGCAAGCTTGCGAGGGATACGTATAAAGCTTTGGAGCCGCGTGATCTAATCCAAAAACATTCTTGGCTCTTTCGAAAGCACTGGGTGCCTGAGGCTTGGGATGAAATTGAAGATGACGTCGACTATAGGAAGCGAGATGAGCGGATTCAAAAACTGCGAGTTGAAGCCGTAAGAGAAATCTATGCAAGCCGAGGGTTTCTAGGCTTGATCGAGCTTGCTTCACTAGGAGAGGCATCATGGATAGTTGGGAGGTGCGTTGGATCAATACTCACGACCCCCAAACATCGGTCGGACTTCGTGCTGTTTGTTTCATCGACAGACCCGCTACCGGACAGCTTTTTACTGCGACAACTAGTCGGAGGATTCTTTGCCGAGATTGGCTCGGAAAAAAGTTGCAAAATAATAACTAAGTTTGGGGCACAGATTGATGAAGACAAACGATTGGCGTTGTATCGTTCAGCACCATTCGAAATGACCACCTGGTCAGAAGTTGATCAGCTCAACCCTCAGCTCCAGGATGCTTATTGGAGAACGGTAGATCCCAACTGGATGCACCATTCTGAGGAGGATTTGCGCTTCGCTGTCAGCAAACTTCTGGAGAAGAAGAGACCGGCAGCAGGTTTTCAGCTTGTTTATTTGGATTTGAAATCGGTTACTTCCGATCAACTTTACCAGCTTCTACTTGATATGACGACTTCAGAAGAAGATCGCGGCGCTATCCAATCAACGGAAGGGTACTCCATTAAAAAAGCCATCAAACTTCTCTCGGAAAGGAATTCCCATTCCCAAAGTGAGCTGGCACTTCTGGAGTTTCGATATTTGGCCCTTTTCCGGGGCGAAAAGGAGGAAGCGACCAATCTGGAAAAAGAAGTTTCTGAAAACCCAAACATCTTTTGTGATGCAGTTGAGATGGCGTTCAAACGAGACGACCGCACCTCCGACAAAGATGACGTCGAGAACCTCGAAGCAATGGCGAGTAACGCCTATAGGCTTTTGGACACCCTGAAGCGGATTCCAGGAAGTGGAGATAACGGCATCGTGGACGCCAAGCATCTGGAAGACTGGATTGTTGAGGCGCGTCGACTGTGTAGCCAGAAAGGGCGCTTAGACATCGCTGACTATCGAATTGGGGAGTTATTGAGTCATGCTGGAGAGGGGCTTGACGGTGTCTGGCCGTGCGAGAGTGTACGAGCAGTTATGGACCGCCTGATGACAGACAGCATGGCGCGGGGCTTCTATATTGGTACAAAAAACTCTCGCGGCGCTCATTTTAGGGGCGAAGGTGGGACTCAAGAACGGGATCTGGCGACAAAATATGAAATGTGGGCGTCCTCGATGGAGTACGACCACCCGAATACGGCTTTGGCGCTTCGTAGGATTGTAGATAGCTATCTGGGTCAAGCCGAATATGAAGACAATGAGGCCGCAATTCGCAAGAGATTAAGATACTGAGCAGGACCCGAGCAGCATTATCTGGGTTGCGGCCAATGGGTGATTTAATTCCCCTCACCGCAGCCCCAATCACGAGGCAATTGTTACCTAGTTTGGCATGATTACCTCAGCGGTCGCTCAAAGTTACGTGTTGACCAGATGTTGCAGCCTTCGGCTTGTAAGGTGCAAGGTGACCACGGCACCGGTCAGTAGCGGTACAAGCGCTCCTGAAAAAGCCGCCGCAATGAGCAAAGATGCTGAGAAAAGGTTGAGTTCTGCGCCGTCGGCGAAGAGGTTGAAGTGGGCGAAGCCTGCGAGATACACAGCGCAAACAGCCACATAAACGTTGTACACTGGAGAGAAGGGTTCAATGGCGGTTCGATGGGCCCTGTCCAATACAGCGTGGCGGAGACGTTTCCAATTTTCGCTTGGTTGTTGCATGTGCTTACTCCCTAACAAGCTCGATCCATGTGTGAACGTCGTCATCCGTTACTTCACGACCCTTGACGTGTGACTCGTACCAGCGCGCGACGATTGCCCCGCGTTTTTCGCTTTTGATCTTGATACCCTCTGCGTTGAGGTGCTGATCCAGCGAGCTTTCAATTTCTTTGAGTGCGTTGAAATCGTGTCCGGCTCTAATGGCGTTTGTACCTAGCAATAGCCAAGGCACATCGACTTCAAACCGTTTGCCCATTGTTATCAGGGCTTCCACTGGAATGCCGCGCTGGCCTTTCTCGTAGCTATGGTACGCGCGTGGGGAGACGCCGATAGCCTCCGCCATAGCTGCCTGCGAAATGCCAACTTCACTGCGTGCAATGGTCAGACGCGCACCCATAGCAGCAAACAAATCAGCATGTTTTTGCGCCATCTTCGATTTCCAATTGACGACTTCGTATTTTTTCGCGAATATCGCAAAAAATGACGAACTATTACGGTTAATCCCATCTGAACACGTCAGATGGTGCTGAACAAGCGATTCCATGCGGCAAACCTATTCACACCTAGCGGACAAGGACGAATGAAATGGCAGAAATTGAAAAATCAGACAGCTCGCAAATCCTGGGACTTGGGAAGACGCCAGCTCAATGGGTTGAGATCATGGCAGAGCGAGAGATTGAGATTTCCGAGCGCACATTGCGTGAGCGGGCAAATGACACGGGCGCGTTTTATCGGCTGGGGCGAACCATGCTAATCACACCTGCCCAAATCGATACAATTTTTGAGAGAGGCCCGTCATGCCGACCAAAATCTACAAGAGGGGCCGATACTACTATGTCTACGGGACGATCGAATACAACGGCAGACCGATCTCACGTAAATACCGCGACAGCACTGGGTCGACTACAGAAGCAGGCGCACGGGACTGGCTAGCGCATGAGACCGAGTATCAAATTCGTCAGTACTTGCTCGGAGATGAGCCAAGCAAAACGTTTTCTGATGCAATCATGCTTTACAATGCCTCTCCGAAAGCGGCCAAGCAGTTGATCGAAATTGTTCAGGAGATTGGCGATACGCCACTAAGAGCAATTTCTGGAGCGCTGCTGAAAGGGTTGGGACCCAAGCTGAAGCCAAAGGCGTCGACTGATACGTGGTGGCGCGAGATCGTGACGCCTGCTAGCGCAGTGATCAACAACGCGCATGAGTTGGAAGGTACACCGCTGATCAGGGTGAAACCTTATGACAAGTTCGAACGGATCGCACAGGACAGGCGACGCGGGAAAATCAGTAGGGTTGAGCGCACACCGGCTGACAAGGATTGGATCGAGGCGTTTTGTGGTGCTGCCGATCCGTACAATGCCGCGTTGGTGCGGTTCATGTTCGAGACGGCGGCGCGGATCGATCAGGCAGTCTCATTGGAGCCTGATGATCTGAGACCCGCCGAGAACAAGGTCAGAGTGAAGGCCCAGAAGGGGCATGCAGAGAGCTGGATCACCGTCTCGCCGCAGATGATGGATGAGCTGCTCGCGCTTCCTCCCAAACGACCCAAGAACCGTAAGACCGGCAAATTCATGAAACCGCGTGTGTTCGGCTATGGAAGCTCGACAGGCTACAACACCCGTTGGAAGACGATCTGCAAGCGGGCGGGCATCCAATATCTCTCAGCCCACCCAGCTGGTCAGCACGGATTCTTCACGGAATTGGTGGTCAGACAAGGCGTCGATCCGGTCACTGCGGCGAAGGCTGGGCGCTGGTCGGACCCCAATTTGCCCATGCGCATCTATGCCCATGCCGAGACGGATGAGGCCGATGTTAGGGCCCGTTTTCGTACAAACCATGTACAGGAAGACCCTGTACAGACACCCAAACAACGGAAATCAAAGAAGGAATAACGCTATGAACGGTTCCCTCCTAAGGGGCAGGTTGCAGGTTCGAATCCTGCCGGGGTCACCAAACCTGCCACGCGCAAGCCCCCCTCACACCCGGTGATAAGGCCCGCCCGCAAGTATCGACGCCGCGCGGTAGAGCTGTTCGGCCAGCATTACCCGCACCAGCATATGCGGCCAGACCATTTTGCCAAATGACAGCTTGTGATCCACCCGGGACCGCAGATCGGCTGCGATTCCATCAGCACCGCCAATCACAAAGGCCACATCACCGCGCCCCATGTCACGCCATCCGCCCAGACGGTTGGCAAACTCGGGCGAAGTTTCGACCTTGCCGCGTTCATCCAATGCGCAGATCAACGCACCAGCAGGCAGGGCGCGTTCCAGCAATGCGGCCTCTGCCACCATGCCGCCGCCCTTCTTATCCTCGACCTCGACGACACGCGCAGGTCCAAGGCCCAAGGCCCGCCCCGTTCTGTCGAAACGTGTCAGATAATCATCGATCAGGTCTTTTTCAGGACCAGCCCGCAGGCGGCCCACCGCGCAAATATGAACTCGCATTGCGCGGCCCTAAAGATCAGTTTTGCGGGGATGCGACTTCGCCGCCGTCCATCCACATCTTTTCCAGCTGGTAGAACTCGCGCACTTCGGGGCGGAACACATGCACAATCACGTCGCCTGTGTCGATCAAGACCCAGTCGCCGATGTCCTTGCCCTCGATCTTGGGCGAGCGGCCAAATTCGTCTTTGACCTTCTGTGCCAGCTTTTCCGAAATCGCCGAAACCTGACGGGTCGAACGGCCGGAACAGATGATCATGTGATCGCCAATCTCGGTCTTGCCGCGCAGATCAATCTGCACGATGTCCTCGGCTTTGTCTTCTTCCAGAGAGTTCAGGATGGCGGCCAACACAGCATTGCTTGTTGTCATGTCAGAGGTACGCGCCATCAGCGGTGCCCCCGGTTTCGCATGCACGGATGCGTCAGTATGTAGTGACAGGACATTGTCCTCCTTTGGGCGCGCCGCCTTGCCCCCGGCGCTGGGGTTTTTCGTAATTTAACAACACGAAGCTGACAATTCAATGACAAGGCCGCAGGGTGTGACATTACTGCCCGCCATCCGTACAGGGTGTTCTCTGGCCGCAAGCACCGGTGCGGCGATCAGGTGAACGGATGCAGTAGCATCCGCCAGTTTGCATCAATTTCCCCCAAGATATCCATGTCATAGGCGCTTGGGTCATTCACATAGCGCCCGTCCGGCGTGGCATAACCCAAGGCATCTTCCCGCGCACGCAAGCCAGCCACCCGCTGCAGATCAATCGCCGGCGGCATGATTCCGCCGCGCAATGCATCAGGGGCCGCGGTTGGGAACAACAGTGACGATTCGTCTTGCGACAGGTTCACACAGGCACATCCCTGCGCGGCGGCGATCAGCGCCAGCCGGGCTGATTTAGCTCCCAGATCACGCAGGCTTATGTCATCACGCAGGGGGTCCGCCGTTCCGCTGCCATAGAAATGTGTAGGGCCTGTGGCGGGGTACACCATGTCACAGCCGATAAATGCCATCACCCGAGGGCGCAGCGCGGCCAGCGCCCAATAGCCGGCAGTAAAGGCCATCGTCGCGCCGCCATGAACAAACCCGCCAAATAGGTTCTGCGCCGGCACAAAGGCTTCCGCCTCAACCAACTGCTGACCCGGTACTATCTCGGCGGGGCGCTTTTGCACCGGGAAATCTTCGGGAAACACCAACCTGTCCCAATCCGGACGCAACCGCCAAGCGTTGTTGATGACCACGATCTGGTCAAACCACTCTTTCGGCCAGCGCCGCGCCGCCACCGCATTTGGACCACTGCCCACGATCAGAATGACGTCGCCGGTCTGCCTCATACCCCGCGCCCTCCCTTACCTGATCACAGACAGGTCTTCCTGCGGACCGGGCACACTATTGCGCCCCACCCTTCCGGCTAATTGACAGCTTGCTATCTTCCAGCATCAAAACCTCGCGCTGCGGGAAGGGGATAGAGATGCCATTTTCCTGAAACGTATCCCATAAGGCCAGAAACACATTGCCGCGAATATTGGTCAGCCCGCCGGTCGGATCCTTGATCCAGAACCGCAGGATATAATCCACGCTGCTGTCACCAAACCCAACGATATGACAGACTGGCGGCTTGAACGTCAGCACCCGGTTGACCCCGCTGGCCGCTTCAATCGCCAACTTGCGCACCTGATGCGGATCATCACCATAGGCAGTGCCAAAATGGATATCGAGCCGCACGAAATCGTCTGAATGCGACCAGTTGACCACCTGCCCGGTAATCAAATCCTCATTCGGGATCAGATACTCCCGACCGTCCCGCGTCACCACAGAGGCGTATCGAGCGCCCAATGTCTGGATCCAGCCAAAGGTCTCGCCCAGTGAAATCACGTCCCCCGGCTTGATCGACTTGTCCAGCAGGATGATCACACCCGACACAAGATTCGACACCACCTTTTGCAGACCAAAACCAAGGCCGACACCAATCGCCCCCGACAGCACCGCAAGCCCGGTCAGATCAATGCCAACCGCCTTGACCCCCAGATAAAACGCCACACCATACAACACTAGTTGTACGCCCTTGACGGCCAGCACCTGCATCGAGGGGCTGATGTCCTCATTCTTGCGAATGGTGCTGGCGGTCGCCCGACTGGCAAACCGCGCCATCATCAACAGCGCACCGATCACCACCAAGGCTGTAATCAGTGTCAACACCGAAAGCCGGAACTCGCCCAGTTCCAACGCGATATTGTCCAGAAATTCGGCAACATCATCAGACACATTCAACAGATACAGCGTGGCATAGATCCACAAGGACCACCTGACGATGCGCCTGATAAACCTGTCATGCACCAACTGCGCGGCAAAGGCAGTACCAACCCACACGGCTGTCAATGTCGCGGCCAGACCAATCAGATAGGACCGCGATGGCCATGTGACATTCTGCATCACAAAATAAACAGCACTTGCCAACAGCGCAAACACGATCAAACCCAGCCGCTGTTTCAGCTGCACAATGAACCGCAACTGCCACTTGGCCCAACCTTCGCGCGACCGCACATAACGTTCCAGCAAATGCACACAACGCCCGCGCACCAGCCAAGCGATCAATGCCAATGCAATAAGGATAAGTACCTGATTTTGCCGCCATCCCGGGGCTATCACCCCGATCAGAAACGACTGCCCCGACAGCCAGACCCCCTCAAGCGTGGCAAGAAAATCGGCAAATGGGTCGGTCAAATCATTCATGCGCAGTCCTCACTTTTCAAAGGGTCGCAGAAGCGGCCAAGCCGTGCAACCCTGCTTGAATTTAGCGCTATAAGGCAGCGCGACCAGCGCTTGCAGCGCAGCAGGCACAGGTGTATTCCACATTGCATGAAACGGATTATCAACATCGGTGACCGCGCCCGCCTGCGCGAACGCTTCTTTGGGGCCACCACCACGGTGCTTTCCCGACTATAAGTCCGGCATCGCGACACCCGCCGTCGCACACTATCAGTTTTTCAAACCAAATACGGGAGTGGACCCATGTCCCCCAAGACACTTTACGATAAAATCTGGGATGCCCATCTGGCACATGAAGCCGATGATGGCACCTGCCTGTTGTACATCGACCGTCACCTTGTACACGAAGTGACCAGCCCGCAGGCGTTCGAGGGCCTACGCATGACCGGCCGTACCGTGCGCGCACCGGATAAAACCATCGCTGTACCGGATCACAACGTGCCCACCACGCTGGATCGCGCCAACGCCGCCACCATGACCGAAGACAGCCGCATTCAGGTTGAGGCGCTGGACAAGAACGCCAAGGATTTTGGCATCCATTATTATCCTGTCTCTGACGTCCGTCAGGGCATCGTGCATATCGTTGGCCCTGAACAGGGCTGGACCCTGCCCGGCATGACCGTTGTTTGCGGCGACAGCCACACCGCAACTCATGGTGCTTTCGGCGCATTGGCCCACGGCATCGGTACGTCTGAAGTGGAACATGTTCTGGCAACGCAAACGCTGATCCAGAAGAAATCCAAAAACATGAAGGTCGAGATCACCGGCAAATTGCGCCCCGGCGTGACTGCCAAGGACATCACCATGTCCGTGATCGGCGTCACCGGCACCGCTGGCGGTACCGGCTATGTCATCGAATATTGCGGCGAAGCGATCCGTGATCTGTCTATGGAAGGGCGTATGACCGTCTGTAACATGGCGATTGAGGGCGGCGCGCGTGCAGGTCTGATCGCACCGGATGAGAAAACCTTTGAATACTGCATGGGCCGTCCCCACGCGCCAAAAGGCGCACAATGGGAAGCGGCGATGGACTGGTGGAAAACCCTCTATTCCGACGATGACGCCGCCTGGGACGAGG
This sequence comes from Sulfitobacter pacificus, assembly GCF_030159975.1. NCBI lineage: Bacteria > Pseudomonadati > Pseudomonadota > Alphaproteobacteria > Rhodobacterales > Roseobacteraceae > Sulfitobacter > Sulfitobacter pacificus. The sequence goes on from NZ_BSNL01000001.1 coordinate 2,868,607, forward strand.
TGATCACCATCAAGGGTGAAGACATCGCACCGGTTGTCACATGGGGCACCTCACCCGAAGACGTACTGCCAATCACCGCAAACATCCCATCCGCCAGCGATTTCAAAGGCGGCAAGGTAGAGGCGGCCCAGCGCTCGCTTGACTACATGGGCCTGACGGCGGGCACACCTTTGGCCGATGTCGAAATCGACACGGTGTTCATCGGCTCCTGCACCAACGGCCGTATCGAAGATCTGCGTGCAGCGGCGGCGATCCTCAAAGGCAAAAAGAAAAAGGATGGCATCCGCGCCATGGTTGTGCCCGGTTCCGGTCTGGTCCGCGCCCAAGCCGAGGAAGAAGGTCTGTCCGACATCTTTATCGAAGCCGGATTTGAATGGCGCCTTGCAGGCTGCTCCATGTGTCTGGCGATGAACCCTGACCAACTGTCAGCAGGCGAACGCTGCGCGGCAACATCCAACCGCAACTTCGAGGGCCGTCAGGGCCGGGGCGGACGCACCCACCTGATGTCACCCGCGATGGCCGCAGCAGCGGCGATCACCGGCAAGCTGACCGATGTGCGGGAGATGATGTAATGTGGAAGAGATATGTTCTGCTTGCGGTCATTGGTCTAGGTGCCTGCAGCAGCGATCCAAGTGCTTACAAAATGGATTTCAACGATGGCGGAATCAGCGGCAGTTATAGCCCTGAGGGCTGGACGTCTGAAGAAGTACGGACTTCTGTCGTAAGCCGTTGCCCGACAGGCAAAGCCGAAAGCTACTCAGAGACACCACAATCAAACGGATGGATCAAGTTTATCGCTGTTTGCGAAAACGCAACCTGATCGGAGCACAACCATGAATAAATTCGACAAACTGACCGGCATCGCCGCCCCCCTGCCGCTGATCAACATCGATACCGATATGATCATCCCCAAGCAGTTCCTCAAAACCATCAAGCGCTCCGGCCTTGGGGTGAACCTGTTTGATGAAATGCGCTATGATGACGACCGCAACGAGATCCCTGATTTCGTGCTGAACAAACCACAGTACCGCGATGCGCAGATCCTTGTGGCTGGCGATAACTTCGGCTGTGGGTCCTCACGCGAACACGCGCCATGGGCCATCGCCGACTTTGGCATCACCTGTATCATCGCGCCCAGCTATGCCGACATCTTCTACAATAACTGCTTTAAAAATGGCATCTTGCCCATCGCATTGCCACAAGAGCAGATCGACATTCTGATGAAGGATGCCGAGAAAGGTGCCAATGCGCGGATGGACATCGACCTTGAGGCGCAAACCGTGACGACTTCCGACGGCGAGGTCTTTTCCTTCGAGATCGATTCCTTCAAAAAGCACTGCCTGATGAACGGTCTTGATGACATCGGCCTGACCCTGGAAAAAGCCGCCGCCATCGACTCATTTGAGGCCACCGCGTCTCAAAGCCGTCCGTGGGTCTGACACAGCGTTAATCAATCTGTACTAAATAATGACAGGTTAAACGTTTAGATTGTGGGCGCCCCAGTGGCACCCACAACATCTTGAGGCTCGCCTCTTTTCTGCCCTGAAATAGATGCAAGAACGCACCACCCTCACCTTCAAATCGCCTTACCTTTTGCAGATCGTTAACCAGTGACTTGAGAACCAAGGCGAAAGAAGGCACAAATTGGGCAGAAATGAGGCAGGCCTCCATTTCCCTGGAGGCGACAAGTTGGGACAAGTACGCGGCATGTATCGCGTCTGGCCAGTTTGGAAGGGTAAAGTAGTGATTGGACGAATGACAGGCGCGGCGACGCGCGGCCTGATGGTGGCTGTATTGATCGCGACACCGGCACTTCTGTTGCCCGGCGTGGCGAGCGATTCAACGCAAATCACTGTTCTTGTGGCATTTCTTGCTGCCTTCCTGACCTTCGTCGAATATAACTCCAATTTTCCCAGTATCGTAGAGTTTCGCGATGCCCCGCCCTTTAATCGCCTGAGGTTTGCGGCCCTCGCGACCACGGTTCTTTTTCTCAGCCTGATCTTCAAAGGCCAGAGTGAGCCCTCCTCGCTGACATCGGGATTGACCTCCGCAGGTTTGATCCTCGGCAATGCCATCGACTTTCCCTATTCGCCCGTCCGCCTTGTGGTGCTGATGCTGCCAACCGAAGCAGATTCCACATTGGTAACTTCCGTCAGAACCGCCGCTGGTATCGCCTATCTGGTCTCGGTGATCTCGATGCTGGTCTTTCTGGTAATGGTTCGCGTGCTGGGTTGGCCTGCCCGTCAGGGCGCGTTCAATGTCTGGGTAAACCTGCCCTTGTTCGACCCTACCGCCGGCGGTGACGTTGTCGAACGCCTGCAACGCGATGCCCGCATCAATATCGTGCTGGGCTTTCTGCTGCCCTTTGTGATCCCCGCAGTAGTCAAAGCCATGGCCGATCTGATAGGCACTGTATCATTGCAGAACCCGCAAACAATCATCTGGACACTCAGCGCATGGGCCTTCCTTCCCGCAAGCATGATCATGCGCGGCATCGCAATGGGCCGCGTCGCCGAGATGATCGGGGAAAAGCGCCGTCGCACTTATGCCAACGCCGAAGCCGACGATGGTTTCCAAACGGCCTGATTGCGCTCTGCCTAAGCCTGTTCGCCACCCTATGTCCCGCCGAAACCCTGCGTGTCGCAACCTATAACACAGAGCTTTCACGCAAGGGTCCGGGTCTGTTGTTGCGTGATCTAAGCCTCAATAAAGAGCCGCAATTGCTGGCAGTACTGGCCACGATCGCTGAGGCAAAGGCAGATGTGGTCGTCCTGCAAAACATCGACTACGATCTGCAAAACCTCGCGCTTGCTGCCTTGGCCGACAGGCTGGACTACCCCTTTCACTTTGCCGCCCCACCAAATGCCGGGCTGATAACCCCGCTGGATCTGGATGGCAACGGCCAATTGGGTGAGGCCGCAGATGCACAGGGGTTTGGCCGGTTCTTCGGTCAGGGCAGCATGGCGATACTGTCCAGACATCCGATCCTTGCTGATGAGGTGAAGGATTTCTCAACGCTTTTATGGCGCGACCTGCCCATGGCCCTGCTGCCAGAAGCTGATGGCAAGCCCTTCCCAAGCGTCGAGGCTCAGGCGATCCAACGGCTGTCGTCTCATGGCCATTGGGCCGTCCCGATCCAACACCCTATCTTGGGGCGCATCACCATTCTGACTTATCACGCCACGCCACCTGTCTTTGACGGGCCAGAGGATCGCAACGGCAGACGCAACCACGATGAAACCGCGTTCTGGACGCATTATCTTGATGGTGCCTTTGGCCCGGTGCCAAGTGACCGCTTCATCCTGATGGGGGATGCCAATCTAGACCCAAATGCTGGTGATGGCATGGGCCGCGCAATGATCCGCCTGCTGACCGATGCACGCCTGCAAGACCCTTTACCAATGCAGCCGACCGTCGCCTTCGGCCCAACCGGGCCAATGCGTGTGGACTATGTTCTGCCCTCCGCAGACTGGCGAGTGACGGCGGCGCAGGTCACCCCGGCAAACCCCGATGCCAGCCGCCATTCCCTCGTCTGGGTTGACCTCACGCGCTAGGTGTTCTTGACCCTTTCGCCCCATCGCGCTACGCCCCGCTAAACATATTTTCTCAAGGAGCGTCCCATGGCCAACCCATCCCTTCTTATCCTTGCCGGTGACGGCATCGGCCCCGAAGTCATGGGTCAGGTGACCCGCATCATCGACTGGTTCGGTGCCAAGCGCGATTTGCCCTTTGACGTGGAACACGACCTTGTCGGCGGTGCGGCCTATGACAAACACGGCACGCCCCTGCATGACGACACAATGGCGCGCGCGTTGGAAGTAGACGCTGTTCTGCTTGGTGCCGTCGGTGGCCCGAAATACGACGACCTTGATTTCAGCGTAAAGCCAGAGCGCGGCCTGCTGCGCCTGCGCAAGGAAATGGACCTGTTTTCAAACCTGCGTCCGGCGCAGTGTTTTGACGCGCTGGCTGATTTCTCCTCGCTCAAGCCGGAACTGGTTGCCGGTCTGGACATCATGATCGTGCGCGAACTGACATCCGGCGTATACTTCGGCGAGCCTCGCGGCATCATCGAAGAAGGCAACGAACGCGTAGGCATCAACACCCAGCGTTATACCGAGTCCGAGATTGACCGCGTTGCACGTTCAGCGTTCGAACTGGCCCGCCGCCGCGGCAACAAAGTCTGCTCGATGGAAAAAGCCAACGTAATGGAGTCCGGCATCCTGTGGCGCGAAGTTGTGCAAAAGGTCCACGACGAAGATTACCCTGATGTCGAACTGTCCCACATGTACGCGGATAACGGCGCGATGCAGCTGGTGCGCGCACCCAAGCAGTTTGACGTGATCGTCACCGACAACCTGTTTGGCGACATCCTGTCTGACTGTGCTGCAATGTTGACCGGGTCGTTGGGCATGCTGCCTTCCGCCTCTCTTGGTGCCCCAAACGCAGATGGCCGCCCGAAAGCGATGTATGAACCTGTACACGGCTCTGCCCCGGACATCACTGGACAGGGCAAGGCGAACCCGATTGCCTGTATCCTCAGCTTTGCCATGGCACTGCGCTATTCCTTTGATCAGGGCGAAGAAGCCACGCGTCTGGAAAAGGCTGTCGAGAAAGTCCTTGCTGACGGTGCCCGCACCGCAGACCTGATGGGCCCCGAAGGTGGCACACCGATCAGCACAACAGAAATGGGTGATCTGATCCTTGGGGCCCTCGACGCCAGCCTGTAAAAGCCGTTTTCATACCAAACATTCAACAGCCCGCCGGTCATCCTGATCAGCGGGCTGTTTGCGTTAACAGGATGGCTTGACATACCCCCCCTGTTTTCCGCAGGATCGCGCTTCGCAAACGGAGGCAGCCCATGACCCATATCCTTGCCATCGACCAAGGCACGACATCATCCCGTGCATTGGTTTTTGACGCAGACATCAAGGTTGCCGCCACCGCGCAACAGGAATTCCCACAGCATTTTCCCCACAGTGGCTGGGTGGAGCATGACCCACAAAACCTTTGGGACACCACGGTGCAAACCTGCCGTGATGCAATTGCCAAGGCGGGCCTGAACGCCACTGATATCACCGCCATCGGCATCACCAACCAGCGTGAAACAACCGTAGTTTGGGACGCAAAAACCGGTGACCCCATCTATAACGCCATCGTCTGGCAGGACCGCCGCACCGCTGATTTCTGCCGGTCCTTGCGGGACGCAGGGCATGACACGATGATCACTGCCAAAACCGGACTGCTGGCTGATCCCTATTTCTCCGGCACCAAGCTCAAGTGGATTCTGGACAACGTCGAGGGTGCAAGGGAGCGCGCCAAAAACGGCGAGTTGCTGTTCGGCACGGTCGATAGTTTCCTGATCTGGAAACTGACCAACGGTGCCGCCCATGTGACAGATGCCACCAATGCCGCACGTACGCTTTTGTATGACATTCACAATGGCCTGTGGAGCCAGACCATTTGCGACCTTTTCGACATCCCAATGCAGATGTTGCCAGAGGTGAAAGACTGCGCCGCTGATTTCGGTGTCACCGCACCCGAACATATCGGGGCCGCCTTGCCGATCCTTGGTGTCGCGGGGGATCAACAGGCCGCGACCATCGGGCAGGCCTGTTTCAAACCCGGCATGTTGAAATCGACCTATGGCACCGGCTGCTTTGCCTTGCTCAACACCGGTGACACGCCGGTGAAATCCTCCAACCGTCTATTGACCACCATCGCCTATCAACTGGAGGGCAAGCCGACCTATGCGCTGGAGGGGTCGATCTTTGTTGCCGGTGCGGTGGTGCAATGGCTGCGCGACGGGTTGCAGATCATCGGCAATGCCGCCGAAACTCAGGACCTCGCCGCCAGCGCCGATCCGCAGCAGAACGTGATCATCGTGCCCGCCTTTACCGGCCTTGGCGCACCCTATTGGAATGCGGAATGTCGCGGAGCGGTCTATGGGCTGTCGCGCAACTCTGGCCCTGCTGAATTTGCCCGTGCCGCACTTGAAAGTGTCGGCTTCCAAACCCGCGATTTGCTGGAGGCCATGCGTGCCGACTGGCAAGGCCATAGTTCCGATGCCACCTTGCGCGTGGACGGGGGCATGTCAGCCAACAACCGCGCGATGCAATTCCTCGCCGATATCATCGACGCGCCGGTCGACCGCCCGCAGGTGTTGGAAACCACCGCAATGGGGGCCGCCTGGCTGGCGGGGCAACGTGCCGGGCTTTACCCCGACATGCAGGGCTTTGCCGACAATTGGGCTGTAGAACAGACCTTTACCCCTGACATGAGCGCGGATCTGCGCCATCAGCGTTACGACGCATGGCAGCGCGCGGTTCAGGCAACTATGTCAGTTTAGGGTCAGCCCCCTTCAGCACAGTGCCGCTTGATTTGGCTGGGCCAAAGCCTTGCTTTGCCGACCAACCATCTGGCGGGGCAGAAGGTGTTGCGCATGATGGCAACCGTGCAGCACATTACATGCGGCCACCCGCCCCGGTCATCATACCCCCTCTGAAGACAACCGCATCTCGGGCCTTCACACAATTTCGCGCCGTGGCACCATGCGCACCACTGTTTGACCGCAGCTCGGGGAAGATCGAAAACAACTCTTCGCGAGACTCTTCCGAAAGCACATCCAAGCCCGTGTCATTTGCATAAAAGCTTTCAGAGGCCTGACCATCCGCAAAGACAACCTCGTGCCGATCGAACATAATATGGATATAAGTAACCTCTACGCAGTTCCGCGGCCGGACAGTGGTGCCGTTGATCAGGAATTTCGCGGGGATCAGTACCTCGGATTCACCAAAGAACAGCTCGGCCTGATATCCGGCCACCAACACCCGGTGTTGTGGCGATACCAGAAGCGGACGTTTGGCCCCCGGCAACACGCCCTTTTCAAAGAAGATAGGCGCGAGTTTGCCACTGCCCGGCACCCTGCGCTGGCCAATCCATCTGATCGGCTGGAACCCGTTGTCTTCGGTCAGCACACGATCACCCAGTTCAAGCGTTTCGATAGGGCGATACCCCTCCTCCGTCAGGATATTGGCCCCTTCGGTAAAACAGACCACGCCGGTGTTTTCCGAGGTCAGACCGGTGCTGTCGGCAGAAACCCCCTGCAATGTCAGAGACCCGGTGCCGAATTGGGTGTTGTCGGAATAATCCGCTGCGTTTGACTGGTTCAGAATACCATCATCCGCCTGATCCGCATAAAGCTCCGCGAGGTTGTCGTAATATCCTGACAGGTCGACAAAATCATTGTTGCTGCTGTCACCATCATTCAGCGTTCCCGTTGCGCCGAAGTTCAGATCACCAATCGTGTCGTTGCCACCGCTATAAGTGAAAACGTCATTGCCTTCATTGCCGCTCAGGCTGTCATCACCATCGCCACCGTCGATGGTATCATTGCCAGAGCCCCCGATAATACTGTCGGACCCTGCGCCGCCAGTGATCACATCGTCGTCATTCCCCCCGTCAAGCAGGTCATCCCCCGCACCGCCGGAAATCGTGTCGTCGTCATCCTGACCATAGATCGTGTCATCACCACCATCACCAGTCAGCAGGTCGGCGTTATTGGCCGGGGCCTGATCTGACCCGTCATTTGGCAAGTCATAGGGCGTGAAATACGGATAGTCGGGATTGTCAGGTAACACATCACCATAGATGATATCCCCCTCCGCACCGCCGGAAATCGTGTCGTTCCCTTCGTTACCCTCAAGCGAATCCGCGCCAGCGCCACCCGAGATGGAATCATCATCAAAGCCGCCATCCACGGTGTCAGCGCCGGTCCCCGCGACAATGACATCATCATCGTCTCCGGTCCGTATCCGGTCATTGCCACCGCCGCCATCCACAGTGTCGCGGTCATTGTTGGGATCTGTGTCCGCCGCATAGTTCAACGCCGGGTTGGATGCATCGGTATAGCCTTCATCGGGTTGGCCCGTGCCAACACTTGTACGGGTATTGATATCATCATCGCCTTCTCCGCCGAAGACACTGTCATTCCCTTCAAACCCGATAATCGTGTCATTGCCGGCACCGCCGTCGATTGTGTCGTCGCCGACCCCGGCATTGACTGAATCATCGCCATCACCAGCCACAATGGAATCGTTATTCGATCCGTCAGAATGGTCGTTATTGTCGACACGATCCCCTTCCGGGTCACCCAGATAGGAACCATCGATTGTGTCATTGCCCGAGGTGCCTTCAACGATGAAATCCGGTGCTGCTGCCACCCCCGGAATGCCAATGCTTTCCAGCTCGGCCGCGCTGTTCACCTGCGAGGCAAGGACCCCGACAAGCGTGATGGACTCTCCGCCGGGAAAGGTCAGGATCGCATCCCCAGTGCCATCGCCATTGGTATCCGTAACAACCACATCATCCGTGGTCACCGGCGTGGTGCCACCGTCACTGGTCAAATCGGTGACATCCAACTGGTCGTTTGTGCTGCCGTCACCACTGTCCGTCAGATCAAAGGCTTGCACCCGATCCGCCCCGGAACCGTCCGCCAGAACAATGGTATCGCGCCCGCCGCCCAGTACAATATTCTCGATCTCCATAAAGTTGGCGGTATCGGTGCCATCACTAACCGTGCCAGTTTCCGCATTGGCATCGCGCAGATCAACAGTGGTTGCGGTGGTGACAAGGCTCAGATCCAGCGTGTCCCCTGCATCTTCGTCCAGATTACTGCCGTCGATGGTGTCTGCGCCAAAGTTATCCTCAAGGAAAAACGTGTCATCATCACCGGAGCCGAACAATTGGTCGTTGCCCGTGCCGCCATAGATCAGGTCATCGCCGCCCTGCCCGTCCAGACTGTCGTTGCCCGCGCCACCATAAATCGTGTCAGAGCTGATCGAATAGCCGCCCACAACGGTATCGTCACCGTCTCCCGCATAGACCAGGTCGCTGTCGTTATCGGCATCAATGAAATCATTGCCCGCACCACCCTCAATGGTGTCATTACCGTACCAGCCTTCCAGCCAATCATTGCCGTCACCACCACGGATCAGGTCGTCTTCGTAGCCGCCGTTCAGGAAGTCGTCGCCGATACCGCCATCCAGTGTATCATTGCCATCCTGCCCCCAAAGCGTGTCATTCCCCGTACCACCGGTCAGCTGATCCGCACCCGCGCCACCATCCAGACTGTCGGCACCTTCGCCGCCCAGCAATGTATCGGCACCGCTTTCGCCAAACAGGGAATCATTGCCCGCGCCTCCGCTGACATGATCATCCCCGGTTTCTGCATAGACAATGTCATCACCCGTGCCCGCATCCACGGTATCGTCGCCCACGCCAGCACTGACAGTATCGTCACCACCACCGGCCTCAATGCTGTCATTGTTGGAACCGTCGGAATGGTCATTGTTGTCCACCTGATCACCGTCAGGGTCCCCGCCATAGCCCGGGTTGATCAACTCGCCCGCCTCAGTGCCTTCAACGATGTAATCAGGCACCGCAGGTGGTGGAATGCCAATGGCAGCCAGCTGCGCCTCGCTTGAAATTTCAGAAACACGCACCCCGCTCAGGGTGATGCTTTCACCATTGGGGAAGGTCAGGATCGCATCCCCGCTGCCGTCACCATTGGTGTCACTCACCACCACCGTATCCGTGGTCACCGGCACCCCGAAGCCATCGGTCAGAGCAGTGACATCCACCCGATCATTTCCGGCATAGGCCCCACCGCCAAGGTCGGTCGGCACCTCAAAACCCTCAATCAGGTCATTGCCGAAAGAGTTGTTCAGAACCAGCGTGTCATTGTCGCCATCCGTGGCCGAGAAATCCTGTGTCTGGCCCATGGCAATGATGTCATTGCCGCCGCCACCGGTAATCGTATCGGCACCTTCACCCCCATCCAGAATTTGCTGGATGTTCGAGGCATTGGCATTGATCACATCAGCACCCTGCCCGCCCATGATATGTTCAATCTCGGAAAAGGTCACAACGCCCGAACCATCGGTCATCGTGCCGGCCTCATTGCCGGTAAACACCACGGTCAGATCATCCACAGACTGGTGCGCGTCAAGTTTGTCACCGCTGTTGGTGGCCGTAGTATCGTTCAGTTCGCCGCCGATAACCGTGTCATTGCCGGTGATGGTCGTATACTCAAAGTTGTCCCTGCCCTCGCCCCCCTGGACAAGGTCATCCCCCGCAGAGTCAATTATTTGGTCATCGCCATCGCCAGCATTAATGGTGTCATCCCCCGCACCGGCATTGATCGTATCATCCCCTGCACCGGCTTCGATACTGTCGTCATTATTGGCAACCGCATTGTCGTTATGATCCACCCTGTCGCCTTCGGGATCGTCAGTGTAGGTATCGTCAATCAGATCATCACCCGCAGTGCCCGTGACAATGTAGTCAGGTGCCACCGGCACGGTGAAAGAAAAATCACTAAGCCCCGCGCCGCCGGACTGCGTGCCATCAGGGCCAACGCCAAAGATGATATTCGCCGCTGATACCTTGTAGCCGGTGATGTTGATGCCGATGTTCTCTGGCGTTGTGTTATCCGCCTCAATGACAACAAAACCGTTGGGGTCTGTGTAAACGGTAGCATCGACCACACCCGTCAAACCTGCAATGATGTCTGCCGCCGGGATCAGAACGCCATGCTCATCGTATAGCGCAAGTGTGAATTCGTCGTCATAGGTCGTGCCCGAGGAACTGACGTGTTCCAATGTGAAGGCCAGATCCTCAACCGGATTCGAAAACGTGTAGTTTGCCGCAATCGGGCCCGAGACAAAGGCCGCGCCGAACTCCGAAACGCCGGTTCCGTTTGCCGTGGCGTCCCATGCGTTAGCTGTAAAGCTGGCGGTGACGGTTGTACTGTTGCCCGCTTCAGATATGACGGTTGATCCGTCTTCCGCATAGCCGGAACCGCTGTCGATCCACACCGCATTGTCAAGAATAGCCATAACACAAATCCTCTGCCGGCGCTTCAGAAGTCTGAAACACACGTCCTTTGCCCGCTGACAAACCTGAGTAAAGCCAGACGGAATCCATCAATAATGTCGCGTTAAAGCTGATCTTCTTGTCCCAAACGGGGCAAAACTAGGGTTGAAACAGGATTTTCAGATTACCACCCGCCCCTGCGCCAACTGGACGCGTATGGAAGGCAAGCCCGCTGCTTGCCGAACTCTGAGCACTGGGGCAGAGTGCCGGGCAGTGACCATCGCTGCTCTGTCACGCCCGGATCGCGACCGAACATGTAGTGGATCACGCTCTTACGACTTACCACCTGCGGAGATGTAAATGCACGTCCTGACGATCCTTGATCACCCCAACCCGACCTCGTTCAGCGCGGCAATAGCGCAGCGTTTCATCGCTGGCGCAGAGGCGGCAGGGCATAGCACCGAACTGGCCGATCTGAATGCCGAAGGGTTTGATCCCCGCTGGAGCATGGCAGATATCGAAGGCGACGACAGCGGCTTGGCACCACCGGATGTCCTGCGTGAACAGACGCGGATTGCGCGTGCGGATGCCGTTTGCTTTGTCTTTCCGCTGTTCTGGTGGGGCATGCCTGCCCTGACCAAAGGTTGGGTTGATCGTGTCTGGTCATGGGGCTGGGCCTATGACCAGTTGGATGATCCCGAGGTATCGCTGCAACGCCCGCGCACCGGCCTGTTTCTGGTTCCCGCCGGTGCCCGATCTGATGAAATGGAGGACAAAGGCTATCTCGCCGCAATTGAAACCGCGTGGATGGCGGGCACCTTTGGGTACTTCGGATTTGTCCGGCGGGACCTTAAAGTGCTGAACGGCTCCAAAGGTTCCGCTGCGCGGCGGGATCGTCTGTTGGATACCGCCTATCAATCGGGGGTCACTTTAGCCGGACCTGTCTGAAGACAAATCCGGCCAGATGTCAGCCCGCCATTTCGCCTGCCAGAAAGGCCTCTGGATCATCCACTTCGATCAACCGCTTGCGCTCGATCTGCCAAAACCGGTTGCCCACATTGCGCAGAAAGCTGCGGTCGTGGCTGACAAGTAAACAGGAGGCACCATGGCTGGTCAGCTCTTCCTCAAGCGCCTCCTGCCCTTCGATGTCCAAATGATTGGTTGGTTCGTCCAGCAAGTAGAAATTGGGATGTTGCAGCCGCAGCACCAGCATCGCCAGTCGTGACTTCTGCCCGCCAGACAAAGCCCCGATCCGCGTTTCCTGCATCTGGATGTTTACACCCGCCCCTGCCAGCAAACTGCGCGCACGTTGATCGCCAATGTCGAACTTCCCGGCGACCGCCATCATCGGTGTATCGGCATCGTCAAGCTGGCTAAGGTGCTGGTCGGAATAGCCCAGGACAACGCTGGGCGCGCATTTGATCACGGGTTCCTCCCCCATCAGGGCACGGTGGATCATCTTGATCAGTTGCGTCTTGCCCGTCCCATTGGTGCCCAGCAGGACAATGCGTTCGCCCTGAGAAATCCATTTGGTGCCGGTGTTGTACAAATCGCGCCCATCCGGCGTGGTGACGGGCACATCGGCCAGCGTCACCAGCGCCTTGGCATGGGTGCCGCTGTTGGACAGCTTAATGTCACCCGCGCCCTTTTCGTGATGCGCAGGGCGTGCTGCAGCTTCAATTTTGGCGGCGCGTTCGCTCAACTGCTTGGTCTTGGTGATCAGCAAATCAGAGCCCGAATTTATCCCAATGTTCTTGAGCTTGGCCGCCTGTTTGCGCAATTGGCTGGCCTTGTTCAGGTCATTGGCGAACCGGCGTTCATCGTCTGCATCGGCCTCGTCCAAGGCTTGTCGCGCTTTGGTGAAGGGCAAGGGAAAGGCGCGGCTGCGCTCGGCGCGCAGAAACAGCGTTCGGTTTGTGGTCGCGTCCAGAAACGCGCGGTCATGGCTGATGATCACCACCGGAATGTCGCGCGGCAAACTCCCAAGCCAGTTCTGCAACAGGGCAATCCGGTTCAGATCAAGGTGGTTGGTCGGCTCGTCAAGCAACAGGATATCCGGTTCCGTCACCCATGCCGCCGCTAGCAGCACCGTGCGTTGCCATCCGCCGCTGAGATCCTTCAACGGCTTTTGGTGCAAATCAACAGGCACGCTCAGATCGTCCAGCACCACATCCACCCGCCAGCTTTCGTAATCCGCCTGCTCTTGCGGCAGGCCCGACAGCACAAAATCATAGAGCGTTTGCGTCAGTGCCCCAGCAGGCACATTCTGTTCCACATGGCCGATCCGCAAGCCACGTGCGCGGGTGATCTCTCCGGTGGTCTGTTCGAAATTGCCAGCCATACAGCCCAGCAGAGTGGATTTACCCCGCCCGTTTGCGGCGACAAGGCCGACGCGGTCGCCTTTGGAAATGGTAAATGTTAGATCCGCAAAAAGTGGATCGCCCAAGGTAACCCCAAGGGATTGAATATTGATGATGTTCATTGTGGTCTCTGCACATTCGGGAAAGGCCGCACAGGGCGGCAGGGTGGGCAGACCGTATTGTGGTCAGCCCTGCAAACGGGTTTGCAGGGCGAAACGGGGACCATGCTGAAGTCGGCGGATGATACGCATGTTCAGCTGATGCCCTCCCGTTGTGCGTGTTTGTGACCGTTGAGGGGCAGATTATGCAGCCAGTGAGTGTTGGTCAAGGCCGCTGTGACCTACGTCGGGCGCACCACATAGACCGAGCATTTGGCATGGCGCACCACACGCGCGGCATTGGGACCCAGCAGATAATCGGACAATTCAGCCTTCTGCGCCCCCACCACAATCAGTGAGGCACCCGTCGTATTTGCAAGCTTCAAAACCTCTTCATAGGCCCGCCCTGTGGCAACCACATGCCGGACCTTTGCGTTTTGATCGGCATCCAGTGCTTTGGTGATCAGCGCATGCAGATGCGTTTTGGCCTCTTCCTCAAGTTTCTCATGGTGATCTTTTTCAAAGAAGGAGCCGACCTGACTCATCCCGAAATCCGGCACAACGGCGATCACGTCAAGCTGGGCACCATCCAGTGCCGCCAGCTGTGCCGCGCGGCGGATTACCGGGAGGTCGTCGTCACCATTGCTGACATCGACAGCGCATAAAACCGAGGTGCTCATGATGGTTCTCCTGTCCGTGACATACGTGCCCGCTGCAAAAACGCGATGATCAGCAAAAGGATCAATGCCGGAATAAACACCAGCTCTTTGGGCATCTGGTTTGAGGGTGCCTTGACCGATGCAATCTGCACAGGATCATCTCCATAAAAGTCAAAGCTGGAGAGACTGCCAGAGAATGGTGACCCAAAGGAAGGTTCATCCATTTTCACCGCACCGTCCTCTTCCAGCAACAACAGACCTGAGGCGGTCAGCCGTTCATCCGCTGTCCCGGCACCAACAGGCAGCACCAATGTGGTTTCCTTGGTTTCGCCAGTGTCAAAGTCAGGGCCCGACACGATCAGGCGTATCTCATCCCCTTCCGCGGCATCTCCCAATGCCGTAGAGAAGGCCGCTGGCGCAACCTGTTTGAACGGCGGCTGCAGGCGGTCCATCACAAAATCAGGCCGGAACAGCATGAAGGCAATCAGCACCAATGCCACGCTTTCGTAGATCCGGCTTTTGGTCAGGAACCAGCCCATTGTGCCCGCAGTGAACACAAGGATCGCAATAGAGGCGATGACAAAAACAAGGATACCCTGCGCCCATCCAACGTCGATCAACAAAAGATCTGTGTTGAAGATGAACACAAACGGCAATGCAACGGTGCGCAAGGAGTAGAAGAACGCCACAAAGCCGGTCTTGATCGCATCCCCGCCAGACACAGCGGCAGCTGCAAAGCTGGCAAGGCCAACCGGCGGCGTCACATCCGCCATGATACCGAAGTAGAAAACAAACAGATGCACCGCGATCAGCGGCACGATCAAACCCGATTGCGCGCCCAGTTCGACGACCACACCGGCCATCAGGGATGACACCACGATATAATTGGCCGTGGTCGGCAGGCCCATGCCAAGGATCAGGGACAACAGCCCCACCATCACCAGCATCAGGATCAGATTGCCGCCTGACAGGAATTCAACCAGGTCCGCCATCACCTGACCCACGCCGGTCAGTGTAACCGTGCCGACGATCACACCGGCAGTTGCCGTTGCTAGGCCGATACCAATCATGTTGCGCGCACCGTCGATCAACCCTTGGATCAAGTCGCCAAGCCCCTGAATAAAGGCATTTGCCATATCGCTTTCACCGCGAAAGATCGCCTTGAGCGGACGTTGGGTCAGCAGGATCACAAACAGCAGCATGGTGGCCCAGAAGGCGGAGAGGCCGGGTGATTTCTGTTCGATCATCAGGAAATAGACCAAGACGATGATCGGCAGCAGGAAGTAGAGACCGGATTTGTAGATTTCGCCAACAACCGGCAATTCAACCTCTTCCGCATTGGGATCATCCGGTTCCAGATCCGGCACGCTGGACGCCATGTAAAGCAGCGCGACATAAGCGGCGAAGATCAGCAGAGACATCACCAGCGCAGAAGCATCCGGCATCGCGGCAACAACCCAGCCGACCGGATATTGCACCCCGTAGCATAGGGCCGCAAAACCAACAAAGAACGCAGCCATGCCGCCGATGGTCTTGCCCATCGACACAACCCGGTTACCCAGAGTCGGCATGTTGTTCTTCACCGCTTCAAGGTGAACAATATAAACCAGCGCGATGTAGGAGATCGTCGCAGGCAGGAAGGCATGGGTGATCACCTCCACATAAGAAATGCCGACATATTCAACCATCAGGAAGGCCGCAGCCCCCATAACTGGTGGCATGATCTGACCGTTCACCGAAGAGGCAACCTCGACCGCACCCGCTTTTTCAGAGGAAAAACCGACCCGCTTCATCAAGGGAATAGTGAATGTACCGGTGGTCACAACGTTGGCGATGGAAGACCCGGAAATCAGGCCGGTTGCAGCAGAGCCGACAACCGCAGCCTTGGCTGGCCCCCCTTTGAGGTGCCCCAAGGCGCCAAAGGCCATTTTGATAAAGTAATTCCCCGCACCCGCCTTATCGAGCAGCGCACCAAACAATACGAAGAGGAATACAAATTTTGTCGAAACGCCCAGCGCAATGCCGAATACCCCTTCAGAGGTGATCCACATATGGCTCATCGCTTTCTTCAGCGAAGCACCTTTCCAGCGGATGACATCAGGCACCACTTCGGAAGACCCAAAGAACACATAGGCGAGAAAGATCGTGGCGATGATCGCCATGGCGGGACCCAACGCGCGGCGCGCGCCCTCGAACAGGATAAGAAGCCCGGCCAGCGCGAACCATTTATCCACGTCATCAGCCAGCCCCCCGGCATCAACGATCTTTTGATAGAAAAAGAACCCGTACATGGCGATGAAAGCACCCACCAAACCAAGGAGCCAGTCCGCAATCGGAATATAGGTGCGCGGGCTCGACTTGAACGCGGGATAGGCCATGAAGGCAAGGAAAACAGCAAAGGCCAGATGGATCTGGCGAGAGTTGTTGATCACGTCCCCGGGCAGAACATAGTTGGCGAGCGGCGAGGCAAGCACCACCTGAAACAACGACCAGACAACAGCAACGACCATGAGCAGCGTGCCAACCGCCCCGGCAGGATCACGCGCACCGGCATCGGAAGAGGCGACAAGATCCTGTAGCTCCTCCTCGGTCAGCGCACGGTTTTCGGATGTCTTGTTCGTCATGTTTCATGTCCCCCTGGAGTTGCAGTTCAAACTGCATTTTGTTTTTGGGTCGTGACGAAGGGGCAGATGCTGCCCCTTCGATTGGTATAGCCAAGCCTAGATTAGTCGATAAGGCCAGCTTCTTTGTAATATTTCATCGCACCGGGGTGCAGCGGTGCTGAAAGACCAGCCGTTGCCATCTCTTTTGGATCAAGATTAGCGAATGCCGGGTGCAGCTTTTTGAAGTCTTCCATGTTTTCCATCACGGATTTCACAACGGTATAAACCGCGTCTTCCGAAACATCAGCCGAGGTAACAAAGGTTGCGCCCACACCGAAGGTCGCGGTTTCATTGTCGTTGCCACGGTACATGCCGCCCGGGATTTTGGCCGAACGGTAGAACGGGTTGTCAGCGATCAGCTTTTCGACTTCGGCACCGTCAACTGTCACCAGAACAGAATCACAGGCTGTTGTCGCTTCCTGAATGGAACCGGAAGGGTGGCCAACGGTATAAACCATCGCGTCGATCTGGTTGTCACATAGGGCGGCGGACTGCTCTGCTGCTTTCAGCTCCGTTGCCAAGGCGAAATCGCCCGTGGTCCAACCTTTGGCTTCAAGCAGAACTTCCATTGTGCCGCGCTGACCAGAACCGGGGTTACCAATGTTCACGCGCTTGCCTTTGAGATCATCAAAGGTGGAAATGCCTGCATCCGCACGCGCAACAACCGTGAAGGGTTCAGGGTGTACAGAGAACACCGCGCGCAGGCCTTCGAAGGCGCCAGCCTCTTCAAATTTGGATGTCCCGTTAAACGCGTGATACTGCCAGTCGGACTGGGCCACACCAAATTCCAGCTCACCTTCGCGGATGGTGTTGATGTTGTAAACCGAGCCGCCTGTTGATTCGACAGAGCAACGGATGCCGTGGTCCTTGCGGCCTTTGTTGACCAGACGACAGATCGCACCGCCTGTTGGATAGTAAACGCCGGTCACACCGCCGGTGCCGATTGTAATGAACTCTTCGGCGAAAGCCGCAGGTGCCATCATTGCACCGACAGCCATGGCCGTGAGTGAAAGTTTGAACGATTTGGACATCAGATACTCCTTGTTTGATGTTTCGTTTTATGAACCGGCCCAGACTTCGCTGAGGCGGCGGTTTCTAAGTTCGACTTCGGCGATGCGGTCCATTGCCGGCGCACCGGCCCGGCCCGCAAGCATCCCGATCAGCACCTCACACAACACAACAGTTGCAGCGTAAGATGAAAAGAAATGCTGGCTTTCCGTCGAAACAATAAAATGTGCCGAGGCATGAACCAAGGCAGGACAAGTATGGGTGTCGGTGATGACAATGACAAAGGCACCGGCATCATGTGCTTCACGCGCCGCATTGATGGCGTTGCTCGCGAAGGGTGGTTTTGTCATGACAATCATAACGTCCTGATCCGACATCCCCACCAGACCACTTGCCAAAGATGCCCCCATCCGGCTGGCCATAGACCAGTTGTCGGCGATGAAGCTGGCCATATAGGCCAGATATTCCGCAATCCCGGTAGAGCCAAGCGCGCCAACAACAAGCACCTTGCGCGCGGAATGTAGCCGCTCAACACAGGCTTCCAGCATGGGGCGGTCTATCGCGGCTTCGAGGTTCTGCAAGTTCCCGGCACATTCCAACAGATGTTCGGTCAGAAACCCCTGATCCCCTCCGCCGTGCCGTTGCTGCAATGCCTCAACTCGATGTGAGAAAGTATTGCCACGATGTTCGATAGACAGGCGCAAAACATCGCGCAGATCTTCGTAGCTGTCATAGCCAAGTGCCGTCGACATGCGCGAGAAAGTTGCAGGGGATAGATTCGCGTCCTTGGACAGGGCACGAAGGCTTCGGGTTGCAACGTCGATCGGATTGGCCACGACAAAATCGGCAGCTTCCTTCAACTTGGCACTCAGCGAGGCATATTTGCCAGAAAGCTGCTGCTCGAACGACAATTGCAAGTCTAGATACCCCCCCGGAAATCTCTCGTCCGGCGAATGTTTCATTTGTTTCACACCTTGTCAACGCCAGAATCATCTGTTTCATTGCGCGCAATCAGGGCATCAAAGGATTGATCACATGTCCCACGTCTTTCCACGACACACCAAATCGGCATTGCCCACCATCGCGCGGGGCGAAGGAGTGTATCTCTACGACCGGGACGGCAGGCAATACTTCGATGGTTCCGGCGGTGCGGCAGTGTCCTGCCTTGGGCATGGGGATGCGGATGTGATCGCTGCGATCAAACACCAGCTTGACGAAATCGCCTACGCGCACACCAGCTTTTTCACTTCAGATCCTGCGGAACAACTGGCCGACAAGCTGATCAGCCACGCACCTGCGGGCATCAACCGCGTCTATTTCGTGTCTGGCGGATCGGAAGCAATGGAAGCCGCACTGAAATTAGCCCGACAGTATTTTGTGGAAACCGGCCAACCTCAGCGCCGTCATGTGATTGCCCGTAAGCAGAGCTATCATGGCAATACATTGGGGGCCTTGGCGACAGGCGGCAACGCATGGCGACGCGCCCCATTTGCGCCTTTGATGGTCGAGACCACACATATCTCGGCCTGTTTTGAATATCGTGGAAAGACCGCCGAAGAGACCACATTGGAATATGGTCTGCGGGTCGCCAACGAATTGGAGACTGAAATCCAGCGTTTGGGTGAAGATAAGGTTTTTGCCTTTGTCGCGGAACCTGTTGTCGGTGCAACCGCAGGCGCTGTGCCGGCCGTTCAGGGGTACTTCAAACGCATCCGCGAGATTTGTGATCAATATGGCGTGCTGCTGATCCTTGATGAAGTGATGTGCGGCATGGGCCGCACCGGCACCTTGTTTGCCAGCGAACAGGAAGGGATCACCCCCGACATCGTCGCCGTGGCCAAGGGGTTGGGCGCGGGATATCAGCCCATCGGCGCAATGCTGTGTTCGGCCAAAATCTATGAGGCGATTGAATTTGGCAGCGGATTTTTCCAGCATGGTCACACCTATGTCGGCCACCCCACCGCCTGTGCGGCATCTTTGGCGGTATTGACTAAACTAACCGACGGCGGGCTGGTCGAACGCTGCGCCGAGATGGGAGGAAAACTGCAGGATGCCTTGCAGCACGCCTTTGGCCAACATCCCAACATCGGTGACATTCGCGGCCGCGGTTTGTTTCGCGGCATCGAGATTGTCGAGGATCGCGAGACCAAACGCCCCTTTGACCCTGCACGCGCCATCCATAAAGCGTTGAAGAAAGAGACCTTTGCTGCCGGTCTGGCCTGTTACCCCATGGGCGGGACAGTCGACGGGCAGAACGGGGATCACATCCTGCTGGCACCGCCCTTCATCATGGAAGATCACCATATCGATGAGGTGGTAACCAAACTGGGCATAGCGATTGACAAAGTGCTATGAGGACGCTGCCGAAACTAATGGTTGCCCCGAACGGTGCCCGAAAGACCAAGGCGGATCACCCTGTCCTGCCGATGACATTGGACGAACTCGTGACAACCGCGATTGAGTGCCATGCGGCAGGGGCGGACGGGCTGCATTTACATCTGCGCGATGAAGACGGCGGTCACATTCTGGACGCCGGGATGTACCGCGACGCGCTAAATGCCCTACGTCAGGCGGTGCCCGAAATGCTACTACAAATCACCTCAGAAGCGGTGGGCATCTATGGACCAGCCGAGCAACGCAGGGTGGTGGAACAGGCAAAACCAGAGGCGGCCTCGGTTTCATTGGCGGAAATGCTGGCGGATGGCGAAAGACAGGAAGCGATCGCGTTTTATGACCGCTGCGCACAGGCAGATATCGCCGTGCAGCATATCCTTTATGGACCGCAGGATTTGGAAACCATGTCGGATCTATTGGACGATGGCAGCCTCAACCGCGAAGACCTCCAGCTGATTTTCGTCCTTGGCCGCTACACGCAAGGACAGCAAAGCAGCCCCGCCGACCTAAACCCATTTGTGACCTGGATGCAGCAGACCTGCCCAATATCACAATGGGCGGTTTGCGCCTTCGGCAAACAGGAAACCGCCTGTCTGGGGGCCGCGCTGGCGCAGGGCGGCAATGCACGGGTCGGGTTTGAAAACTCATTCTGGAATGCGGATGGCACAATCGCTGCCTCCAATGCCGAACGGGTGCGCGAAGTAATGGCCCTGCCGCGCGCAACCAGAAACTTCGCTGCCAGCTAGGCTCGGCCCCTCGCATCGCTAACGTGCACGTGCTATCTGGCTGAAAACATCCATTGCCAGCCCCAAAGAAAACGGAACCCTCTCAATGACCGCCAATAAACGTATTGTCCTGTCCAGCGATCACGCCGCCATTGAACTGCGCCAGACCATTGCCGCTCATATCACCGCGCTTGGCTGGGAAGCTGTGGACATTGGGCCGACAACACCGGAAAGCACCCACTACCCGAAACATGGTGCTGCTGCTGCGCAGCAGGTGGCCTCCGGCGATTGCGCCCTTGGCATTATCCTGTGTGGTACGGGCCAGGGTATCATGATGGCGGCCAACAAGGTTAAGGGCATTCGTTGCGGCGTATGCACCGACACGTTTTCCGCCCGAATGATCCGCCAGCACAATGATGCGAACATGCTGTCTATTGGTGTGCGTGTTGTTGGTGAGGGATTGGCGCTGGATATCGTAGACGCCTTTTTGAACGCTTCTTTCGAAGGGGACCGGCACGCCCTGCGCGTCGACATGATCAAAGACATGGAAACCTGACACCCCAATGCGCGGGCCAAGAGGGTGATCCGGCGGCGGAAGCAATCGAACGTCTGCGATTGCCCGCCCTGTCTGGAACAGCTTGCCCGCATTTGCAGTCTTTCACTTGAAAGCCGCAGACAAAGGAAGCCGACGCGTTAGGCTCGCGATCTATCTCTATTTGTTGCTACAGTGGTTCGCAAAACGGTTCTGCCGCGGTGCTGCTTGGTGTTTCCACCTGTGTAATTGCGGCAATTTGCTGTGCGACAGCGGCAAGACTTTTCTCAATAGTCTTCAACTCGGCATTCGTATCCGAATGGGCAGCTTTTTCAACTTCGGATAAAAAATGCCTTAGCCCGTTAAGGACATCATGTGTTTCAGCAAGCGCGTCGCGACCGGGTTTATTCATTTTTTCCCCACTAGTATTTACCAGCAATATGGTTGCCATTAGCAACTAACTTTTATTGTATCAAGCCGATTCTTGCAAGTTGCTAGCGCTAGCATTCCAGCTGAGATTGAATCTTTCTCTGTGTTTTGGCTAACCGCCGGGCTGAAAGAATATTGGAAAATGCAACCCAGGATCAATTCACAAATCAGAATACAACCTTAGAGCTATGTTTCCTTGGGGAATTAACATAGTATGATATGAGGAAGGTCTTGGATGATTATCTCGATCCTAAGAAATCTTGTGTTCCTCGCCTTCGCAGGCTTGGGTGCCTATGCCATTTTTTCAAATGGCACGCTTAGTCGCGATAGGTTTCATCGCCAGATCATCGTTGGCCTGTTGATGGGGGTTACGGTTTATCTGATCTCATCCAACCCCTTCGTCTTTGAAGGGGCGCAAATACCGCTGGATGCCAAGGCCGGGCTTCTTGTTTACGCAGGATATCTTGGCGGTGCCCTCGGCGGATTGATTGCGGCCGCCTGCGGTGCAGTAGCGCGTCTTGATATTGGCGGACCAAATGTCTGGCTTGGCACATTTCTTTATGGTCTGTTCGCGCTTTTCGGTGCCGGTGTCGCAAGGACCATTCCTTCTCCGGTCTGGCCCGTGGTGCCGCTAAAGGCAACATTCTTGCTGATCATTGGCACAGCAGTACTGCAATTCACACCGGCACCATTTGTTAGATGGAACGAAGACGAGGGTCAAAATTTCACCTTGGCCACCGCAGGAACGGCCTTGGTCGTCGTCAGCGCATTTTCCGCCATCGCCATGAGTTTCGTCATCCATTGGGCCTATACCACTGCCGCGCCGGCACGCCAAAATAGCGAAATCCGCCAGCGACTCAGGAATTGGACAACAGCGGCAAATAACACGGGCCCGATCAAGGCAGTGCTTGGCCTTCAGGAAAACCCGGCGTTTCCGATTGAGATAGATCTGGCAGAGGCACGTCTGAACACCGCAACCCGCATCGCGGGTATCGGGTTTTACACATTCAATGCGGATACCCGGGAATGCGTATTTTGTTCAGAAAGACACGCCGCGCATTTTGGTCTAACCCCAATGGAGTTTCAGACAAAGCACAGAGGTCCGGCACTTTATTTGGGTCATATTCACACTGATGATCGTCAGATTGTTTTGGACGCACACCAGCAGGCCAGTCGTGGACACCCCCAAACCTACGAATACCGCGCATTCCACCAGATGGGGGGCATCCGGTATATCCGCCAGATTGAAGAACCGGTTCACAATGAAAACGGTCAGATTGTCGAATATATCGGCACCAGTCTTGACATTACCCATCTGCGTCAAACCGAAATGCGTTTACGTCAAACGCAACGGATCGAAGCGATAGGCGCCCATACCAACGGTATCGCCCATGACTTTAACAACCTGCTTACCGTCATCCTTGGCAGTCTCGAAATATGGCTTGAAAAAGGTAAGGGCAGTCAGGGTGAAAAGTTGATTTCCTCGGCTCGCAAGGCTGCCCTGCGAGGGGCAGAGCTGACAAAGAATCTACTTCGCTTCGCCCAAGATGAACCGCCCCCACTCCTTCGCCTGAACCTCAATGAACTTATTGGAAGCACGCTAAGCTGGACCGCTGGTGTGCTACCGGCGACCATAACACTTGAAACATCGCTGTTTGCCAGGCTTTGGGACATCGAAACAGACCCGGTTTCCGCCGAAAACGCGATCCTTAACCTTATCCTCAATGCGCGTGACGCTATGCCGGACGGCGGCACCATCAGAATTGAAACCGCTAATTTAAAGGTGACGCCGGGCGAAACATCACGCCAGCCTACGGATATCGGGCCCGGTCACTATGTGGTGCTGACCGTGGGTGACACGGGTCACGGCATTGCCGCTGACAAAATCAAACAGATCTTCGAGCCCTTTTATACAGACAAACCGCGCGGCAACGGGTCTGGTCTGGGACTTTGCATGGTAAAAAGATGTGTTGATCAATCTGGGGGTGTGATCCTGCTGAACTCAGAAGTGGGCAAGGGCACGACCTTCAGGCTTTATTTCAATGCCAAAAGCACAAAGGCCGCCCCGGCGGAGAAAGAACCCGTGAAAGCAACAGGCGCGCAGGTGCCACAGACCAATCAAACAGAAGAGGCAGATAGTTGAGAACTCTTGAGCTTTATAGTGAACTTTCACCCTATGACCGCTATGCTTGGGCCCATGAAAAGCAGGAAGGAGGGGCAGATCGCATGACACATGACGTCGATGAAAAACAGCTGATCGCCTCTATCGTATTGTTGGAACGATTTGTCCGCGACATCTATCCGGCGCGGCATTCCTCCGAAATCCAACCGCTGCAATGGTCGATCCTGCGCTATCTTGACCGGATGCCGGATGACCGCTGTGAGCTGCGTTGGATCGCGCAGTTTCTGGGCCTGACCCGCGCACCTGTGACCCGTGCCACCGCCACGCTTGAAGGGCGCGGGTATGTGACACATAGGGCAAATGGCCATGATGGCAGGACCAAAACAATTGGCCTGACACCGCTTGGTATCAAGGCCCTGTCGAACGATCCGATTTTAACCGCGGTGAAACATATCCGTAAATTGCCAGAGGCGGAACAGTCACAGTTTATGAATACAATTCGGTCAATCGCCTTGATCTCGGAAAGTGCCAGCGATGACACCGCGTAGAAAGATCCTGCTGGTCGAAGATGATCCAGAGATCCGCGAGGTCATATCGATATTTCTGTCGTCCGAACCCTACGAGATTGTTGCGTCCGAAAATCTGTCTGCCGCCCTTCAAAGACTGTCCACAATGGGGCCTTTCGACCTTGCCATTCTCGACTTCTGGCTGGGTACGGAGCATTCGGTTTCCATTCTCGATACGATCCGCGCGAAAGGAGACAACACGCCAGTCATCGTAATATCTGGCGGGAACGACCATATGGACCTTGAAGCAACAGCCGCCATTGCCGACATCAGTGGTGCCGTGGTTTTCCTACAAAAACCGTTTCAGAAATCCACCCTGCTGGAGGCTGTTTCTTCAGTGCTGGAAATCTGACATCATAAGCGCCCAATCATCGGGGCATTAACGGTCAGTGAACCACCGACCTTCGAAAGAAAGCTCAGGCATCGTCAGGCAGGTAAATGGCTAACATCAATTTATATGGGTATCGATATAGCGTCTACACACGCATCGTCCGTCTGGTATTGCAGATCAAAGAGCAGGACTATGACAGCATTGAAGTAGATCCATTTTCTGCCCTTCCGCCGGGATATCTGGACCAGCATCCATTTGGCCGTGTGCCGGTGCTGACGCATGGCACTTTCAGCATCTTCGAAACTCAGGCGATCACCCGCTATTTGGACAGCACATTCCCGGCAAACCCCTTGATGCCTGAAACTGCCAAAGCCCGGGCAAGGGTAGATCAAACAATTACAATCATTGATAACTACGGCTATTTGCCGATGGTACGACAAGTCTTTTCCAACCGCGTTTTCGCACCCTTGGAGGGGGCACCGGTTGACGAGGCCGAAATCAGCATGGGTCTTGAGGCATCCCACAAAGTCCTGGAAAGCCTAGAGCGGTTTGCCAAGGAAGGGCTGATATTGAACGGGCAGGGCTGCACCCTTGCAGATTGTCATTTGGCCCCGATGATCGACTACTTTGTGCGCGCTGAGGAAGGCCACATGCTGCTGCGCACGTACCCGGCGTTGAACACATGGTGGGATGGCATTCAGGGGGCGGGAATATTAACCGCCACAGATCCCGATTTGTCGCTTCTTGGGCCAAAAATCTGATAGCTTGCCCGCACAGGCCAAGCCGCCAGATGTGAAACTATGCCCTGTTTCTTTATGAGCGACTGATCTGGCCCCTTGCGCCGCAATCACTGCCTGCTTTCAGTACACCTGCGCCTTGAGGTGAATTCGTATGTCACTGGAGCCGCGAATGGTGAAAGAGGAACGATCGCTGCCCTTCTTTCGACCGGCCACATAATAGACCAACAAAACGCTAAGCTTCTTACCCTTGCACCGTCCATTTTGCTGGGTGAATTTCCGGCGTTTCGTGCGGTAGGATCCCAATGACGGCTTGGAGTTGACAATCAGCTCTGGGTAACCGCGATCCTTGCAGGTTCTCTCATCATAGTTCAGCCATTGAAATTCCATCTGCTTGCCCGCAGCGACACGCCGGTCCAGATATCGCGTATTTTGTGCAGTGGCGCTTTGGGCGGCGGCGAAAAACATGCCAACAGCTACCCCGGCGATGGTCAGACGCCTCAAGTTTGATCTGCGCGGTTTCATCCGGCGCCCCCTTCGTCAAATGTTTATCGACACCTGCTTGTGGTTGCGGTTAGGCTTGCCCCATCCCGATAGAAAGTCAAATGACATTTAGGTTGGCGCGATGCACAAGCTTAGCGGAATTGCACAATGGTACGCCGCCCTACTCTTTGCCGCGGTGCTGCTGTCTATGACAACCGCTGCACAAGCAGAGCGCGTGGCGCTGGTGGTCGGCAACGCGCAATATGAAAATACTCAACCCCTGGCAAACCCCCGCAACGATGCAGAAGCAGTTGCCGCCGCATTGCGCAACTTGGGCTTTGATGTTTTTGATGGCTACGACCTGACCCGCAGTGCATTCGAAGAACTGATCCGTGATTTTGCACGGGGTTCCCAAGATGCTGATGCAGCTGTGCTTTATTATGCCGGGCACGGGTTGGAGGTGGGAAACATCAACTATCTGGTGCCGGTCGATGCAAACATCCGCGATGAAACCGATCTGAAATTCGAAACGGTCACCCTTGATGATATCATCGGCTTTATGGAGCGTGAAAACCGCACCAATCTGATTTTCCTAGATGCCTGCCGTGACAATCCAATGGCGCGAAACCTGTCGCTGAACATGGGAACACGCTCTGTTGCTGTGGGTCGCGGATTGGCCCCGGTAGAGACAGGTGTTGGCACGCTGATAGCCTATGCTACTCAACCCGGAAATGTGGCGCTGGATGGTGTGGGGCGTCATTCCCCATTTACCGATGCCTTGCTGGATCATATTGCAACGCCGGATCTTGATGTGGAAATCATGATGCGCAGCGTCCGCCGTGATGTGATGCAAAAAACCGGCGGACAGCAAATCCCGTGGAGCAGCTCATCCCTCACCGGCAGTTTCATCTTTCAGAACAAACCCGCGCAATCCGCCCTTCCCGCGTCGGTTCCACCGGTTTCAACCTCAAAGCCAGCCACGCCTGCCCCTCAAGCCACACCAGACCCCGCCCCCAAAATCGAACTGTCCTCTGTCACCCCGGACGGCACGGAAAAGCCTGAGGCCGCTGCCACCCCGCCCCAGGTTGAACAACCCGACAAACGCGAATTGGCACGGGGGCTGCAAACAGAACTGAACCGCCTTGGGTGCAATGCAGGCGCGCCGGATGGGATCTGGGGCCGAAAAAGCCGCGCTGCTCTGGCGCTTTTGGCCAAACATGCGCCCGCTGCCAAAATTGCAGGTCTGGAGCCGACCGAAGCATTGTTGCATCACGCCGAACAGCTTGAGGGCAGGATTTGCCCGCTGACCTGCGCAGTCACCGAGAATTTGATCAATGGTGCATGCCAGCGCAAAACCTGTGCAAAGGGTCAGCGGCTTTCCTCAAGGGGGCAGTGTTATACCCCGCAAGCGACAACCGCCCGCAGGCGGTCTGCCCCCAAGTCCAGCTCCAGTTGTTTCACCTATAATGGTCAAACCTATTGCGACTAAGACGCCGGCAGGTTTGCGAAAATACCTTAGACTGAAACAACCAGATTTTCCACCTTGCAGCGCCTGACGGCTTTTCGGTAACGTCCGCTATTATGGAAAACACCGACGCAATACTATCACTTCTCCCCACCCGTCTGAAGGACGCACGCCGCGCCAAAGGTCTGTCTTTGGATGCTGTCGCCAAACTTTCGGGTGTATCGCGCAGTATGGTCAGCCAGATCGAACGCGGCGAATCCTCCCCGACGATCTCGACCCTTTGGAACCTGACCAAGGCGCTTCAGGTTGATTTTGCTGGCCTTCTGGAAGATGGGCTGGAAAGCAAGATCGAAGTGCTGCGCAACGGCAATGTCCCGACAATTGAAAAACATGGCGCGGGATGTTCGATCCGCATTCTATCTCCGCCGGAAGAGGCCGGGCGGCACGAAGTTTACGAGCTGCGGTTTCAGGAGAACGGCATGTTGGATAGCCTGCCTCATGCCCAAGGCGCGCGTGAACATCTGACTGTGATCGAAGGCAGGCTGACTGTGACAAGTGGTGATGCGGTCGAGGCGCTGTCGCAAGGTGACACCGCACGATATCCCGCAGATGTTGCCCATCGGATCACGGCCGATGGACCGGCACGTTGCTTTCTGGTTGTGAACGGTGCGTAGCGGACATCCACTATTACGGATAAGTTTCTAACTTTGCGTAAATCCGCTATTGCGGAAATTAATCCGGCATGTAGAATCCCGTAAAACGGAGGATTCCATGACCGCTGTATTCTTGACCCATATGACCGACACGCTGGCGCAGATTGACGCTGAAAAGATGACCAAGCGCGAGCGGTTGATCACCTCGGCGCAGGCGGGCCATGTCACCGCCAGTGGCAAGCCCGTGATCAACCTTTGTGCCAATAACTATCTTGGCCTTGCTGACCACCCTGAACTGATCAAAGCAGCCAAGGGGGCGATGGACGACAAAGGGTTTGGCATGGCCTCGGTCCGCTTCATCTGCGGTACGCAGGACCTGCACCGCGCGTTGGAAACCCGTATCGCACAGTTTCTGGGCAAGGATGATTCCATCCTTTTCGCTGCCTGTTTTGATGCCAACGGTGGCTTGTTCGAACCGCTTTTGGGACCGGAAGATGCGATTATCTCTGACGCGCTGAACCATGCGTCGATCATTGACGGCATCCGTTTGTGCAAGGCCAAACGCTATCGCTATGCCAATTCCGACATGGACGACCTTGAGGCCCAGCTGAAGGCGGCAAAGGCGGACGGCGCACGGTTCATCATGATCGCGACGGATGGTGTGTTTAGCATGGACGGTTACCTTGCCAATCTGCCCGCAATCACCAAACTGGCTGAAGCCTATGGTGCTTTGGTGATGGTGGATGATTGCCATTCTACCGGCTTTATGGGGCCGAAGGGCGCGGGCACACCTGCGCATTTTGGCGTTGATGTCGATATTCTGACCGGCACTTTGGGCAAGGCCCTTGGCGGCGCGGTGGGGGGCTATATTGCTGGCCCGCAGCCCGTTATTGACCTGCTGCGCCAACGTGCCCGCCCCTATCTGTTCTCCAACTCCCTGCCGCCTGCCATTGTGGCCGCCGGGATCGAGGCCATCCGTCTGGTTGAAGAGGGCGATAGCCTGCGCACGCAGTTGTTCAAAAATGCCGCATATTGGCGGGCCGGGTTGACCCGACTGGGGTTTGAGTTGTTGCCGGGGGAACATCCGATCATCCCCGTGATGCTGGGCGAGGCGCATCTGGCACAGGAAATGGCCGCGCGTCTGTTTGAGGAAGGTGTCTATGTCAGCGGTTTCTTTTTCCCCGTGGTGCCGCGCGGTCAGGCCCGCATCCGCACCCAGATGAACGCGACGCTGAGCTTTGATGATCTGGACCGCGCTCTGACCGCTTTTGAAGTTGCGGGCAAAGCGGTGGGTGTTTTGAAATGACCAATGAAATGAACGCCTTGGTCAAGGCACACCCGCGTGAGGGCCTCTGGCTGCAAACCGCGCCAGTGCCGGAAATCGGGCAGGATGACGTGCTGATCCGCATCAACAAGACCGGCATCTGCGGCACCGATATCCACATCTGGAACTGGGACACATGGGCGCAGAAAACCGTGCCCGTACCTTTGATCACTGGACATGAGTTTGCCGGTGAGATTGTCGAGATCGGGCGCAATGTCCAAGGGTTGCAGCTGGGCCAGCGGTGTAGCGGCGAGGGGCATCTGATTGGCAAACAATCCCGCCAAAGCCGCGGCGGCAAGTTCCATCTTGATCCAGAAACCCGCGGCATTGGCGTGAACGAGCAGGGTGCTTTTGCCGAATATCTGCGCCTGCCTGCGTTCAACGTGGTGCCATTGCCCGACGAGATCAGCGATGACATCGGTGCCATCCTTGATCCATTGGGCAACGCCGTTCACACCGCCCTGTCATTCGATCTGCTGGGCGAGGATGTGTTGATCACTGGTGCCGGGCCGATTGGGATTATGGCGGCAGCGGTTGCCCGCCATGCGGGCGCGCGCAATGTCGTGATCACCGACATTAATCAGGAGCGGCTGGATCTGGCGGCCAAGGTGGCGGATGTCACCCCGGTAAATGTCGCAAAAGAGGATCTGATGGATGTTCTAGCGCCCTTGAAGATCAAGCAAGGATTCGACGTTGGGCTGGAAATGTCCGGCAATCAACAAGCCCTTGACCAGATGGTAGAGGCCATGGTGATGGGCGGGCGTATTGCCTTGCTGGGTATTCCACCCGGCAAAAGCCCCGTCGATTGGAGCCGGATTGTATTCAAGGCCATCACCCTGAAAGGCATCTATGGCCGCGAGATTTTTGAAACCTGGTACAAGATGATTGCCATGTTGCAAAATGGGCTGGACGTCTCTGGCGTGATCACCCATCGTTTTGCCCTTGCCGATTTCGAACAAGGGTTCGCGGCGATGAAGTCGGGCCAGTCAGGGAAAGTGGTCCTGGATTGGAGCGGGGCATAAAGCCCGTCGTGTTTCTTCTTAAGGTGTGGCGGTCCGGACGCTAACCTCCTTCTCTTTGGCATCTCCGATCCAGTGCCGCTTGCAAAATCATATCGACGTCCCCGCTCATCGGCAGTGTCTTTTGAAAAACCGTGCTGCAGTCGACCCAGACCGCTTCGTGGACGTCGTCATGGGCGCAGGGAGTGCCCGATTTGTATCTACAAAGGACCGCAACCAACAGGTAATGAAAGGTAACCGCCCCCGCTTGATCACGGACGATGATGTCCAGATTGGTCAGATACTCCAACGGTTCTGCAATAACTTCAGTTTCTTCAAAAAGCTCACGCGCGGCGGCAGCCTTGGCCGTTTCGCCAAAATCCACATGCCCGCCGGGAAATCCCCATAGGTTGGCATCCGGTTCATTCTTGCGGCGCACAAGAAGGACCGCATCATCATGCAGAACAACGGCTATTGCGGCCAGCTTCGGATGATCCATCGCGCATACAATCTCTTGTGCCCAGCGCAATCAGCGTTGCACCCCGGCCCAGCTTATCAAGATTTTCGCCAAACCTGCCACTGACATTTCCAGATATGACTGGTTCATCCCGGTCGGTGTCCATTTGCTACGGCCTTCGCCGTAAAGGTTCGGCGTCAGTGGGCAAAACCTAGCCTGATGTTGCCACTTTGGCCCCTAAACCGATCAAGGTGATGGCCATCAACCGCTCCAGAACGCCCCCAAAGCGGCCCACTCCTGCACCACGCGTCTTCACACAACCCGCAAAAACAACAACAGGCAGATAGACTGCAACGGCCAATACGATCACCAAACCACCATGCAGAACAAGCTGAAGCGCCTCCGGCCCCTGCCCCTTCACCACAAATTGCGGCAGGAAGGCCACGTAAAACAAAATCGCTTTGGGGTTCAGTAGATTGATCAACATCCCATCACGAAAGCAGTTGGCAGTTTTACTTTGGTGACTATCCTGCGCCTTGGACCTCCTGGAGTTTCGCGGAAATAGCGCGTTGGTACCAAGATAGATAAGATAGGCCGCGCCGATCCATTTCAGGGCGGCCAAGGCAACGGTAGATGATGAAATCAATGTGCCCAATCCAAATGTCACCAAAATAACGTGAACAGCTGCACCCCCACACATACCTGCCAGTGCCGCCAACCCCGATGTGCGACCACCCCGGATTGTGCGGCTAAGAATACTTGCCAAATCAGGTCCGGGTGTGGCCACGACAATCGCCGCTGTCGTCAGAAATGAAAGCCAATGCACCAGTGTGTAGTCAAACATCTTACCCATCCTGTTGCACGGCCCGTGCGCTCCGCACCTCATCACGCAGTTTTCCCATCAACTGCACCAGCAGCTTCTGATAAAGTCCGTCCTGCAGCCGCCCGGTGTCACCAAATTCTGCTTGTGGGTTCGCCATCATAACCTCTGGCCCGGTAAGCAACCGGGGCTGAAACGGGTTCAGCGCGAGGCGAAGCGCATATTGCGCACGTGCCCCGCCCGCACGTCCCGCTGCCGCAGACATGATCGCCACCGGTTTCCCTTGCCAAGGGTTGGTTTCCACCCGGCTGACCCAATCAAGCATGTTCTTCAAAACGCCGGACAGGGATTGGTTATACTCAGGCGTTGAGATCACAACCGCATCCGCAGCGCCGATCTGTTCGGCAAGCATTTCAATCGCTTGGGGGATTCCGTCAGCGGTTTCCACATCCCCGTTATACAGGGGCAGATCAAGGTCCGCCCAAACCTGTTTCGCGCCAAAATGCCGGGCTGCCTCTGCGGCCAGCATCCGGTTAAAAGAGGCACGGCGAAGAGAGCCACTGATCAAAAGAAGCGATGGATTAGTCATGTTTTGTCCTTTCGACAAAGAGATGCCCACTGAACTAGGCGGCGAGGGTTTAAGGTGCCGGGTCAATCCAGCCGACAGTGATCCGGCGTGCAAACCCGTGGCGGTTCTGCGCCACATCCAGCATTGCAGCGGCAAAATCTGTGTACGAAATCTGTGAATCGCCAGCGGCATCCGTGACCAATGTATCAGTACCAAATGCATATTCTGCACTGCGCTGATCGGGCAAAAGCATGGCTGGCGGCCTGAGGCAGGTCCATGCAACCTCCGATGAGTTTTCCAACAACGCATCCTGCTTGGCGCATGCTTCTGCTACAGGGCGCACCGCATCGGGCAGGAAATCCGGGGCGCTCAAAACCGTATGCCCAGAACTATCCGCCAGTTTGAGCAGGGCAGCACCGCCTGTCACAATCACCGGAACACCGGTGGCCAATGAAACCTGTAGCACCTTTTCAGTTAACGTAACCAGCAGGCTTTCTTGTCCTTCATCGGGCCGCAGGGCGCTGATGATCATGTCATGCCCAGCCACACTCCCGGCAATAGAATGTTCGGCCAAGAGAAGATCGGTGCAAATGGTTTGCGCCTTCGATGGCAAGGTCGCCAGCTTGCTCTCTGAACGACCAAGTGCGGTGATCTGATGACCGCGTGCCAATGCCGCGTCAACAACCTTGCGCCCGACATCGCCGGTTGCGCCAAAAACGATAATTTTCATACTATTATTCCCGATTTATGCGATATTTCGGTGGCGCTGCGCCCTGCCCGTTGCCCCATCCAGACACTGGCGAGGACGATGGCCGCGCCGATCCCTTGAACCGGGGTCATGACCTGACCCAGCAGGGCCCAGCCCAGCAAGACTGCGGTCAGGGGGCTGAGAAACCCAAAGGCGGTGACTGTTGCGGGTCCAAATTTAGCGATGCCGCGAAACCATAGGAAATAGGTCAGTGCGGCACCGATCAGGCCAAGCCATGCAAATCCGGCAATGTTTGTGGCGGTTAACCTTGGCAAGGCCGGTTCAAGCAACAGGCTAAACGGCAAAAGCAACAGACCACCAGCGGCCAACTGCCACGCGGTGAAGCTGAGGGCAGACACCGGTGGTTGCCATTTTCGGGTTAACACCGTGCCCGCAGCCATTGAGGCTGCCCCCGCCAAAGCCGCCAGAATGCCGACGGGATCTGCAGCAACGTTCGGCCCCAGAACCAGCAGCGCAACACCAACCAACCCGGCCAGCGCGGCAGCAATCCCCAGGGCGTTCATCTCACGGCCCAATGCAAATCGCGCGAGCAAAAGAACCAAAAGCGGCTGAACCGCCCCAAGAGTTGCCGCCAGGCCACCGGGCAGGCGGTAGGCCGCAACAAACAACATCGCCCAGAAAATCGAAAAGTTAAGCGCTCCAAGGATAAATACACGCCCGTACCACCCCATCGGCGGAAACACCCGCGTCCATGCCAGAAGGATAAGCCCAGCAGGCAGCGCCCGCAGCATCGCAACCGTCAGCGGCATGTCCTGCGGCAGCATTTGGGTGGTGACGATGTAGCTGCTTCCCCAGATGGCCGGGGCAAGCGCCGTAAGAAAGAGGTCGGTACGTTGTGGCATGGGAATCTCCATTATCTTGACGTCAAGGTAATATTAAATCCCTTGAGGTCAAGATAAATTCTTGCTAGTGTTTTCATATGGATGCAGTTGATCAAATTCTTGCTCAGTGGAATGCGGCCCGCCCGGATTTGAATGTGCGCGCGATGGGTCCCCTCGGGCGCTTTAAACGGGTCGCTCAGATATTTAACCGCGAGATGAGCGTCACCTTTGAGAAATACGGGCTGAATGCTGCGGGTTTTGATGTTTTGGCAACCCTGCGCCGAACACCCCCACATGCGCTTTCTGCTGGCGAATTGATGTCTTCGATGATGATCACCTCAGGGACAATGACCAACCGTATTGACCAATTGGCAAAGTCAGGATTGGTGTGCCGGACCGCTGACCCCAAGGATGCACGCAAAGCCGTGGTGCAGCTGACAGAGGCGGGCCGAAGCCTGATCGACCAAGCCGTGTCAGAGCACGTCAAAACCCAGGCCGGTCTCTTGGCGCGGCTTGA